>DATGRC010000039.1:0-11181 GCA_035303865.1 Acidimicrobiales bacterium
CTTCGCCGTCCACCTCCAGGCGGGCCTCCCCGGGCCCGTCGGCGTCGTCGGAGCAGGCAGCCGGCGCGAGCAGGGCCACGGCCAGCACCCCTGCGGCGGGCCAGCGGTGCCGGTCAGCCACCGTCCACCTCCGCACTGGGCGTCGCCACCGCGCCGGGCGCCGCGGTGGGGGCGGCGGGGTCCTGCCCGTCGCCGTCGGAGGCGAGCGGCGGGAAGGTCATGGCGAAGCGGGCGCCCTTGCCGGGTGACGACTCGCAGGTGAGCTCGCCGCCGTGGGCGCGCACGATCCGGTTCACGAGCGCCAGGCCGAGCCCGAGCCCGCCGAAGCGCCGGGTGGCGGAGCCGTCGCCCTGGCTGAAGTCGTCGAAGATGGCGTCGATCCGGTCGGCGGGGATCCCCACGCCCTGGTCGGTGACGGCCACCTCCACGGCGGGGCCGCGCTCGGTGTCGACCGCCCGAGCGGACACGACGATCCGGCCGCCGTCGGGCGAGTATTTGAGGGCGTTGTCCAGCAGCTCGTCGAGCGCCTGCAGGAGGGCGTCGCGGTCGGCGGGGATGGGCGGGGTACCCGCGGACACCCGTCGCACGATGCGGTGGGTGGGCCCAGCCCGGCCCCGCCAGCGGCGCACGGCCTCGTCGAGGGTGGGGCGGGGCGGCAGCGGCTCGGGCTCGACGGCGAGCCGGCCGCCGACCGCGGTGGCGAAGTTGACCAGCTGGCCGATCGTGCGCTCGAGGCTGTCGGCCGCGGTGGCGATCTCCTCGGCGAAGCCCTTCGCCCGCTCGGCCGGCAGCTCGCGGGTCTGGAGGATCGACGCGTACCCCTTGATCGGGGTCAGCGGGGTCCGCAGCTCGTGGCTGATGTTGGCCAGGAACTCGGTCTTCATGCGCTCCAGCTCCCGCTCACGACGCACGTCGCGGAGCACGAACACGGCGCCGCTCACGTCGTTGCCAGGACCCCGAAGCGTACCGGCAGAGACCACGACAGGCGCCTCGCGGCCGCTGGTGGCCCGCACCGTGCCGGCCGCCGTCCAGCCTTCGAGCACCGGTCGCTCGAGGCGGCCGGTCTGGTCCACGCCGTCGTCGTCGACGAAGCGGAGGACCTCCCCGAGGCGACGACCTCGGGCCTCGTCGGCGGGACGGTCGGCCAGCTCCTCGGCCGCGGCGTTGAAGTCGGTGATCACGCCGTCGCGGTCCACGGCCACGAGCGCCTCCCCCATCCCGGCCACGACCGCCTCGAGCCGGCCCCGCAGCGCCGCCTCCTCGTCGGCGGCGGCCCGCAGGTCGGCGGTCATCGTGCGAATCGAGCCGGCCATGGCGTCGAAGGTCTCGCCGAGCGCGCCCAGCTCGTCGTCGGTGTCCACCCCGGCGGTGACCTCGAGGTCGCCCTCGCGGATGGCGGTGGCCGCCGCCGTGAGGCGGCGCAGCCCCACGCCGATGCGCTCCCCCACCAGGGCGGCGACGGCGAGGGCGATGGCGGCCGCGCCCATGGCCACGAGGAACAGGGCCCGGTAGAGGTCCTGCCGGGTGGCCTCGATCTGGCTGCGGGGCACGGACAGGAGCAGCGCCATCACGGGGGCGTCGTCGGGCGCCGCCACCACCCGGGTGGTGACGAAGCGGTCGTCGACGTCGCGGACCACCGGGCCCGTCTCGTCGATGGCGTCGCGGGCCGCCCGCACGGCGGCGGCCTCGTCGAGAGCGGGGCCGTGGCTGGCGAGGACGGCGTCGCGGCTCACGAGGGCGAGGGCGGCGCCCGACTCCTCGGAGGCGAGGGGGGCGGCGCGCACCGCGAGGTAGGAGTCGTCGAGGCGACTCGTGAGGACGAGGACGCCGCGGAAGTCGGTGGGGCCGAGGGTGACGGCCTCGGCGGCCACGGCGAGCGGGAGGTCACCGACCACGGTGACGGACTGGGCCGGGCCCCGCTCCTGGCGGGCCTCGGTGACCACCTGCGAGCCGCCGAGCTCGGTGGCCACCGCGGGGTCCACGCTGACGGCGCCGCTGGGGCCGCCCTGCAGGGCGAGGACGACGGCGCCCTCGGCGTTGACGAGCAGGGTGGGGCCCTGGCGGGGGTCGGAGCTGACGAAGCGGCGGAGGAACTCGGCCACGGGGCCGGCCACCACCTCCCGGGCCGCCTCGAGGGCCTCGAAGCTGGCGCCGGGCTCGGTGAGCGTGCGGAGCGCGTCGGCGAACGCCGGGTCGCTCGAGCTGGCCAGCGCCGAGGCCAGCACCTGCGTGGGCGGCAGGACGGCGGCGCCCTGCGCGGCGGCGGCCTGGGCTTCGGCGTCGGCGCGGGCGCCGTAGCGGCGCACGGCCTCGTCCTCCACGTTCTCGGTGAGGACCGCGGACAGGGCGACGGCCAGGGCGGAGATGACGAGGAGCACGATGGCCGCCGACGACGCCGCAATGCGGGCCGACACCGCCTGCGCGGTGGCGGTCACGATCGCCGCACCGATGGCGAGCGCGCCGGCGCCGCGGGTGAGCTCGGTGGTGATCGTGCTCTGGTCGAGCGCCTGGAGGACCTCGGCGGCGAGGAGGCCGAGCGTCCCGACGAGCACGAGGATCGGGCCGTGGCGACGGCCCTGCCACCGGCGGGCGGTGGCGGCGAGCACGGCGGCGCCGCCGAGGCGCAGGGCGAGCAGCCAACCCTCGCCGGGGTCGTCGACGACGAGGGCCCCGCTGGCGAAGGCGGCGACGGCCAGGGCGGCGAAGGCCGCGGCCAGCGCGACCCGGGCGGCTCGGCGGTCGACCAGGAGTCCGGCCCGCAGGAGCGTGAAGCCCAGGCCGGCCAGCGCGACGAGGAACAGCGCGAACTCGGCGGCGAACCGGACCTGCACCTCAGTGGCCGTCATGTTCGTGCGTGACCTGCCTCGTGGGAGCTGCGGCGCTCAGGAGCCAGCCGCCGCTCCCTCCAGCGACCCGGCGTCTCCCCCGAGCGAAGCGAGCGCGTCCAGCGCCTCCTCGAGCGTACCCACGCCGATGACGGTGAGATCGTCTCCGACGGCGGCGCGCACGTCGTCCACCTCGGCGTGGGGGACGAGGAACACCTCGTAGCCGGCGTTGCGCACCGCCACCGCCTTCTGGGCCGGTCCGCCGACGGGACCGACGGTCCCGTCGAGCGCGATCGTGCCGGTGACGGCGACCCGGTGGCCGCCGGTCAGCTCCCCGGGGGTGAGCACGTCGATGAGCGCCAGCGCGAACGCGAGGCCGGCGGACGGGCCGCCCACCGTGCCGGAGTCGATGACCACGTCGAAGGGCAGGTCGGCCCCGACGATGCGGTCCTCCACGACGATGCCCACGATCGCCCGCTCCGGCTCGTCGGGAGCGGGCATCGTGGCCACCTCGACCTCGACGGTGGTGTCGCCGCCCGGTGGGCGCTCCACGGTGAGCCGGTGGGTGGCGCCGGGGCCGCCCACCTGGAGGAGCCGCCGCACGTCGTCGAGCGCGTCGACGGGCTCGCCGTCGACGGCGACGATGACGTCGTCGAGCTGCAGCACCTCGGCGGCGGGGGCGTCGGCGGCGATCTGGCGGACGACGGCCCCGGAGGTCTGGATGTCCACCTCGTAGCCGAGGTGCTCCAAGGCCACGGCCGTGGCCAGCAGCTTCGAGGTGTCCATCAGCTGCGCGTTGTAGCGGCGGCTCTCCTCGGCGTCGCGGTCGCCGCGGATGACCTCCTCGGGGACCACGTCCACGTCGTCGTCCAGCCAGCCGGCCAGCGCCTCGAGCAGCGTGGCCCGGCCCACCCGGACGGTGGTGTAGGCGATCGACTGCTCCGGGGGGTGGCTCTCCATGCCCTCGACGAGGATCTGGTCGGTGACCGGACGGACCATGCCCGGACGCAGGGTGAGGTACGGGACCGGGAGGAAGGCGGCGCCGATCGTGGTGCACACGAGCAGCCCGAGCGCCACCGCGAAGGCGATGGCCCGGCGGTGGCGCGGGCGCCGGGGCGGGGGCGGCACCGGGGGCGCCCCCGCGGGGGGTGGGGCGGCGGGCGGTGGGGTGGCGGTCGGGGTGGTGGTCGTGGTCATCAGGGGTCCCGCCGGTGGCCCTCGGCCAGCGGCGATCGTGGGATGCTGACCAGGAGCCTGCCACGGGCAGGTCGGAGCGAGGCCGCGACCGGGGTGGCTGGTCGGGGCAGGAGGACTGAGGTGACCGAGGCGTTCGACGACACGAGGTGGTGGCGGCGGCTCCGCTCCGCCGTGCTGCTCGTCGCCATGCTCGTCGTCCTCGGGGTGGCGGTGGCGGCCGGGATCGGCGCCACCGTCGTGCTGCTCGTCTCCCTCCTCGACCAGGCGCTGGCATGAGCGACCCGGCGGCCCGCCGCCGGGCGGTGGTGCTGGCCGGGCACGACGGCGACGAGGCGACCGCCCGCGCCGGGCTCACCGACGAGGACCCGCGGGTGCGGGCGGCGGCCATCGGGGCGCTGGAGCGGCTCGGGGTGCTCTCCGGCGACGACCTGGCAGCCGCGCTGGCCGATCCGGACCCGCAGGTGCAGCGTCGGGCCTGCGAGGCCACGGCCCACGTCCCGGGGGATCAGCCGCCGTCGCTGCGGCCGCTGCTGCTCAGCGACGACTCGACGGTGGCCGAGGTGGCGGCCTGGGCCAGCGGCGAGCGGGTGCCGCCCGAGCCCGGCGCGGTCGAGGACCTGATGGCCCTCGCCACCGACCACCCCGACGCCCTCGTCCGCGAAGCGGCCGTGGCCGCCCTGGGCGCCATCGGCGACGACCGGGCCCTCCCCGCCATCCTCGCCGCCACCCGCGACAAGGCCACGGTCCGCCGCCGGGCCGTCATCGCCCTCGCCCCCTTCGACGGCCCCGAGGTGGACGAGGCCCTCGAGCGGGCCAAGCACGACCGCGACTGGCAGGTCCGCCAAGCCGCCGAGGACCTCACCGACTAGCCCCCGGGTTCCCGAGGCAATGCGTCCCGCCTCCCGGCGCCCGAGGCAATGCGTCCCACATGTGGGACGCATTGCCTCGAGAGCGCCGACACGGGACCTATTGCCTCGCGTCGGGGGTGGGCGACGCGGTCAGCGCGAGCCCATGAACATGACCTTGAGGCTGTCGTAGTTCTCGATGCAGCGACCGGCGCCGAGGACGACGGCCTCGAGGGGGGCGTCGACGAGGTGGACGGGCACCTCGGTGACGTTGGCGAGGCGCTGGTCGAGGCCGGCCAGCATCCCGCCGCCGCCGACGAGGTGGACGCCGTTGAGGATCAGGTCCTGGGCCAGCTCGGGCGGGGTCATGCCGAGGCAGGCGATCACGGAGTCGCAGATGGCGGTGACCGGCTCGTCGATGGCCTCGCGGACCTCCTCGGGGGAGAGGATGATCGTCTTGGGGAGGCCGGTGGTGAGGTCGCGGCCGCGCACCTCGGCCTTGATCTCGTCGCGGACCGGGTAGGCCGAGCCGACGGCGACCTTGATCTCCTCAGCGGTGCGCTCGCCGACGGCGATGCCGTACTCGCGGCGGATGTACTGGGTGATGGCGGCGTCGAGGTCGAAGCTGCCGACCCGGACGGCCTTGAGGGCCACGATGCCGCCAAGGGAGATGAGCGCCGTCTCCGAGGTGCCGCCGCCCACGTCGATGACCATGTTGGCGATCGGCTCGTGGATCGGGAGCCCGGCCCCGATGGCGGCGGCCAGGGGCTGCTCGATGAGCTGGGCCTCGGTGGCGCCGGCCCGACGGGCGGCCTCGGTGACGGCGCGGCGCTCGACCTCGGTGATGGCCGACGGCACGCAGATGACGACGCGGGGCCGGTTGAAGCGGTTCACGCCGACGCGGTGCAGCAGCAGGCGGATCATTCGCTGGGTGATCTCGAAGTCGGTGATCGCGCCCTGGCGGAGCGGGCGGACGGCGACGATGTAGCCGGGGGTGCGGCCGATCATCTGCCACGCCTCGTGGCCCATGGCGAGCACCTCTTGGGTGCGCTCGTTCATGGCGATGACGGTGGGCTCGTTGAGCACGATGCCCCGCCCGCGCTCGTAGACGAGGGTGTTGGCGGTACCGAGGTCGATGGCGAGGTCGCGGGCCACGGGTCAGCGGCGACCGTCGGCGCGGTCGCCGTCGTCGTCCGGCGGGGCGAGGGCCTGCATCTCGCGCCGGAACGCCTCGATGCCGGCGTCGAGCGTGTTGGGCGAGCGGTGCTGCAGCCACAGGATCAGCGAGCCGATGGCGGACACCACCACCACGATGAGCAAGAAGACGAGGGCGTTCACGTTGGATCTCCCTGGCCGACCTCGACGAGGTGCTGTGCTTCGAGGCCCCAGCTCTCACCGCCGTCCCAGCGCTCCCGCTTCCAGATCGGGACGGTGCGCTTGAGCTCGTCGATCGCGAAGCGGGCGGCTTCGAAGGCGGCGGCCCGGTGCGGCGACGAGACGGCGACGACGACGGCGGCGTCGCCGACGTCGAGCGCCCCGGTGCGGTGGAGCAGCGCGACGCGGCGCACGTCGGGCCAGCGGCGCCGGACCTCGGCGACGACGGCGCGCAGGCGGGCCAGCGCCGGGCCCTCGTAGGCCTCGTACTCGAGCCGGTCGACGCCGGGACGGCCGGGGGCGTGGTCGCGTGCGAGCCCGGTGAAGGTGACGACGGCCCCGCAGTCGGGGCGCGCGACGAAGGACGAGGCAGCCGTCACCGGCAGCGGGTCACCGGTGAGCGCCACCCAGTCCTCAGCTGCGTGAGGCACCGTCGGGGAGCTCTGCATCCGCGTCACTGTACGTCGGCCGCGACCCGATCGGCGCAGGCCCTCGCTACCGTCTCGGCCATGGTGCAGGACGACGGCGACGACGACGAGGGGGTGCTCGGCCGCCGTCCCCTGCCTCCGGAGGACCGCCTCTGGCGGCACCCGTCGGAGCTGGCGGCCATGCTCCCGCCTGAGCCGCCGCCGCCCTCGTCCCGGTCGGTCCGGGCCGTGGCGCTGGCGGGGGTGGTGGCCGGTGCGGCGCTGGCCACGTCGGTCCTGGCCCTGAGCGGCACGCTCGCCCCCCGGGTGGTGGAGCGGCCCGTGGTCGAGAAGGTGGCCCTCACCCCGGTGGTGTCGTCGCCGCTGCTGCGCGACGGGGACGACCTGACCCGCGTCGTGGGCCGGGCGGCCACGGCCCTGGTGCGGCTGGAGGTCCGCCGGGGCGGCTCGGTCTCCACCGCCTCCGGCGTGGTGTTCCGCGACGACGGCCTGGTCCTGACGGCCGCCCACCCCCTGCGGGGGGCGGACGCCGTGTTCGTGGTCCTGGCCGACGGCCGGCGCCTCCGTGGCGAGGTGACCGGCCTCGACGAGGTCACCGACATCGCCGTGGTGGACGTCGACGCGCAGGACCTGCCGGTGGCGGTGCTGTCGGAGGCCCCCGCCGAGATCGGCGACCTCGTGGTGGCCCTCGGCGCGGCCGACGACTCCGGGCAGCCGTCGATCTCAGCCGGGCTCGTCACGGCGCTCGACCAGCGGCTGGCGCTGCCGGACGGGCCGGTGCTGCACGGGCTGGTGGAGACCGACGCCGACGTCGAGCCGCACCAGGAGGGCGGCCCGGTGGTGGACGCCCGCGGCGCCGTGGTGGCGGTCACCACCAGCGGCGACGGCGGCGCCCACGGGTACGGGGTCCCGGTCGACCTGGCCCGCCGGGTGGCGCTGCACCTCCTGGCCGACGGGCAGGTGGCCCACGCCTGGCTGGGGATCACCACCGTCGACCTCGACGCCGACCAGCGCGAGGCCCTCGACGTCGGCGGCGGCGCGCTCGCCCACTCGCTGGTGCCCGGCGGCCCCGCCGAGGCGGCGGGACTGCAGCCGGGCGACGTGATCGTCGGGGTGGACGGCCAACCGGTGGGGTCGGTGTCGGCGCTGGTGGTCGCCCTGCGGCGCTGCGAGCCCGGCGATGAGGTGCGCCTGTCGTTCCGTCGCGACGGCGCGGTGCACGAGGCGGTGGCCGTGGTGGCACCCCGCCCGAGCGGGTAGCCCCGCCGCTCAGCGACGACGGCGACGCAGCAGCGCGACGAGGCCGACGACGCCGCCGGCCAGCGACGTGCCGGCCACGCCCAGCGCCAGCTCCTGGCGGCGGCGGGGGCTCATCGTGGCCCACGGCCCGGCCCGGTGGGAGGCGACGAACGCCTCCTCGTTCGAGGACGCCGGGGCCCACCCGTCGGCCCGGAGCCGGTCGTTGGCGATCACCCACGGGTGGGTGGCGTAGGGCAGCAGCTCGGGCGGCGTCTCGGCGACGCCCCACCGCCAGCGCCAGCCCGTGACCCGCACGGCCACCCGCTCCGGGAGGCGGATGCGGGGGACGCCCCCGGCGAGGGCCCGCACGGTGTCGCCGTCGACCCACCCGTCGGGGGCGACGTTGCGGGGCCCGTCGAGGCGGGCCCGCCGGGCCAGGTCCACGGCGGTGGCGAGGTCGGCGACGTCGAGGAACTGGGCCGGGGGCTCGTCGTCGGTGCGGGGCAGGCCGATCGAGCGGCCGAGGGCCCGGGCCAGCCAGCCGTTGCCGCCGCTCGACACGGTGACGGCCGGGCGCAGGACGGCCACGGTGGCGCCGGGGTGGGCGCTCCGCCACTCGTCGACGAGCCGCTCCACGGCGGCCTTCTCCTCGGCGATCGCCACGCCGGGGTTGGGGCGCAGCGGCGCCGCCTCGGTCAGCGGGACGGGGTTGTCCGGCCAGGCGCCGTAGACGAGCGCGCTGGAGCGCACCACGAGGTGCCGGACGTCGACCGACCCGGCGGCGTCGAGGATCCGGAGGGCGAGGTCGCGGTCCCCGGTGGGCTCGGTCACGTCGCCGCCGCGGCGCGGACCGTCGGCCTGGGCCAGGTGGACGACGCTGGTGGCGCCCTCGAAGAGCGGCTTCAGGTCTGCGGTGGCGAGGTCGACCGTGCGGGTCTCGACGCCGGGGCCGAGGCCCCGCAGCGAGCGCCGGTCGAGGGCGACCACGGTCGACACGGCCGGGTCGGCGGCGGCGAGGCGGCACACCCGGCGGCCGAGCTCGCTCGCCGCTCCGGTGACGATGACCCGCTCGCCGGCGGGCGCGCCCGGGGCGCGGTCGGATCCGGATCCCATCGCCCCTACGATGCCCGCATGGGTGACGACGGTCCACTCAACCCGTTCGAGGGCATGCCCTTCCTGGGCGATCTGGCCCGGATGCTCGGCCAGCAGGGCGGGATGGCCTGGGACACGGCGCGCCAGCTGGCGGTGGCCGTCGCCACCGAGGGCGAGAGCGAGGCCAACGTCGACCCGGTCGAGCGGATGTCGATCGAGCAGCTGGCTCGCGTCGCGGACCTGCACGTGGCCGACGTCACCGGGCTGTCGACGAGCCTGAGCGGGCGCCCGGTGCAGGTGGTGCCGGTGAACCGCACCGCCTGGGTGACGGCGTCGCTCGACGCCTACCGGCCGCTGATGGAGCGCCTCGCCGAGTCGCTCGGCCCGGTGCAGGTGGAGGACCCGGAGGCGCCCGCGGACCCGATGTCGGGGATGCTCGCCGGGATGATGCAGGCGATGCAGCCGATGATGCTGGCGATGACGGCCGGCTCGATGGTCGGCCACCTCGCCCGCCGCAGCCTCGGCCAGTACGACCTGCCGATCCCCCGTCCCGGCACGGGCGCCGGCGCCGACGACCTGCTGCTCGTCGTCCCCAACCTCGACGAGTTCGCCGCCGAGTGGAGCCTCCAGCGCGACGACCTGCGGCTCTGGGTCTGCGTCCACGAGATCGCCCACCACGCCGTGTTCGCGGTGCCCCACGTGCGGGCCCGGATGAGCGAGCTGCTCGACCAGCACCTGTCGTCGTTCCAGAACGACCCGAGCGCCCTCGAGCGGCACCTCGGCGAGCTCGACCTCACCGACCCGAGCGGCCTGAGCAGCCTGCAGGAGGTGTTCGGCTCGCCCGAGGTGGTGCTGGGCGCGATCACGTCGCCGCAGCAGCAGGCGCTGCGCCCGCAGATCGACGCGCTCGTGGCGGTGGTCGTCGGGGTGGTCGACCACGTCCTCGACGTGGTGGGGGCCAAGCTGATCGGCAGCTACTCGATGCTGACCGAGGCGCTGCGCCGCCGCCGGGTGGAGGCGGCGGAGTCGGACCGCTTCGTCGAGCGGCTGTTCGGCCTCGAGCTCGTACAGGCCACCTACGACCGGGGCAGCGCCTTCGTGGCGGGCGTCCTCGAGCGCGAGGGCGAGGAGGGCCTGCGGAAGCTGTGGAGCTCGCCGGAGCACCTCCCCACCCCCAACGAGGTCGACGCCCCCGGCCTCTGGCTCGCCCGCATCTCCCTGTAGGCACAAGATCTGTGCGCGTTCTCGTGCGCATCGCGCACGGAACCGCGCACAGATCTTGTTTCAGGTGAGGGGGAGCTCGTCGGAGATCAGGGCCTTGAGGGTGGTGACGGCGTCGGCCACGTGGGCGGCGAGGTCGCCGGCCCCGTCGGACTCGGCCCACGCCACGTAGGCCTGGCTGATCGCGAACAGCCCGATGCTGGCCGCCATCTGGACGCGCCGGTCGTCCACCGGCAGCCCGGTGCGGTCGGCCAGCTTGGCGGCCACGGTGTCACGGGTCTTCACGAACGCCTGCCACGCCGTGCCGGCCAGCTGCAGCTCGCTGGAGGTAACGATCGCGGCCCGCCGACGGTGGTGGGGCTCGTCGGCCTGGAGGGCGGCGGCGGCCACGAAGGCGTCGAGCACCCGGCTCATCGTGAGCGGGGTGGGCTGCTCGTCGAGCGCGGCGGCGAGCCGCTGCTCGTAGTCGGTGGGGTCCGGGAAGAGGACCGCCTCCTTGCTCGGGAAGTGCCGGAAGAACGTGCGCCGGGCGACGTCGGCCCGCTCGGTGATGTCCTCGATCGTGGTCGCGGCGAAGCCCCGCTCCTCGAAGAGGTCGAGCGCCGCCTCGAGCAGCGCCTCGTGGGTGCTGCGCCGCTTGCGGTCCCGCCGGGTCTCGACAGCCCCGGTCGTCGTCATGTCCGGAGTATGCCCGCTCGCATCGCTCGGGCGGGCGACGGAGACAGATGGCACACGTGCAGGATGGCACCGCCGGGCGCGGCCCAGGGCACCGGCTACCCCGCCTCGGTGGGGTCGGGGCCGAGGGGCGAGGGCGGTTCGACCACCGTGGGGTCGGTCGACCCGCCCGCCGAGGGCTGCACGGCGGTGCGGTCCACGAGCGTGGGGTCGTCGGGCCGCGGCGGGCGCGGCGGGTGGTGCTCGACGCTCACCGAGCGGCGGGGCGGCTGGGTGGCCGGGTCG
>DATGRC010000040.1:0-3006 GCA_035303865.1 Acidimicrobiales bacterium
GGCGACGTGCTCTTCGTCGAGGCCACCGCCATGGACGGCGAGCCCGGCCTCACCGTCACCGGCCAACTCGGCGACGTCATGAAGGAGTCGGCCCAGATCGCCCTGTCCTGGGTGCGCAGCCACCGCGAGGCACTGGGCATCCCGGCCGAGGCGCTGGCCCGCCGGTTCCACGTCCACTTCCCCGCCGGCGCGGTCCCCAAGGACGGCCCGTCGGCCGGCATCACGATGACCACCGCGCTCGTCTCGCTGCTCACCGGCCGCCTGGTGCGGCGCGAGGTGGCGATGACCGGCGAGGTCACCCTGTCCGGTCGGGTGCTGCCGATCGGCGGGGTGAAGCAGAAGGTGCTGGCCGCCCACCGCTTCGGGATCACCGAGGTGATCCTCCCGAAGCGCAACGAGCCCGACCTCGACGACCTGCCCGACGACGTGCGGGAGGCGATGACGATCCACCTCGTGTCCGACGTGTCCGAGGTGCTCGACCTCGCCCTCGACCCCGTCGAGGTGCCCGCCGCCGCCTGATCCCGCGGACCGGGTCCGGCGGCGGCCGGCGCGCTCGGTAGCGTCGCCCGGCATGACCGAGCTCGACGTCGCTGGCATCTTCGAACCCGACGGCGACCGGTGGGTCCCCACCCCGATCGCCACCGGTCCCTGGTCCCCCGACGCGCTCCACGGCGGCCCCACCACGGCGCTCGTCGGCCGGCTCATCGTCGAGCACGAGCCCGGCGACACCGCCTGGTTCCTGTCCCGCCTCACCGTGGAGCTGATCCGGCCGGTCCCCCACGCCCCGCTGTCGGTGGCCGTGGAGCTGCGGCGCCCCGGCAAGCGGGTCCAGGTGCTCGACGCCGTGATCCGCGACCCCGACGGCACCGAGGTGCTCTGGGCTCGCGGCGTGCGGCTGGCGCAGGCCGACAACGGGCTCGACGAGGCGACGGTCCCCGGGCCCGAGCCTCGGCCCCTGCCCGGCCCCGAGGCCAGCCGGCCCTTCGGGTTCGAGGACCTCGTCATCCCGTGGACGACCTTCGGGGAGGCGTACGAGTTCCGCCTCGCCGACGGCACCCCCTTCCGCGAGCTCGGCCCGGCGGCGGTGTGGAGCCGGCTCAAGGTGCCGCTCCTCGCCGGCCAGGAGATCCACCCGCTCGACCGGGCCCTCACCCTGGCCGACTTCCCGAACGGGTTCGGCAACTCGGTGCCCTTCGACCGCTTCGCCTACATCAACCCGGACCTCACCGTGTCCCTCCACCGCCTCCCCGAGACCGACTGGGTGCTGCTCGACGCCGCCATGCACCCCCGGGCCCACGGCCACGGCACCGCCGAGGGGACGCTGCGCGACGAGCGGGGCCGGCTCGGGTCGTCGGTCCAGTCGCTGCTCATCAGCCCCCGCTGAGCACTGGCGCCCCGCCGGGGCGGCCGGGGCTGTCACCGCCGTCCCGTACCCTCTGGCCGATGGCGCTGCAGGTGGTGTGGACCCCGTACGGGCGGGCGGCGGCGGAGGCGCTGCGAACGGCGATCGCCGATGCCAAGGCCGGCGACCCGCTGGCCCCGGTCACCGTGGTGGTGCCGTCCAACCACGTCGGCGTGGCCGCGCGCCGGCTCCTCGCCTCCGGCGCCCTGGGGCCGGTCACCTCGACCGGGGTGGGCATCGCTGCGGTCACCTTCGTCACCCCGTACCGGCTCGGCGAGCTGCTCGGCGCCGCCGCGCTCGCCGCGGCGGGCAAGCGCCCGGTGTCCACGCCCCTGCTGGCCGCCGCCGTGCGGGCCGAGCTGACCGCCGACCCGGGCCTGTTCGAGCCCGTGGCCGTGCACCCCGCCACCGAAGCCGCGCTCGTCGCCACCTACCGGGAGCTGCGCGACGCCTCCCCCGCCGCGCTCGACGCCCTGGCCGCCACGAGCCCCCGGGCCGGCGAGGTGGTGCGGCTCCACCGAGCGGTGCGGGCCCGGCTGGCGCCGGACTGGTCGGACGAGGAGGACCTGCTCGCCACCGCCGCCGCGCACGCCGGCACGGCCGCGGCCCGCGAGCTGGGCGCCGTCGTGGTGCACCTCCCCCAGCGGCTGTCCCAGCACGCCGCCGGGCTGCTGCGCGCCCTGGCCGAGCACCTGCCCACCACCGTCGTCGCCGGCACCACCGGCATCCCGGCCGCCGACGCCGAGGTGTCCCGCTCCCTCGAGCGCCTGGGGGTCGACGGCACCCCACCCGCCGGGGTGGGTCGCCCCACGCCCGTGTCCCCCACCACCACGCAGGTCGTCACCGCGTCCGACGCCGACGAGGAGGTCCGGGCCGCGGTGCGCACCGTCGTGGACGCCGTGCGGGCCGGCACCCGGCTCGACCGCATCGCCGTCCTCCACGCCACCCCCGAGCCCTACGCCCGCCTCGCCCACGACCAGCTCCACGCCGCCGGGATCCCCACCAACGGCGCCGCCGTGGTCCCCCTCGCCGGACGGGTGGCGGGGCGGGCCCTGCTCGAGCTCCTCGCCCTCCCCGACAGCGGCTACCGCCGGCAGGACGTGCTGGCCTGGCTGTCGTCGGGTCCCGTCCTCTTCGAGGGGCGCTGGGCACCGGTGGCGGCGTGGGAGCGCATCTCCCGCGAGGCCGCCGTCGTGGCCGGCCGCGAGCAGTGGGACGAGCGCCTCGAGACCTTCGCCGCCCAGGAGGAGCGCCAGGCGGCCGACGCCGAGGCCGACGAGGAGCAGCCGGTCTGGCTGGCCGAGCGGGCCCGGGCCCAAGCCGAGCGGGCCCGGGCGCTGCGCCGCTTCGTGCTCCGCGCGATCGACGACCTCACCCGGGCCGCCACCGAGCCCCGCCCCTGGAGCGAGCACGCGGCGTGGGCCGAGCGCTGGATGCACGACCTGCTCGGCCCGGCCACCCGCCGCACCGGGTGGCCCGAGCCGGAGCGCAAGGCGGCCGAGCGGATCGAGGGCGCGCTGCGCCGCCTCGCCGCCCTCGACGGCGTGGAGGGCCCGGTCCACCTCGACGTGTTCGCCCGCACCCTGGCCGTGGAGCTCGAGGCC
>DATGRC010000041.1:0-7611 GCA_035303865.1 Acidimicrobiales bacterium
TCGCTGCTCTACGCCTACTTCGGCGACCGGGGCGGGCTCGTCGCCGAGGTGTACCTGCACTCGCTGCGGGACCTCGACGCGGAGCTGGCCAAGGCGCTCGACGACGGCCTGACCGACGAGGCCCAGCTGCGGCGCATCGTGCGCCGGTACCTCGTGTTCGCCCGCGACAACGAGCCCACCTGGACGCTCATCAACCGGGCCGGGCGGATGGCCCACCCCGCCGTGCAGAAGGCCCGGGAGGCCCGGCTCGACCGCATCGCCGAGCGCTGGGAGGACCCGGCCACCGCCCGCTTCGTCGCCCAGTCCGTGCTCGGCCTGCTCGACGCCGGCGCCCGCTACTGGATCGACCACCGCGACCGGGGGCTCGAGCGGGCCACCGCGATGCTCGTCACCCTGATCTGGGCCGGCATCGCGGGCCTGCGGGCCGAGGGCGAGCTCGTGACCCGCTGACCGGGCCCCGGCCCGGCGGCGGTAGCGTGGCCCGATGGCTTCTGCTCCCCCGATCGAGATCGCCCCCGACGCCGTCTTCGACGTCACCATCGCCACCGACCGCGGCGACATCCAGATGCGCCTCGACGCGTCGCTGGCCCACCAGACCGTCAACAACTTCGTCGTCCAGGCTCGCCGCGGCTTCTACGACGGCCTCACCTTCCACCGGGTCGTGCCGGGCTTCGTGATCCAGGGCGGCGACCCGGAGGGCACCGGCCGGGGTGGGCCGGGCTACCGCTTCCCGGACGAGCCGGTGCGCGGCGAGTACACGCTCGGCGCGGTGGCGATGGCCAACGCCGGCCCGGACACGAACGGGTCCCAGTTCTTCATCTGCATCGAGGACTGCACGGACAAACTGCAGCCGCTCTACAACCTGTTCGGCTACGTCACCTCGGGCATCGAGGTCGCCCAGTCGATCCAGGTGGGCGACAAGATGAACTCGGTGACCGTCACCGAGGTGGGCGCCGGCTGAGCCGGCGCCCACCGGTCACCGGTGGGTGAAGCGGGGTGGGCGCTTCTCGAGGAACGCGCCGATCGCCTCGCGGTGGTCCTCGGTGAACGAGGACAGGATCTGCGTGCGGTTCTCCAGGTCGATCCCGGCCTGGAGGCTGCCCACCTCGAGCTGGCTCCAGGCCACCTCCTTGGTCATCCGCACGCCCCACGGGCTGTTGGCGGCGATGAGCGCGGCCGTCTCGAGCGCCGCGTCGACGACCTGGCCGTCGGGCACGACCCGGGTGACGAGGCCGATCCGGTCGGCCTCGGCGCTGTCGATGATCCGACCGGTGAGCAGCAGCTCGAAGGCCCGGGACGCGCCGATGAGGCGGGGCAGGAGCCAGCTCACGCCGATGTCGCACCCCGAGAGCCCGATCCGCACGAACGCCACGTTGAAGCGGGCCGAGGTGGCGGCGATCCGCACGTCCGAGGCCAGGGCCAGGGCGAGCCCACCGCCGGCGGCCGGCCCGTTCACCGCCGCGATCACCGGCTGGTGGAGGCTGCGCAGGTGCGGCACGAGCGACGCGATGTGCTGCTGGGTGGCCATGCCCGCGCCGACCGGGCCGCGGCCCTCGCTGTCGGGCGCGGCGCCGTAGCCGCCGAGGTCGAGGCCGGCGCAGAACCCCCGACCGGCGCCGGTCAGCACCACGACCCGGCAGTCGCGGTCCTGACGGACGGCGTCGAGGGCGTCGTGGAGCGCGGCCACCAGGTCGGCGTCCATCGCGTTGAGCTTCTCGGGGCGGTTGAGGGTGAGGAGGGTCACGCCCTCCGCGGGGTGGTCGATGAGCACGCTGGACATGCGTCGAGCCTCGCGCACGACCTACCGTCCGGACGCCATGGCCGTCCTCGAGGTGCCCGAAGAGCTCAACCTGGCCGCCGCGCACGAGGCGATCGCCGCCGCCGTGCCCGATCGCGAGTGCCTCGTGTTCCGGGACCGGCGCCTCACCTGGGGAGAGGTCACCGAGCGCACCCGCCGCCTGGCCGGCGCGCTCCTCGACGCCGGTGTCGGCGGCACCGTGCGCCGAGGGGTCGAGCCGTGGGAGTCTCCCCAGGACCACGTGGCGCTCTACCTCCACAACGGCAACGAGTACCTCGAGGCGATGCTCGGCGCGGCGAAGGCCCGGGCAGCAGCCGTCAACGTGAACTACCGCTACGTCGCCGACGAGCTGCGCTACGTCCTGGCCGACGCAGGGGCCCGGGCCGTCGTGTTCCACAGCGCCCTCGCCCCCACCCTGGCCGAGGTGCGCGACGACCTCCCCGGGCTCGAGCTGCTCCTCCAGGTGCCCGACGACAGCGGCCAGGAGCTGCTCCCGGGGGCCCGCTGGTACGAGGACGCGCTCGCTGCCGCGGCGCCCGTCGAGCCGAGGGGCCTGCACCCCGACGACCGGTACGTGCTCTACACCGGCGGCACCACCGGGATGCCCAAGGGCGTGCTGTGGCGCCAGGCCGACTTCATCGCCGCCTGCCTCGGCGTGGACCGCACCACCGCGCAGCTCGTGGAGGCGGCCCGAACGTCGACGCTGCGGGTGCTGGCCGCCCCGCCGTTCATGCACGGCGCCGCCCACTGGAACGCGATCTCCGGGTGGCTGGCCGGCGGCACCGTCGTCGTCCAGGACCAGCCGACCCGGCTCGACCCCGCCGACGTCCTCGGCGTGGCCGAGCGGGAGCGGGTGACGTCGCTGCTCATCGTCGGCGACGCCTTCGCCCGGCCCCTCGTCGACGAGCTCCACCGCCGCCCCTACGACCTGTCGTCGCTGCGCTTCTTGCTCACCGGCGGCGCCGTGCTCTCCGCGCCGGTCAAGGCCGAGCTGCTCTCCCTGCTCCCCGACCTGCAGATCGTCGACGTCCTCGGCTCCTCCGAGACCGGCCGCCAGGGCGTGCACCGGTCCAACCGGGCCCGCGGGGCCAGCACCGGCACCTTCGACCGCTCCCCCACCAGCCGGGTGCTGTCTGCGGACCGCACCCGCGTGCTCGAGCCCGGCGACCCCGAGCTCGGCTGGCTGGCCCAGACCGGACGGGTCCCGCTCGGGTACCTCGGCGACCCCGACAAGACCGCCACCACGTTCCCGGTGGTCGACGGCGTCCGCTACGCGGTGGCCGGCGACCGGGCCAAGGTCCTGGCCGACGGGTCCATCGAGCTCCACGGCCGCGACTCCGTGACGATCAACACGGGCGGCGAGAAGGTGTTCGCCGAAGAGGTCGAGCAGGCCCTCAAGCACCATCCCGCCGTCTTCGATGCGCTCGTCGTCGGCCGGCCGAGCGAGCGCTGGGGCCAGGAGGTGGTGGCCGTCGTCCAGCAACGGCCGGACCACCCCCGGCCGAGCGACGAGGAGCTGGCGGCCGCCGTGGGCGCCCACCTGGCCCGCTTCAAGGTGCCGCGGGCCTTCGTCTGGGTGAACGAGGTCCAGCGCAGCCCGAGCGGCAAGCCCGACTACCGCTGGGCGGCGGAGCAGGTCGCGGCCCGCTCCTGAGGTTTGGCGGCCGCCGCGGCGCGGCCGTAGCGTCATCCCGCCATGTCCCGGCGCACGATCCCCCTGCCGTTCGCCGTCGATCTGCGCCGGTCGCTCCGCCCGCTCCGCCTGGGCAAGCACGACCCGACGATCGACCTGCGCATCGGGTCCGTGCACCTGTCGATGCGCACCCCTGACGGCCCGGCCAGCCTGCGCGCCGTGCAGGAGCCGGACCGCTTCGAGGCGGAGGCCTGGGGGCCGGGTGCGGGCTGGGCCCTCGAGCGCGCCCCCGCGCTCCTCGGCTGCGAGGACACCCGGGAGGGCTTCGCCCCGGACCACCCGGTCCTGGCCCGCCTCCACCGGGAGGCTGACGGGCTGCGCCTGCCCCGCACCGGGCGGGTCCACGAGGCGCTGCTGCGGGCCGTCCTCAGCCAGCGGGTGACCGGCTTCGAGGCCAAGCGGGCGTTCCGGCTCCTCGTGGAGCGGTGGGGCGAGCCGGCCCCCGGGCCGGGCGGCCTGCTCGTCGCCCCCTCACCCCAGGTGATCGGCGACATCGGCTACTACGACCTCCACGTGATCGGCGTGGAGAAGAAGCGGGCCGACGCGCTGAAGCGGGTGTGCGCCCACGCCACCCGCTTGGAGCAGGTGGCCGCCACGGCACCGCAGGACCTGCGGACCCGGCTCGAGGCGATCGCCGGGATCGGGGCCTGGACGTCGGCGGAGGTGGCCCGCGCCGTGCTGGGCGACGCGGACGCGGTCAGCGTCGGCGACTTCCACCTCAAGCACCTCGTGTCCTGGGCCCTGGCCGCCGAGCCCCGGGGCACCGACGACCGGATGCTCGAGCTGCTCGAGCCCTACCGGCCCCACCGCGGGCGGGTGTGCGTCCTGCTCGAGTCGACCGGGGTGATGGCGCCCCGCTACGGACCCCGCCAGCGCATCCAGCCCCTGGCCGAGCGCTGACGCCGCCCGCCCGGTCAGTCGTCCTTGAGGGCGACGGCGTTGGGGGTGACGTGCATCGCCGGCTCGAAGGCCGTGCGCTCCACCTCGCGGGCCTCGCCCCCGAGGGCCGCCCGGAGCTGGGCGCGGCAGTCGTCGCAGGGCCCGTAGAACCGGGCCTCGACCGTGGACCGGCAGCGAGGACAGGTGAACGCCATGTGCTCCATGGTCGCGCGCCGCCGGTAGGTTCCTGCGCCATGCCGCCCGAGCCAGACGACGCTCCCCTCCCGTGGCGGGCCCACTGGCCGGCCGTGGCGCTGGCCGTGGCCGGTGCGCTGGTGGCGCTCTGGTCGAAGGCGGTCGTGTTCCCCCACCTGTCCTGGAACCGCGACGAGCCGGTCTACCTCTGGCAGATGGAGGTGCTGCGCAGCGGGCGGCTGGCCGCGCCCGACGGCGGCCACCCGGACCTCTTCCTCCCCTGGCTGTCCGCGGCCCGCGACGGCGAGCTGTTCGGCCAGTACACGATCGGCTGGCCGCTCGTGCTCCTCGTGGCCCGGGTGCTGACCGGCTCGACAGCTCCGGCGCTCGCGCTCGGCGCGGCCCTCGCGGTGGCCGGCACCTACGCCCTCGCCTACGAGCTCCTGCGCCGCCGCGCGGTGGCGGTGGCGGCCGGCGGGCTCCTCCTCGCCTCGCCGATCTTCGCCATCCAGGCCGGGGTCCACCTCACCTACCTGTTCACCCTCGGCCTCGGGCTGCTGTTCGGGGCCCTGCTGCGCTCGGGGCTGCGCCGGCAGCGACCAGGCCGGCTCGTCGCCGCCGGCGTGCTCCTGGGCGGCGTCTTCCTGACCCGTCCCTACGACGCCGTGGTCTGGGGCGGCGTCTTCGCCGCGTGGTCGCTCCTCGAGCACCGAGCCCGCTGGCGCCCCGTCGTGCCCCGCCTCGTGGTCGTCGGCGCCGGCGCCCTGCCCCTCGTCGCCGTGGGGCTGTGGGTCAACCACCGCCTGACCGGCAGCCCCGTCGAGTTCGCCATGACGGTCAAGGACCCGCTCGACACGTTCGGGTTCGGTCAGCGGCGGCTGATGCCGTCGTTCGAGCCCGTCGACTACACGCCGTACCAGGCGCTGCGCAGCTCAGCGAAGAACGGGTTCGTGTTCGCGTGGTTCCTCGCCGGGTCATACCTGACGGTGGCGCTGGCCGTGGCCGCCGTGTGGGTGGAGCGCCGGCGGCCCGCCACCTGGCTGCTGGTCGCGCTCGGGGTGGCCTTCCCGGTCGTCTACCTGCCGTTCTGGGGAACCTACCTGTCCTCCCTGGCGTCGAGGGTGAGCGGGCCGATCTACCTGGTCCCCCTCTACGCGCCGGTCTGCATCCTCGTGGCCGCCCTCCTGGTGCGGTGGCGCCCGCAGCGGCCCCGTCTCGTGGCCGGGCTGGTCGCCGCGCTCGTGGTGGTGACCGTGCCGCTGTCGTGGAACCGGGTGTCGCTGAACCGCCAGATCAGCCGCTCGCAAGCCCCGTGGCGCACCAGCCTCGAGGCGGTGGAGGACCCCTCGATCGTGCTGGTGGCCGACAGCAGCTACGTGCTCTTCGCCAACCCGTTCGGGGCCAACCCGCCGGAGCTGGACGGCCCCCGGCTCTTCGCCGCGCACGGCGACCCCGAGGTGCTCGACCTGCTGGCGGCCCACCCGCACCGTCGGGCGTACGTGCAGCGGGCCGACCGGCCATCGGCGGAGATCGGCCCCCGGGAGGACCCCGTCGACCTGGACGTCGAGGTCGTGCCGGCCACCGTGCACCGGGGCCCGACGCTGTCGATCGCGGTCGACGCCTCGGTGCCGCTGGGGGCCGCCGGGGCTCGCGTCACCGTCGACACCGGGGTGGCGGCGCGGTCCTGGGACCTCGAGGGCCCGGGCGCCGCGCGCCGCGTCGAGGTGCCGGTCGGGCGGGACGGCCTCGACCTGGCCGAGCGGGGCCGGCTGGTGGTGGCCCTGGACTGGGACGGCGGGGCACCCGACCTCCGGCTCGTCCTCCTCTACCGGGTGGTGGACGGGGTGGCCGAGGTGCTCGAGCCGGCCCTGGTGGAGCAGCACGTCACCTTCGAAGACGGCCGCACCGAGTGGTGGCACCACCCCCCCACCGGGCTCCTCACCGCCGCCGTCGTGACGAGCGGCGCCTGACGGGCTGCTCGAGCAGCGCCACCGCCAGGAGCACGAGCACCGCCAGCCAGGCCAGCGACGGCCGGGCCAGCGCGCGGGACGCGACCAGGGCGGCGGGAGCGACCACGGCCAGGCCCAGCGACCACGGTGGCCCGGCCACGACCGCCACCGCGGCGGCCACCCCGAGCGCGGCCACCGGGAGCGGAGCCACCAGCAGGCCCACCACGCCGAGGGCGACGACGACGGCCACGGCCCGCCCGTGGGCCACCGGCGGCGTGGCGCGGCGCCACGCCAGCGTCGGGGGGGCCGCCACCGGGGCGATCACCTCGGGCGAGCGGCGCAGCAGGACCAGGGCCGCCACGAGCGCCGCCGCGCTGATGCCCACGCCGACGGGGACGAGCCGCTGCGGCGTCCACCGCACGACCACCTCGACCGGTCCGCGGCCGTCTGGCTCGACCAGCCAGCCGTTGGCGTAGCCGTCCACCCGCTGGCGCGGCCCGGCGCTCCCGCCTCGGACGTCGATCGACCACCCGGCGCTGTCGCTCTGGGCGAGGACGAACCAGAAGGGCTCCTCGGCGCTCACCGTGGCCGCCACTCGGTCGCTGGCCACGCCGGTCACCTCGAGGTCGGCGTCGGGTGGCTCGGCGACCCCCCGGGCGGCGAGCTCGGCCGGGCCGCCACCGGCGGCCGAGGCCAGCACGATCCGATCGACCGACGCGCCGGCCTCGGCGCCGGAGGCCGTGACGAGGCGGTGGGAGCCCGCGCTGAGGGACACCGGCTCGCAGCCGACGAAGCGCTGCGTCGCCGCGCCCTCGCCCGGGGCGGCCCGCACCGGGACCGGGTCGCCGTCCACGGTCACGAGGTCGTCGCGGCAGGCGTCGGTGAGGCGTGCCGCGCCGCCGAGGGTGCCGTGCAGCGCGAACGAGCGGCTGGTGGGGAGCTCGAAGCGGCGATCGATGCGGGCCTCCTCGTCGCCGCGGCCCTCGGCCTGGCGTCCGGTGCGCAGGCGGGTCAGCACCACGTCGAGGCCGTGGTCCAGGGACGCGGGTCCGACGCGGTCGAGGAGGTCGACCGGGAGCCGAACCGTCTCGGCGACG
>DATGRC010000042.1:0-12601 GCA_035303865.1 Acidimicrobiales bacterium
GCTTCTCCCCCGCCGACAGCCGCGACCCCCGTTCGTGCACCTCGGTGTCGAGGCCCTCGGGCAGCGCCTCGAAGCGCTCCCGCACCCCGATCTCCTCGAGCGCCGCGAGCACCTCCTGCGGCGTGGCCTCGGGTCGGGCGATGCGGACGTTGTCGAGGATCGTGCCGTAGAAGACGAAGCCCTCCTGGGGGACGACGACGATCCGCTCCCGCAGCGAGCGCGCCGTGGCATCGCGCAGGTCGACCCCGCCGAAGCGCACCTGCCCCTCGGTGGGGTCGTAGAGGCGGGCCATCAGCTTGGCCAGCGTGGACTTGCCCGCCCCGGTGGGGCCGACGAGGGCCAGGCGACAGCCGTGGGGCACGGTGAGGTCCACGTCGCGCAGCACCGGCGCGCCGCCGGCGTAGGCGAAGCTCACGCCGGCGACGACGAGGTCGCCCCGGGGCGGCAGGTCGACGGCGCCGGGCCGCTCGGCGACGTCGACGGGCGTGTCGAGGAGCCCGAAGAGCTTGTTGAGCGAGGCGCCGGCCGACTGCACGAGGTTGAACAGCTGGGAGAGCTGCTGGACTGGCTCGAAGAGGTTGGAGAGCGTGAGGACGAAGAAGGTGACCGTGCCGACGGTGAGGTCACCGGTGTGGACCCACCAGCCGCCCACGCCGATGGCGATCGCGGTGGTGAGGAGGCCGGCCAGCTCGACCACCGGCAGGTACCAGGCCGAGATGCGCACCGAGCGCATGTGGGCGTCGTAGAGGCGGCGGTTCCCCTCCTGGAAGCGGGCCGCCTCCACCTCCTCGCGACCGAAGGCCTGGACCACCCGGACGCCGGCCAGCCCCTCCTGGAGGCGGGAGAGGGTGGCGCCGATGCCGTCGCGGACGTCGAGGTAGGCGACGTTGGAGTCCCGCTGGAACTTCACGCTGGCGGCCACGACCCCCGGCAGGAGCAGCATGGACAGCACGAGCAGCTTCCAGGACACGACGCCGAGCACCAGCACCGACACCGCCAGCAGCAGCCCGTTGCTGACGAACATCATGAGCCCGGTCTGCACGAGCTCCTGCATGGAGTCGACGTCGCTCGTCATCCGGGAGACGATCACCCCGGCCTTCTCGCGGTCGTAGAAGGGCATCGAGAGGCGCTGGAGGTGGTCGAAGACCCGCAGCCGCAGGTCCCGCAGGAACGACTCGCCGATCCGGCTGATCAGCAGGACCTGGAACCGGTAGGTCACGTAGGAGACCGCCGCCACCACCACGTACCAGACCACGGCGGTGTCGAGCGCGCCCGGGTCCTCCGCCTTGATCCCCCGGTCGATGCCGTAGCGCACGAGCAGCGGGCCGGCGAGCGTGGTCGCCGTCCAGACGACGACCATCGCCGCCGCGAGCGCCACGTCCCGGCGGTACGGGCGCAGCAGCGCGAAGGCCCGACGCAGGACGTGGCGGGCGGCTTCCGCGTCGAGCCGGTCGGCCTCGTCGACCCCTCCCTGCAGCCGCACCGCTAGCGCACCCCCTCGGGCACTGCGCCGCTCGCCGCGGGATCGCCGTGGTCGGCGGCGGCGAGGACCTGCCGGTACACCTCGCTGGTGGCGAGGAGCTCGTCGTGGGTGCCGTCGGCGAGCACCTGACCGTCGCCGAGGAGCACCACCCGGTCGGCCAGCGCCACGGTGGCGGGACGGTGGGCGATGACGATCGTGGTCCGCCCCTCCATGACCTCCGCCAGGGCGTCGCGGATCTCGTGCTCCTTGGTGGGGTCCACCGACGAGGTGGCGTCGTCGAGGATGAGGACCCGGGGGTCGGCGAGGATGGCTCGGGCGATGGCGATCCGCTGCCGCTGACCGCCCGACAGGGAGTAGCCCCGCTCGCCGATCGGCGTGTCGTACCCGTCGGGCAGCGCGGCGATGAACTCGTGGGCGCCGGCCAGGCGGGCCGCCCGCTCGATGGCCTCGGCGGAGGCGTCGGGCTGGGCGAAGCCGATGTTGTCCCCGATGGACGACGAGAAGAGGAAGGTCTCCTCGAAGACGATCCCCACCGCCTTGCGGAGGTCGCGCAGGCGCACCTGCCGGACGTCCTCGCCGTCGAGCACCACCCGCCCGGCCTCCACGTCGTAGAACCGGGGGATCAGCCTCGCGATCGTGGTCTTGCCGGACCCGGTGGCGCCGACGAGGGCCACGGACTGGCCGGCCGGCACCTCCAGGTCGAACCCGTGGAGGACGAGGGGCAGGTCCGGCCCGTAGCGGAACGACACGGCCTCGAAGCGCAGGCTGCCCCGTCGGCCGTCCGCGCCGGCGGCCGGCAGGGGCCGGGCCGCGGGGTCGTCGACGATGACGGGCTCGGTGTCGAGCACCTCCTGCACGCGCTCGGCGGCGGCGGCGGCCCGCTGGCCCTGGGCGAGGATCATGCCGAGCATCCGCAGCGGCCACACGAGCATCACCACGTAGACGTTGAAGGCCACGAGCTCGCCGAGCGAGAGGCGCCCGTCGAGGACGAGGTGGCCGCCGTAGCCGAGGGTGGCGATCAGCCCGATGTTGGGCAGCAGCTCGAGCGCCGGCAGGTAGGTGGCCCGCACCGACGCGGCCTCCATCGAGCGGTCGTAGACGTCGTCGGCCTCCTTCGCCAGCCGCGCCGCCTGCACGGCCTCGGCGCCGAACCCCTTGACGACGCGCACGCCGGCCACTGACTCCTCGACGACCGCCGCCAGCTCGGCCGCCTCCTGCTGGATGCCGAGCACTGCGGGGTGGAGGCGCCGGGAGAAGCGGGTGGCGAGCAGGTTGAGGAACGGCAGCGTGCCGAGCGCGAGCAGGGTGAGGAGCGGGTTGATCGTGAGCAGGATCACCGTGACCGCGGCGACCGTCACCGCGTTCGAGATCGTCAGCGGGATCATGACGACGAACGCCTGCAGCTGCTGGAGGTCGGTGTTGGCCCGGCTCATCAGCTGACCGGTCTGCGCCCGATCGTGGAAGGCGAAGTGGAGCCGCTGGAAGTGGGCGAAGAGCCGCTCGCGCAGGTCGGCCTCGATCCAGCGGGCCTCGCGGAAGGCGAGGTAGCGCCGGAGCCCGGTGAAGACGCCGACCACCACGGCCGCGCCGGCGATCACGAGGGCCCAGCGGCGCAGGGCCGCCATGTCGTCGGCCTCGATGCCCTCGTCGATGGCTCGCTGCACGAGCAGCCCGACGCTGACCTTCCCGACCGTCCACCCGAGGCCGACGAGCACCCCGAGCGCCAGGCCGGCGCGGCGGGCGCGACAGGCCTCGACGATCAGGCGCCAGCCCGATCGCCTCCGGGGTGCTGCCGGCGGTGCTGTGGCGGTGTCGATCGTCCCCCTCCCTCACTTGACCCGCGGGTCAACCTATCGGGCCGGCCCGGGAGGGGCCGCGCGCTCCGGCCCCGGGACATCCCCCTACCCTTGCCGCGGTGCCCTCCGCTGCCGTCGCCGACTCGGGCCTGGGCCGGGCCCAGGCCGCCGTGCTCACGGTGGGCGCGGTCGCGGGCTGTGCGGTGCTCGCCGCGCTCGACCCGTCCGAGGGCGGCCCCTACCCGTCGTGCCCCACCCAGGTGCTGCTCGGCCTGGACTGCCCGGCCTGCGGCACCCTGCGGGGCGGCCACGCGCTCCTGCGGGGCCGGCTCGGCCAGTCGCTCGACCACAACCTGCTCCTCGTCGTGGCCGTCCCGGTGGCCGTGGTGGCGTGGGTGGTGCTGGCCGCCCGTGCCCTCGGCCGGCCCGTGGCCGCGCCCCGCCTGCCCCGCTGGGCGGTCCCCGCCGCGATCGCCGTGGCGGCGGTGTTCACGGTGGTGCGGAACCTCGACCTCGGCCCCCTGGCCTGGCTCGACAGCGCCGCCTGACCGCCCGCCGCGAGGACTGGGCCGAACGGACCAGACGAGGGCTACAGGTCGGGGCCCGAGGTGCCGATGGATCCCCGAGGGCTGGGAGGAGCACCTGTGCGGTTCGAAGAGCTGATCATCGAGGAGTCCGGCGAGGAGCTCCGCCTGCCGTTGCACCCGCGCCTGACCGTGCTGGCCGGACTGGGCCCGGACGAGCGCGCCGCGATGGCCGGCACGGTGCTCGACGCCCTCGCCGGCGGGTCGGCGCCGCTCGGCCTCCGCTACGTGGACGCCACCGGGCGGGCCGTCGTGGTCCAGAGCCGGGGTGGCCGGGTGACCGCCCGCGACGAGGACGGCAACCCGGTGCCCGAGCCGATCGGCAGCATCGCCACGTCGCGCCGGGCGCTGCAGGAGCTCATGGTGGTCACCGCCGGCGACGTGTCGCCGGAGCGGACCCGCGTCCGGGACGACGAGCCCGCCGAGCTCCGGGAAGCCCGGGATGCGCTCGAGGCGCTCGCCGCCCAGCTCGAGGCAGCCGAGGCCGAGCAGGCCCGCACCGCCGAGCAGCGGGCTGAGCTGGCCCGGCTCGACGGCGAGATCCAGGCGGCCCGCGACGGCGCGGCCCGCCGGCAGTACGCCCAGGTGCTGGCGCAGCTCGAGCGGATCCGGTCCGAGGCCGCCGCGCTGGAGTCCGACGAGGCCGCCGTGGCCGCCGACCAGCGGCTCCTCGCCGCCGCCGACGCGCTCCGCGCCCTGGCCAGCGACCACGCCACGGCTGAGGCCGAGGTGGCGTCGCTGCGGGCCCAGATCGAGGGCACCCGGCTCGACGCCGACGAGCGCGAGGCCCTCGCAGCCATCCCGGCCGAGCCGCCAGCCGACCTCGAGGACCTCGTCGACGCCGTCCAGACGGCAGCCAGTCGGGCGCGGGAGCTCGAGCACCGCCTGCAGGACCTGGCCGTGGCCACCCTCCCGGCGCCGTCCGACCCCATCGTCGCCGAGCTGGGCGTTCGGGACCAGGACGAGCTGTGGGCGACGGCGGAGCGCCTGCGGGCAGCCAAGGCCGCGATGCACGAGGTGCGGGTCTCGCTCGGCGGGCTCGAGATGGACGACGTCGGGGCCGAGCCCACCGTCGTGGCCGAGATCGAGGCGGCCCACGCCGCGGTCGACGAGGCCGAGCGCGCGGCTGACGCCGTCCGGTTCCCCGCCCAGGCAGCGATCGTGGTGGGCGCCCTGGCCGGCATCCTCGGGATGGCCCTCGGCACCCTCCTCGCGTCGCTGGGCCTGCTCGCCGCCATCGTCGCTGCCGTCGCCGGCATCGTCGTCCCCGACCTGCGGCTCCGCCGAGCCCGGCGGATCGAGGCCGCCGCGCTCGAGAAGGCGGGGGCCACCAGCTACCTCGGCTTCCACATCCGTCGGGTGGAGGCCACCGTCGACCCCTCGCTGCGCCAGGCCGCGACCGCCGCCGTCGAGGAGCAGCGGGCCGCCACCGAGGCCTGGCTCGACCTGGTGGGGCCCGCGCTCAGCGTCGAGCACGCGCTCCACCTGGAAGACGAGGTGCGCGCCTACCACGCCGCGCTGCAGGACCTCGGCGAGACGGCCGAGGCGATGGACCAGCTGCGCCAGGAGCTCGCCACGTCGGCCCAGCCGGCGCTGGCGGCAGCGAGGGCGGCGCTGGCGACGGCCTGCGAGCCCTACGGCGTCGCCGGGGACGACCTCGAGCGAGGCGACCTCGTCGCGCACGTCGCCGAGCGCTGCCGCCTGGGCGCCGCCGCACGGGCCCAGGAGCGGCTGCACCGGGCCGAGGTCGTGGCGCAGCGCACCGCCGAGCGGCTCCTCGCCGGGCTGGCCGAGCACGGGATCGACGAGGGCGACCTGCCGGCCCGCCTCGGGGCGCTCGAGTGGGCGGTGACCCGTGCGTCGGAGCGCGAGGACGCCCGCCGCCTCGCCCGCCCCCGCGCCGAGATCGACGCCGATCTCGAGCGGCTCACCGCCCTCGCCGCGCAGCTGCGGCGGCCGGAGTGGGGCACCGTCGACCTCGAGGAGGCGGCCGGCCCCGACGTCGAGGAGCTCGAGGCCGAGCGCGATCGGCTCGCCGCCGAGCTGGGGTCCGCCCCCACCCTGATCGACCTCGACCGGCTCCGCGACCGCCATGACGCCCTGGCCCGACGGGTGGCCACGCTCGAGAGCCAGGTGGGGCTCGACGACTCGCCCGGCGCGATCGCCGACCTGCAGCAGGTGCTGCTGGCTCGCCTCACCACCGCCGGGCAGGCCGGACCGAGCGGCGATCCGGTGCCGGTGGTCCTCGACGAGGTGCTGGCCCGGGTCCCCCCGGACCGCACCTGGGACCTGCTCGACCTGGTTTTGCGCCTGTCGGAGCGCCACCAGATCCTCTACCTGACCGGCGACGCCTTCGTGGCCGCGTGGGCCCGTCAGCGGGCGGTCGACGGCAGCATCACCCTGCTCGAGGCCGACTCGGACGCCGAGGCCGACGCCGTCCAGCCCGCCTGATCCCGTCCCGGCCGCGGGCCGGTCCGGTCGACTCCGGTCAGTCGAGGCGGCGCAGCTGCGCCCGGTAGGTGGCGGCTCGCTCCCGGTAGACCTCGACGCCCGGCTTGATGTGCCAGTCCGGGTCGACCGCGTCGGGCTTGATCTTGGCGGGGACGCCCATGGCCATGGCCCGGGACGGCACCGTGAGCTTGCCGCTCACGAGCGCCCCGGCCGCCACGAGCGCCTCCGACTCGACCACGGCGCTGTTGAGGACGATCGCGCCGGAGCCGACGAGGCTCCCGTCGTGGATCGTGCAGCCCTCCAGGTGCACGTTGTGGCCGATGACGCAGTCGGCTCCGATGCGGGTGGGGGTGATCGGGGTGGTGTGGACGACCGTGCCGTCCTGCACCGAGGTCCGGGCCCCGACGACGATGCCGCCTGGATCGCCGCGCAGCACCGCGCCGGGCCACACCGAGGACTCGGGGCCGAGCGTGACCTCGCCGATCACGACGGCGTCAGGGTGGACGTAGGCGGTGGGGTCGATGGTGGGCTCGATGTCGCCGAGCGCGTAGATCGCCATGGCGCTCAGCTCGTGAAGCGGCCGTAGCCGCCCCGGAAGAAGATGAGCGGACGCCCCTCGTGGCCCACGCCGAGGTCGAGGACCCGGCCGAGCACGCAGTGGTGGTCGCCGGCGTCGAGCACCCGGTCGATCTGGCAGTCGATCCAGGCCAGCACCCCGTCGAGCAGCGGTGCGCCGGTGCCGGCGGGCTTCCAGCCGACGCCGACGAACTTGTCGTCGTCCTTCGAGGCGAAGCGTCGCGACAGCTCCTCCTGGTCCTCGGCGAGGATGTTCACGCAGAACACGCCGGCCTTCTCGATGCCGGGCCAGGTGGCGGAGTCCTTGCCGGCGAAGAAGCCGACGAGCGGCGGGTCGAGCGACACCGAGCTGAACGAGCCGACCGACATGCCGACGTTGTGCGGCTCGCCCGGCGCCGTGATGACGGTGACCCCCGTGGGGAAGTGGCCGAGGACCTGCCGGAAGCGAGCCGAGTCGAAGGGTGGGGGTGCTGCGGTCATCGGCCGGAGGGTACCCGCGGGGCGGTCGAGCGCCGACCAGCCGCCGTCAGCCGTGGGAGATGACCAGGCCCTCGTAGGCGGCTACGACCTCCTCGATGCGGGTGCCGCGGGCGAGGGCGCGGGCGTGCTCGAGGATGGCGTCGAGGGAGGCGTCGTGGTGGGTGGGGTCGTGGTGGAACAGCGCCAGCCGCTTGACTCCCGCCTCGTGGGCCACGTGCACCGCGAAGTCGACCGTGCAGTGCCCCCAGTGGGCCTTCGGCCCGAACTCCTCCACCGTGTACTGGGCGTCGTGGATCAGCAGGTCCACACCGTCGCAGAGCTCGAGGACCGCGTCGGTGACCTCGTGGGAGCCGTCGAGGGGCATCTGGTGGTCGGAGAGGTAGGCGACGGTGGCCCCGCCCATCTCGATCCGGTACCCGTTGGTCAGGCCGATGTGCGGCACCGGGCGGACGGTGACCTTGGCCCCGTCGATCTCGATCTCCTCGTTCCACACGTCGTGGAAGCGGATGTCGCCGAGCAGGTCCTTGGTGCGCACCGGGAAGAACGGCGGGCGCATCAGGTCGTTGACGGCGTCGGCCAGGCTGGCGTGGTCGTCCTGCGGCGGGCCGTAGACATCGAAGCGGGCGCCGTCGCGCAGGACCGGCGTGAAGAACGGGAGGCCCTGCACGTGGTCCCAGTGGATGTGGGTGAGCAGCGCCGACCCCGCGAACGGGACCGAGGGATCGAGCGTCTCGCCCCAGAACCGCAGCCCGGTGCCGAGGTCCAGCACGATCGGCTCGTGTCCCGGCGCCTCGAGGGCGACGCACGAGGTGTTCCCGCCGTACCGACGGTTCGCCTCGCACGGACACGGTGTCGAGCCGCGCACCCCGAAGAAGCTGACGTTGAGCAGGACGTCCCCCGTTTCCCCTGGTTGTCGGGCAGGTTACCCCCTGGCGACGAGCGCCTGTCCCGGGTGTGACGGGCGTCTCAGCGGTGGTGGACCGACCTCGTCGGCGGGCTGACTACATTCCGCCGCCATGGAGCTGCGCCAGGGGACCACCACCGTCGATGGACTCGAGCTCGCCCACCTGGAGGTGGGGGACGGCCCGCTGGCGGTGTGCCTGCACGGCTTCCCCGACTCGGCGTGGACGTGGCGGCACCTCCTCCCGGCGCTGGCCGACGCGGGCTACCGGGCGGTGGCGCCGTTCCTGCGGGGCTACGCGCCCTCGGCCGTCCCGGCCGACGGCCGCTACCAGACCGCCGCCCTCGGCCTCGACGCCTGCGGGCTCCACGAGGCGCTCGACGGCGGGGACGACGCGGTGCTCATCGGGCACGACTGGGGCGCCATGGCGGCGTACGTGGCGGCCAGCCACGAGCCGCAGCGGTGGCGGCGGGTGGTGACGATGGCGGTGCCACCGGCCCCGGCGGTAGCGCAGGGCTTCATGTCCTACGACCAGCTGCAGCGCAGCTGGTACATGTTCTTCTTCCAGCACCCGCTGGCCGACGTGGCGGTGGGCCTCGACGACCTCGCGTTCATCGATCGGCTGTGGGCGGACTGGTCGCCGGGCTACGACGCCAGCGAGGACCTGGCGCGGGTGAAGGACTCGCTGCGCGAGCCGGCCAACCTGGCCGCCGCGCTCGGCTACTACCGGGCCACGCTCGGCGGCGTCGGGGTCGACCCGGCGCTGGAGCCGGTGCAGGCGGCGGGCAACGAGCTGCCGCCGCAGCCCACGCTCTACCTCCACGGCCGCGACGACGGCTGCGTGGGCGTGGAGGTGGCCGAGCTCGCCCGCCCGCTGCTCGAGGCGCGGGAGGGATCCCGGATGGAGTTGGTGGACGGCACCGGGCACTTCCTGCACCTGGAGGCGCCGGAGCAGGTCAACCGCCTCGTCGTCGACTTCCTAGCCGGCGAGGACCTCCCGGCGAGCTAGAAGGCCAGGCCGGGCAGCGGCGGCGGGAGCAGCAGCGCCCGGTCCAGCGCGTCGAGCAGCTCGGGCGGGCCCGACAGGTCGGCAGTGACGGCGAGCCCGGAGGCCGGGCGGGCCCCGAACCACAGGCGGGAGAGCGAGCTCACGTCGGCGTCGAGGACGGGGAACCCGCCGCGGTGGCCCCGCTCGACGGTGGAGGTCTCCCCCACCGTGACCGTGTACTCGCCGCTCAGGCCGGGCCAGGTGGGCTCGGAGAGCGGGTCCCGCAGCACGAGGTCGAAGGCCACCTCCTCGCCGGGCCAGCGGCGGGCGGCCACGCACGCCTCGAGGTCGAGGATGCGCAGCTGGTACCAGGCCATCGCCGAGTGGGGCGGGCGGTGGTCGGGCTCGAGCAGGTCGTGGGACCTGATCGGCCGGTCCAGCAGGTCCTGGACCTGGATGCGGGCGGGCTCGACCAGGCAGACCCGGCGGATCTGCGCGCTGAGGGAGCGCAGGAGCCCGAGGAGGTCGTGCAGGTCGGCGTCGTCGACGTAGGCGAGGAGCCCGACGCGGAAGGGGCCGTTCTCCGCCGCGCAGGTGCCGACGAGGCAGGCGCGCAGCCGTCCCGCGTCGTCGCGGAACCCGAAGCCGAGGAACGGGTCCTCGAACCAGTCCAGCTCGGCCCGCACGGCCTGCGGTCGGTCGAGGCGCACCTCGCCGTGGCTGCGACGGCGTCGGTCCATCAGGTCCGCCACGTCGGCCCAGTCGTCTCGGGTGACCCGTACCGGGGTGGCCGACGGGGCCGCCACCCGCAGGTCACCGGGGTCGAAGTCCAGCTGGATGGTGTACGGGCAGCTGCCGAAGCCGAAGCGGTCATAGAACCCCTGCTCGAACATGCCGAGGGCGGCGACGGCGGCCCCAGCCCGGGCCCCCTCGGCCACCGACGCCCGGGTGAGGCGCGTGGCCAGCCCGCGGTTGCGGCCGATCACGCTCGTGGTCACGGCCGTGATGGCGGCCAGCGGCAGGTCTCGGTCGTCGTAGCGGATGACCCCGGGGGTCCGGTGGACGAGGGCCTCGGCCTCGCCGTCGAGGACGCCCACGACGGCGTCCGCCCCGTCGAGGAACACCTCGAGGGCGCGGGCCATCCGGTCGCTGTCGTCGATCCAGTGGATCTCCCGCCACAAGCGGGTGACCGCAGGCAGGTCGCTCGGCTGGTACTCCCGCACCTCGACGTCCATGGGCTGATCCTGGCAGCGCGCGGGCCGACGTCCCAGCGCGTTCGTCCCGTCGCGGTCAGCCGGCGCCGGGGAGGCGGTACCGGCCGTCCTCGTGCACCGCGAGCCCGTCGGCCACCACCCGGGCCGCCACCCGGCGGGCCCGCGCCGGGTCGTCGGGCCACCCCATCGCCTGGGCCAGCTCGTCGTCGGGCACCTCGCCGGCCCGTAGCGCGGCCACGAGCCGGCCCCGGCCCTCCCGGTCGCTGCCCGCGAAGCGAGGTTGGGCGACCGACACCCCGGCGGACCCGTCGGCCGGGTCGGGCGGCGGGGCGCCGGCGGCGAGCCACGCGCAGCGGGCCTGCACCGGGCACTCGCCGCAGCGGGGACGGCGGCGGACGCACACGCCGGCGCCGAGGTCGAGCATGGCCTGGTTCCACGCCCAGGCCCGCCCCGTGGGGAGCGCAGCGTCGGCGGCGGCCTGCGCCTCCCGGACGGTGAGGGGCCGGCCAGCCCAGCGGGCCAGCACCCGGGCGGTGTTGGTGTCGACGATGGCGGCGTCGCGCTCGAACGCGAACGCGAGGACCGCCCGAGCGGTGTAGGGCCCGATGCCGGGCAGGGCCAGCAGGGCGTCGAGGTCGGCGGGGAGGCGGCCTCCGTGGCGGGCCACCACCTCGGCCGCGCAGCGGTGCAGGTTGAGGGCCCGGCGGTTGTAGCCGAGGCCCGACCAGGCCCGCAGCACGTCGGCCGGCGCGGCCGCCGCCATGGCGGCCGGGTCCGGGAAGCGCTCGAGCAGCACCGGCCAGCGCTCGGCCACCCGGGCCACCTGGGTCTGCTGGGCCATCACCTCGCAGAGGAGGACGGCCCACGGGTCGCGGGTGCGCCGCCACGGGAGGTCGCGGCGGCGGGTTTCCCACCACCCGAGCAGGTCCTGCCCGGCCGGGTCGGCGCAGGTCAGCGCAGCACGGCCCACTGGACGCGGCACGTGTACGGGAGCGGGAACGGCTCCTCGCGCCGGGCGACCAGGGCGACGACGTCGGCGGCCAGCCGCTCGCGCTGCGCGGTGGGCATGGCGGCGATGTAGCTGATCGACCGGACCCGGTCGGCCAGCAGCTGGCGGGTCATCGGCTGGTCCCAGCTCACGGTCCGCTCCTGCAGCGGGCCGAACCGGCCGTCGGCGGCGACCACCGCGGCCCAGTCGGCGTTCTGGTAGCGGGAGACCGTGCGCTCGTGCCACCGGATGATGCGGCTCATCTCGTCCACCCACGCGGTGCGCTCGTCCCGCTCGTTCCACAAGAGGGCCAGCCGGCCGCCGGGCTGCAGGACCCGGGCGATCTCGGCCAGGGCCGCGGGGGCGTCGAACCAGTGGAACGCCTGGGCCACGGTGACGACCTCGATCGAGCCGTCCGGCACGGGGATCGCCTCACCGAGGCCGTCGAGCACCGCGATGTCGGGGAGGATGGCCTGCAGCTGGCCCCGCATCGCGGTGACCGGCTCGACGGCGACGAGGTCGGCGTCGAGCTCGAGCAGGCGGCGGGTGAGCTTGCCGGTGCCGGCGGCCAGGTCGAGGACCCGGGTGCCCGGTCGGATGCCGACCTCGTCGCGCAGGATGGCGAGCGCCTCGTCCGGGTACCCCGGGCGAGCGGCCTCGTAGGCGGCGGCCGCCGCCTCGAAGCCGCGGGCGGCTACGTCATCGATGGGCAACGATGCCTCCCGGGCTCCCCGGTCGCGCCGCCGCCCGCACGGTCAGGCCTCGTCGAAGACGCTGTCGTCGTAGGGGAAGCGCCGCTGCGGGGCGTGGTCTCGCTTCCACACCATCAGCTTGCGCTTGAAGTAGCAGACCTCTTCGCCCCGCTGATTGATGCCCTTGGTCTCGACGGTGACGATGCCCCGGTCGCCCTTCGACGTCTCCTTGACGTCGAGGACCTTCGTGACGGCGTAGATCGTGTCGCCGTGGAAGGTGGGCTTGGCGTGGAGCAGAGACTCGATCTCGAGGTTCGCGATGGCCGCGCCGCTCACATCGGGCACGCTCATGCCCAGCACGAGCGAGTACACCAGGTTGCCGACGACGACGTTCTTCTTCTGAACGGTCTCGTTCTCGGCGTACCACTCGTTGGTGTGCAACGGGTGG
>DATGRC010000043.1:0-2034 GCA_035303865.1 Acidimicrobiales bacterium
GGGCCAGGTACTCGTTGACGGTGATCTGGTGGGTGCCCTTGCCGGAGAGGCCGTTCAGGTAGGCGGGCAGGGTGGAGACGAGGGTCTTGCCCTCGCCGGTCTTCATCTCGGCCACCCAGCCGAAGTGCAGGGCGGCGCCGCCGATGAGCTGGACGTCGTAGTGGCGCTGGCCGAGCACCCGCTTGGCGGCCTCGCGCACCACGGCGAACGCCTCGACGAGGAGGTCGTCGAGGTCCTCGCCGTTGGCGAGGCGCTGGCGGAACTCGCCGGTCTTGGCCTGGAGCGCGCTGTCGGACAGCTTCTCCATCTCCGGCTCGAGGGCCCCGATCTCGGGCACGAGCGCCTGGAGGGCCTTCAGCTTCTTGCCCTCGCCGGAACGGAGGACCCTGTCGAAGATTCCCATGCGGTGGACCAGCCTACCGGGCCGCTCCCCCAGCCTCGGCTCGGCCCCGGGCCAGCGCCGCCGGCGCTCAGCGGATGTCGAGGAGCTTCTCGCGGACCGCGTACACCACGGCCTCCATCCGCGAGTGCAGGTGGAGCTTCTCCAGGATGTTGCGGACGTGGTTCTTGACCGTGTTCTCCGAGATGTAGAGCTCAGCGGCGATGTCCCGGTTGGTGAGGCCCTGGGCCACGAGCTTCAGCACCTCGAGCTCGCGCTCGGTGAGGCGGGGCGTGGGGACGGACTGGCGCTCGTCGGCCTTCTTGGAGAGGTTCGTGAACTCGGTGAGCAGCTTGGAGGCCATCGACGGGGAGATGAGGCTCTGCCCGTTGACCACCGCCCGGATGGCGCTGGCCACCTCCTCGATGGAGATCTCCTTGAGGAGGTACCCGTTGGCACCGGCCTTGATGGCGTCGTAGAGGTCCTCCTCCTCGTCGCTCACGGTGAGCATGAGGATCCGGGCGGTGGGCACCCGCTCGGCGATGGCCTTGGTGGCCTCGATGCCGCTCAGCCGGGGCATCCGCACGTCCATCAAGACGACGTCGGGGGCGAGCTCCTCGGCCTTGGCGACGGCGTCGGCGCCGTCTTCGGCCTCGCCGACGACCTCCACCCCCTCCTCGGACTCGAGCACCATCGTCAGCCCGCGGCGGAACAGGGCGTGGTCGTCGCAGATCAGGACGCGGATGGCGTCTCCCGCCGCGCCGGTGCCTGCGGTCGTCGTCTCGACCATGTCCCTCCTCCTGCCGACCATCGCCCGCTCGGCCGAACTAGTCACATCAGCGTAGCCCGCGCCCGGCACGCGACATGACGGAACCTCAAGGGCGCGCGGCCGGTGCCCGCTCGGCCTGGGCCAGCACGGCGGCCTCGACGGTCCGGGCGCCAGCGGCCCGGAGCGCCCGGGCCGCGGCGGCGAGGGTGGCTCCGGTGGTGACGACGTCGTCGACGAGGACGACCGCCGCCGGAGCGGATCGGAGCGCCTCGAAGGCGGGGGCCCGGTGGCGGGCGGGCCGGCCTCGCCCCATTTGGGCGGTGCCCGGGACCCGGCGGAGGAGCGGCTGCACCGGACGTCGCCAGCGCCGGGCCAGGGCTCGGGCGAGGAGCTCAGCCTGGTCGAACCCCCGGGCCCGGGCCCGCTCCGGGGTGGTGGGCGCCCAGGTGACGACCGCCCCCGGCGACGGTGCCACCGCGGCGGCGAGCGCGGCGGCCAGCGGGGTGACGAGGGAGCGGCGCTGCCCGTTCTTGAGGCGGGTCACGAGCGGGCGAGCGAGGTGGTAGTCCACCAGCGCCCGGCAGGCGTCGACCTGGTGCGGCGGGGGCAGGGCCGGGGCCCGGACCGCGTCGAGGCAGGCCGGGCACGCGGGGGTGCCCGTGGCGCCGCAGAGCAGGCAGGCCTCCGGTCCGAGGAGCACGAGGAGGACCCTACGGAGGCGCGCTGACAGCGGGGCCGCCGGTCAACCGGTTCCCGCCCTGGGGCGTCAGTCCGGGTGATGATGGCGTCCATCGCCGCCGATCGCACCGACGAGCCCCGTCCGGGGACCACCGTGCCCGACCAGGGGCTGCTCGAGGCCGCCTTCGAGGAGCACTACCGCTCCCTC
>DATGRC010000044.1:0-19483 GCA_035303865.1 Acidimicrobiales bacterium
CGTCGCCGACCGCCACGAGCCCGGCCAGGATCGACCAGAACGAGGGCACGACGAGCAGGGTGGTGAGGATGATCGCCCGCCACAGCCGATCGGGGGCGAGCGGGGCCATCCCCGCAGGGCCCGAGGCCGACGCCCGCCGGCCTCGCCCGGAGCGGGGGCTCATCCCTTGACGGCGCCGGCGGTGAGGCCTCGGACGAAGTACCGCTGCAGGGAGAAGAACACGGCCAGCGGCAGGGCCATCGTCACGAAGGCCGCCGCGGTGAGCACGTGCCAGTCCTGGCCGCGGGCGCCCGAGAGCATCTGGAGGGCGATCGTGACCACCCGGTTGTCGCTCGTGCCGCCGAGGAACACGTAGGCCACGAGCAGGTCGTTCCAGACCCAGAGGAACTGGAAGATCGTGAACGCGGCGAGGGCCGGCACCGACAGCGGGACGATCAGCCGGGTGAAGATCGTGAAGTGGTCGGCCCCGTCCATCTTGGCCGACTCGATGATCGACGACGGCAGCGAGCCGATGTAGTTGCGCAGCAGGTAGGTGGCGAGCGGCAGGCCGAAGGCGGTGTGGGCCAGCCAGATGCCGAGGAACGTGCCGTTCAGGTCGAGGTCGGGGAACACGGTGATGCCGAACAGCTCGGCGCCGCCGTTGTAGAGCCGCAGGATCGGGATGAGCGCCATCTGCAGCGGCACCACCATGAGCGCCACGACGACCACGAACAGGACCTGCCGGCCGCGGAACTCCATCCACGAGAAGGCGTAGGCGGCGAAGGCGGCCATCGTGATCGGCATCACCGTGGCCGGGATGGCGACGGCGAGGCTGTTGAGCAGCGCGTTGTTGAAGCCGCTGGCGTCGAGGACGGTCCGGTAGTTCTCGAGCGTCCACTGGGCGGTGTCGAACGGCTTGGTGATCGTCGTCCACCACCCGGAGGTGTTGGCTTCGGCGGCGGGCCGGAACGAGGTGACGAGCACCCCGAGCGTGGGGAACAGCCAGATGAAGCAGACGACGAGGATCGTGCCCTTGACGAACCAGCCGGCCTTCTTGTTCGCGCCGACGCTCATCGGATCGCCTCCTCAGCCCGGAAGCGCCGCACGTTGGCGATCATCACCGGGATCACGGCGATGAACAGCACGACGGCGACAGCGGCGCCGTAGCCCTGGTTCTGCCGGGTGAAGAACCAGGTGAGCATGCGCTCGGCCACCACCTCGGTGCCGTTGTTCTCCGGCGCGCCCATCACGAACACGATGTCGAAGACCTTGAGGGCGTTGATCACCATGTAGGTGGTGACCACGGTGATCGTGGGCAGGATGCTCGGGACGGTGATGTGGCGGAACACCTGCCACTCCGAGGCGCCGTCGATGCGGGCCGCCTCGATGATCTCGTCGGGGATCGCCTTGATGGCGGAGGACAGCACGACCATGGCGAAGCCGGTCTGCATCCAGATCATGATCACCATCAGCAGCAGGTTGTTCCACGGTCGTTGCGTGAGCCACGCGACCGGCTCGTTGCCGAGCGCCGTCCAGATGGCGTTGAGCACCCCGACGTTCGAGCCGAAGCCCTCGGGGCGGTAGCTGTAGATCAGCCGGAAGGTGACGGCCGCGCCCACGAACGAGATCGCCATGGGCAGGAAGATCACCGACTTGGCGATCGACTCGCCCCGCTGGAGCCGGTCGGCGAGCGTGGCGAAGAGGAGGCCGACGACGAGCGCCACCGCTGGGACCACCACGATCCACATCGCGGTGTTCCGCAGCGACCGCAGCATCGACGGGTCGGTGAAGACGAACTCGTAGTTGTCGAGCCCGACCCAGCGGTCGCCGCGGCGATCCTTGAACGAGATCAGGATCGTGTTCACCACCGGGTAGATGAGGAACACGGACAGCACGGCGACCGCGGGCCCGACGAACACGTAGGGCCGGACCGTCTCCCGCCAGCCGCGGGGCAGGCGGTCGACGATCTGGTCCATCACCCAGAACAGGGCGAACACGCCCAGCACGCCGAGCGCGATGGCCACCGCCACGATGGCGAGGCGGTTCGCGTCCCGGCTCTTGGTGAAGTCGAACGCCCAGCTCACGAGGAGGGGCAGGACCACCACCACGACGACCGCCACGACCGCACGGAACAGCTTCTCGAAGTCCCCGCCGTCCACGGGCCGCTCCGTGCGAGGGGCGAGGCCCACCGCCAGGAGGGCGAAGAGCCCGAAGAGCAGGCCGAGCGCGAACCACAGCCTCGGGCTGCGGCCTCGCTCGGCGGCCAGCCACCCGGTGAGGAGGGCGGGCCCGAGCCAGAAGCAGAGGTAGATCGTGAGCAGCAGCGCCACAGTGGATCCTTCAGGTGACCGCAGGGCGGAGGGCGCCGCGCCCTCCGCCCTGCCCGATGGTCAGATCAGCTCCAGGCCGCCTCGATGTCGGCCAGGACCTTGTCGAGCACGCTCGGGCCACCCCGGACGTACTCGATCATGCCGGTCCAGAACTGCGAGTTGACCTCCGGCGGCATCATGTCGGAGGCATCGAAGCGCCCGGTGTCGTTCTCGAGCGCGTCGATCAGCACCTCCGAGGCGTCCGCCAGGATCTGGTTGGCGTAGCAGTCGGGGCCGACGTTGGTGTTCGGCGAGATCCGCGACGAGGCCTCGTCGCTGCCCATGGCACACTGGACGTCATCGGCGATGAACCGGTCGAGGAAGTCCTTCACCTCGGGACGGTTGCTGCCGACGACGGTGAACTCACCGGCGAAGAGCGTGCCCTCCTGGTCGATCGGGGGCAGCGGGAACCAGTCGTAGTCCACGCCGGCCTCGAGCCCCTCGGCGAAGTTGCCGAAGAAGGCGTTGATGAAGCTCGCCTGACGGTGCAGCCAGCACCCGGGCGGGTCCTGGAACATCGGGCCGGGGGCGTCGCCGAAGGCGAGGTCCGCGGAGGCCGCGGCGCCGCCGAGCACGTAGCCGTCGGTGAAGAGGATCTCCCCGAAGCGCTCGGCCGCCGTCTTGATGGCCGGGTCGTCGAAGGGGATCTCGTGGTTCACCCACTGGTCGTAGACCTCGACGCCCGCGGTGCGCAGGACGAGGTCCTCCATCCAGTCGGTGGCCGGCCAGCCGGTGGCGCCCTCGGACTCGAAGCCGACGCACCACGGGGTGCCGCCGTCAGCGACGATCTGGTCGCTGAGGGCGATCAGCTCGTCCCAGGTCTCGGGGACCTCGTAGCCGGCGGCGTCGAAGTCGTCCTTCGGGTACCACACCATGCTCTTCAGGTTGATGTTGGTGGGCATGCCGTAGTGCTTGCCCTCGTACTCCCCGAGCGACAGGTAGTACTCCCCGAAGATCTCCTCGAGCTCGTCGATGTCGAAGCCGAGGTCCTCGAGGGCGACGATGCTGCCGTCCGCGGCCAGCTGCCGGACCGCGCCGGGCTGGGGCACCGCGGCCAGGTCGAGGGTGCCGCCCTCGGCCCGGATCTGCAGCTGCTCCTCGAAGTTGCCGGCCGCCTCCACCTCAGCGGTGTAGTCGACCTCGCTGTTGATCATGTCGTCGAGGACGGCCTGGACGGCGTCGACCTCCTCCGGCTCCATGGCGGTGAGCAGCACCACCCGGCCGGTGTCGGAACCGCCCGTCGCGCCGCCGTCGCCGCCGTCGCCGCCGGCGTCGTCGTCATCGCCGCACGCCGCCGCCACGAGGGCGAAGGCGAACAGCGGGATCAGCAATCGTCGCATTCGCATGGTCATCTCCTTGTCGCCGTTGGGTGACATCACTCCGTGCCGTTGGCGGCGCGGTCACGGATCGCCGACCCGGTGGCCGGGTCGAAGAAGTGCAGGGCGTCCAGGTCGACCACGAGCTCGACGGGATCGCCCTTGCGCACCTGGGTGCGCGGGTCGAGACGGGCCAGGATGGTCGTGGAGCCACCCTGGGCTGCGGCTTCGATCTCCTCGACGGCCTCGGCGCCGATGTCCGCCTGGAGCTCGCGGGCCTCCTCGGTCATCGCCGGCGGCGCGTCGATCGTGCAGTGGATCACCACCTCGTGGCCGAGCGCCTCGCGCAGGTCCACGCTCGTGCGGATCCGGTGATCGGCGGGCGCGTCCGACTGGAGCGCCGCGTCCTCCATGCTCTCGGGACGGATGCCGAGGACGACGGTGCGGCCCGCGAACGACCGCAGCGCCGGCCGCTCGGCCAGCTGCTGCGGCGGGACCGGCAGGCGGAAGCCGCCGAACTCGACGGCCAGGCCGTCACCGGCCTCCACCACCGTGGCATCGAAGAGGTTCATCGCGGGGGAGCCGATGAAGCCGGCCACGAAGATGTTGTCCGGCCGGTCGTAGAGGGTCTGGGGCGCGTCGACCTGCTGGAGCATCCCCTTGCGGATCACCGCCACCCGGTCGCCCATCGTCATGGCCTCGGTCTGGTCGTGGGTGACGTAGATCGTGGTGACGCCGAGGTCGCGCTGGATGCGGGAGATCTCCGAGCGCATCTGCACCCGGAGCTTGGCGTCGAGGTTCGAGAGCGGCTCGTCCATCAGGTACGCCTTGGGCTTGCGGACGATGGCCCGACCCATCGCCACGCGCTGCCGCTGCCCGCCGGAGAGGGCGGCCGGCTTGCGCTTGAGCAGCTCCTCGAGGCCGAGGATGCGGGCCGCCTCGTGGACCCGCTCGGCGATCTCGGCCTTGTCGACCCGCTGCAGCTTGAGGCCGAAGGCCATGTTGTCGAACACGCTCATGTGCGGGTACAGCGCGTAGTTCTGGAACACCATCGCGATGTCCCGCGCCTTGGGCGGCATGTCGTTGACGACCTGGCCGTCGATCGAGATCGTGCCCCGGGTGATCTCCTCCAGCCCGGCCACCATCCGCAGGGCGGTGGTCTTGCCGCAGCCGGACGGGCCGACGAACACGAGGAACTCGCCGTCGGCGATGTCGAGGTTCAGCGCTCGGACGGCCTCGGTGCCTCCGGGGTAGATCTTCCACACGTCGTCGAGGACGATCTGGGCCATCAGGCGGCTCCTCTGTGGGGCACGGCGGTGGTGGTGCGGATGACGAGCTCGATGGGCAGCTCGGTGACGCCGGGTGTGAGCCGCTCGCCGCTGACGAGCGCGTCGAGCAGCAGCCGCCCGGCCAGGTAGCCGCTGTCGAAGAGCGGCTGGCGGATCGTGGTGAGCCCGGCGTAGTGGGCCAGGTCGATGTCGTCGTAGCCGATCACCGACAGCTCGGCGGGGACGGTGCGGCCGAGCTCGGCCGCCGCGGACAGGGCGCCGAGGGCCTGCACGTCGGAGCTGGCGAAGATCGCGGTGGGCGGCTTGGGGCGGCGCAGCAGGTCGAGCGCCATCGCCTTCGCCACGTCGTGGTCGTGGGGGCCGTGGCGCACGAGGCTGGGCCGGTAGCGGATGCCGTGCGCGCGCAGCACCTCCCGGTACCCCTCCTCGCGGTTGGACGATGCGGTGAACCCGAACGCGTTCTCCGGGTCCTCGCCGATAAAGGCGATGTCGCGATGGCCGAGCTCGACGAGGTGCTCGACGGCCAGGCGGCCACCGGTGCGGTCGTCGCTCACGACCACGGTGACGCCCTCGGCTCGGCTGTCGACGAGCACCACGGGCACCCGGGCCCGGGCCAGGCGCTCGAGGTCGTTGGGCGGCACCGGCAGCGACATCACGAGCAGCCCGTCGGCGCGGTGCGGGCCGGTGAGCGTGTGGAACGGCTCGTCGGGGTGGAAGGGGGAGGCGACGTTGAAGAGCACGAGGTCGTACCCGCTCCCCTCGAGCGCGGCGACGACGCCGCGGAGGCGCTCGACGGCGGAGGGGTGGGTGAAGAACGGGACGATCACGCCGACGGTGTGGCCCCGGCCCAGCGACAGGCCCCGGGCCAGCGGGTTCGGGCGGTACCCGAGCTCGTCGATGGCGGCCTGCACCTTCTTGCGGGTGGCGTCTCGGACCTGGGGGCTGCCGTTCAGGACGCGCGACACGGTGCCCAGGCCGACCCCTGCCTTCTTCGCGACATCGGCGATCGTGACCATGGCCTCCCCCCGGGAGCGCGGCCCGTCTGCATGGAAGCGCTTCCACGGGACGGCGTGAACGTACGACGGGTCTTCGGGGGTGTCAACCAACTCGGGACCAAGGTCCCCCTAGCCTGGGGCGATGGACCTCCCCGTGATGCTCCGCGAAGCCCTCGAGCTGCAGATCCTCGAGCAGGACCCGGAGGCCGCGGCCGGCGTGCTCGGCACCGGCGTGAGCGAGCACGGCGCCACCGAGGTGGCCCAGGTCCTCCTCGAGGCCACGGCGGTGGCGCTGCGGCGGATGGTGTCGATCACCGACGAGGCCTTCGACCTGGCCGAGCTCCTCACCCAGCTGGCCCTCGACGGGGCGGTGCCCGAGCACCGGCTCGAGCTGCTCACCGAGATCCTCACCGCCGCCGCGGCCACCGCCGGCGGGATCCGCCCCTCGATCGACGCGATGGCCCAGCGCCTCGGCGACCAGGACCTCCTCTTCGGCGCCTGGCTGGGGACGCTCACCGGCCTGCGGGTCGTGGCGATGGCCACCGAGGTCACCGAGGCCGAGCTGGCCGAGGACGTGCTGCTGGCCTTCGAGGTGTACGGGCCCGACGGCGAGGGCGCCGAGGGGTAGCGGCCGGCCGGGTCAGGCCCGGCCGGCCAGCTGGCGCAGCACGTAGTGGAGGATCCCGCCGTGGCGGAAGTAGACCGCCTCGGTGGGCGTGTCGATCCGGCACCGCACGTCGAAGCGGTGCTCGCCGGCCTGCACCGGCAGCTGGGCGCCGATGAGGTCCTCGGGCTCGGCGCCCTCGATGCCGGTGATGTCGAACACCTCCTCGCCGGTCAGCCCGAGCGAGGCGACGGTCTCGCCCTCGGGCAGCTCGAGGGGCAGCACGCCCATGCCGACCAGGTTCGAGCGGTGGATCCGCTCGAAGGACTCGGCCAGCACGGCCCGGATCCCGAGGAGCGCGGTGCCCTTCGCCGCCCAGTCCCGAGACGAGCCCGAGCCGTACTCGAGCCCGGCGAGGACGACGAGCGGCACGCCCTCGGCCTGGTAGCGCTGCGCCGCGTCGTAGATCGACAGCTGCTCGCCGCTCGGCAGGTGGCGGGTGACGCCGCCCTCGGTGCCGGGGGCCAACCGGTTGCGGAGGCGGATGTTGCCGAAGGTGCCCCGCAGCATCACCTCGTGGTTGCCTCGGCGCGCCCCGTAGGAGTTGAAGTCCGCCGCCTCCACGCCGTGCTCGAGCAGCCACCGGCCGGCCGGGCTGTCGGCCCGGATGGCGCCGGCGGGGGAGATGTGGTCGGTGGTGATGCTGTCCCCGAGCACGGCGAGGGCCCGGGCCCCGCGGATGTCGGTGAGCGGGGCCGGCTCGGGGGCGATCCCCTCGAAGAACGGCGGCTGGCGGACGTAGGTGGACCCGTCCTGCCACGCGAAGCGCTCGCTGCCCTCCACCGGGAGCGCCCGCCAGCGCTCGTCGCCGTCGAGCACGGCGGCGTAGCGGGTGCGGAACATCTCGGTGCCGAGGCTGTCCCGCACCACGGCGGCGATCTCCTCGGTGCTGGGCCACAGGTCGCGCAGCATCACGTCGCTGCCGGGGATCGGCTCGGCGTAGGGGTCCCAGTCCATCGTGCCGGCGAGGGCGTAGGCCACCACGAGCGGGGGCGAGGCGAGGAAGTTCATCCGCACGTCGGGGTTGATCCGGCCCTCGAAGTTGCGGTTGCCCGACAGCACCGAGGCCACCGCGAGGTCGTGCTCGTCGACGGCTCGGGAGATCTCGGGCGGGAGGGGCCCCGAGTTGCCGATGCAGGTGGTGCACCCGTAGCCGACGAGGTGGAAGCGCAGCGCCTCCAGCGGCTCGGTGAGCCCGGCTCGCTCGAGGTAGTCGGTGACGACGCGGCTGCCCGGCGCCAGCGAGGCCTTGACCCACGGCTTGGTGGCCAGGCCGGCCTCCACGGCTCGCTTCGCCAGGAGCCCGGCCCCCACCATCACGTAGGGGTTGGACGTGTTGGTGCAGCTGGTGATGGCGGCGATGACGACGTGGCCGTCGTCGATCGCCACCTCGGTCCCGTCGGCCAGGGTGACCGGGACCGCCCGCGACGGGGCGGCCTCGGGTCCGGAAGCCTGGTGGGCCGGCTCGGGCGGGGCCTCGGCCCCGGCGGTGGGCTTCGGCGGGTCGCTGGCCGGGAACGTCCCGACGAGCGCCGCCTCGCGGCTGCCCTCCTCGACGCCGGCCGGGCAGTCGTCGTCCTCGTCGCTCGCGCCGGGCAGGGCCACCGCGGTGCCCGAGGCCTCGAGGAACGCGCCCAGCTCCTCGCGGAAGCGGTGCTTGGCCTCGTCGAGGGAGATCCGGTCCTGCGGGCGGGCCGGCCCCGCGATGGCGGGGACGACGGTGGAGAGGTCGAGCTCGACGTGCTCGGAGTAGCGGGGGGTGCGGTCCGGGTCGTGCCAGAGCCCCTGCTCCTTGGCGTAGGCCTCGACGAGCGCCACGAGGTGCTCGTCGCGCCCGGTGAAGCGCAGGTAGCGCAGGGTCTCGTCGTCGATCGGGAAGATCGTGCAGGTCGACCCGTACTCGGGCGACATGTTCCCGATCGTGGCCCGGTCCTCGACCGGCACGGAGCCGACCCCCGGGCCGTACACCTCCACGAGCTTGCCGACCACGCCGTGCTGGCGGAGCAGCTCGGTGACCCGCAGGACGAGGTCGGTGGCCGTGGCGCCCTCGGGCAGCTGGCCCTCGAGGCGCAGGCCGACCACCCGGGGCGTGAGCATCGACATCGGCTGGCCGAGCATCGCCGCCTCCGCCTCGATGCCGCCCACGCCCCAGCCGAGCACGCCGAGGCCGTTGACCATCGGCGTGTGGGAGTCGGTCCCGAGCACGGTGTCGGGGTAGGCCACGCCGTCGTCGTCGACGAACACCACCCGGGCGAGGTGCTCGAGGTTGACCTGGTGGCAGATGCCGGTGTTCGGCGGCACCACGAGGAGCCCGTCGAAGGACTGCTGGCCCCACTTGAGGAAGCGGTACCGCTCCCCGTTGCGCTCGTACTCCCGGGCCACGTTGCGCTCCAGCGCATCGGGCGTGCCGGCCACGTCCACCTGCACGCTGTGGTCGATCACCAGCTCGGCGGGGACGAGCGGGTTCACCCGCGACGGGTCGCCGCCCAGCTCGACGATGGCGTCGCGCATCGCGGCGAGGTCGACGATCGCCGGCACCCCGGTGAAGTCCTGCATGAGGATCCGCGCCGGGCTGAAGCTGAGCTCCCGGGTGGAGGTGGCCCCCGGGTCCCAGGCCGCCAGCGCGGCCACGTCCTCCTCGGTGGTGGTGCGCCCCACGTGGCGAGCCACGTTCTCGAGCAGCACCTTGAGGGCGAAGGGGAGGCTGTCGACGTCGCCACCGAGCTTGGCGAGCGGGACGTACCGGTAGTCGACGTCGCCGACGCGCAGGTTCCGTTGTGCGATCACGCCCACCATGCTGCCCCACTCGCGGCGGCCCAAACCCGACGATGTACGCTCTGACGGGTCGTCAGATCTGAGGGGGACGCGATGACGGCAGTGCGAGGAGGCAGCCTCTGGGAGCTGGTGGAGCGCCGCGCCAGGGCCACACCCGACGCCCAGGCGGCGGTGGACGAGTCCGGCCGCACCCTCACCTGGGGGGAGGTGCGCATCGAGGCGGAGCGGGCCGCCGCCGGCCTCGCCCGCCTCGGGGTGGGCCCGGGCACCGTGGTGTCGTGGCAGCTCCCCACCTGGATCGAGTCGAAGCTGCTCGTGCTGGCCCTGGCCCGCCTCGGGGCGATCCAGAACCCGATGCTGCCGATCTACCGCGAGCGCGAGGTCGGCTTCATCGTCCGCCAGGCGAAGCCCCGGCTCCTCGTCGTGCCGTCGACGTGGTCCGGCTTCGACTACGAGGCCATGGCCCGGCGGATCGCCGAGCAGGTGGCCGCGGAGGGCGGCACGCTCGAGGTGCTCGTGGCCGACCGGGCCCTGCCGCAGGGGGACCCGGCCACCCTGCCCCCGCCGCCGGACCCGTCCGAGGACCCGGTGCGCTGGTACTTCTACACCTCGGGGACCACGTCGGACCCCAAGGGGGCGCAGCACACGGACCGCACGATCATGGCCAGCGCGGAGGGGATGAACGCCTGCCTCGAGGTCACGCCCGAGGACCGCAACGCCGTGGTGTTCCCGTTCACCCACATCGGGGGCATCGGGTGGCTGTTCTCGGCGCTGCTCGTCGGGTTCCCCACCGTCTACATCGAGCGGTTCGACCCGGCCCGCACGATCGGGCTGATCCGCGAGCACGAGGTGACGATGGCCGGGGCCGGCACCCCGTTCCACATGGCCTACCTGGCCGCCCAGCGCCAGCTGCCCCCGGGGGAGCGCCTGTTCCCGAAGGTGCGGGTCTACTGCGGCGGCGGTGCGCCGAAGCCCCCGCAGCTGCACTACGACATCAAGGCCGAGATGGGGGGCGTGGGGATCGTGTCCGGCTACGGGCTCACCGAGGCGCCGATCATCGCCATGGGCACGGTCCACGACACCGACGAGCAGCTGGCCCACACCGAGGGGCGCGCCACCGGCACCACCCAGCTGCGGGTGGTCACCCTCGACGGCAAGGAGGCCGGCATCGACGAGGAGGGCGAGATCCGGGTCAAGGCCCCGCAGGTGATGAAGGGCTACCTCGACCCGTCGCTCGACGCCGACGCCTTCGACGAGGACGGCTGGTTCCGCACCGGCGACCTCGGCCGCATCGATGCCGACGGCATGGTCACGATCACCGGGCGGGTGAAGGACATCATCATCCGCAACATGGAGAACATCTCGGCCAAGGAGGTGGAGGACGTGCTGTTCGCCCACCCCGACGTGGCCGACGTGGCCGTCATCGGCGTGCCGGACCCGAAGACCGGCGAGCGGGTGTGCGCGGTGGTCGTCCCCGCCGACCCGGCGAGCCCGCCGGACGGGGTGTCGCTCGTCGAGCACTGCCGCGCCGCCGGGCTGATGACCCAGAAGCTGCCCGAGCGCATCGAGGTCGTCGAGCAGCTGCCCCGCAACCCCACCGGCAAGGTCCTCAAGCACGAGCTGCGGGCGCGCTACGGCGCCGCGGCCGGCTGAGCCGATCCCGCCACGACCCACCCCACCACCTCAGACAGGAAGGCACGATCCCTTGGCACTCCTCGACGGCAAGGTCTGCATCGTCACCGGCGCCGGGCACGGCATCGGCCGGGCCCACGCGCTCGAGCTGGCCCGCCACGGCGCGTCGGTCGTGGTCAACGACCTCGGCACCTCGGTCACCGGCGACGGCGCCGACCAGAAGGCGGCCGACCTCACGGTCGAGCTGATCGCCCAGCGGGGCGGGACCGCGGTGGCCAGCTACGACGACGTCGCCGACTACGACGCCGCCGGCCGCCTGGTCCAGCAGGCGGTCGACGCCTTCGGCCGGCTCGACGTGCTCGTCAACAACGCCGGCATCGTCCGCGACGGCGCGATCTGGAACATGTCCGAGGCCGACTTCGACGCGGTGATCCGGGTCCACCTCAAGGGGACCTGGGCGCCCTCGCACCACGCCGCCCGCCACTGGCGGGCCCGGGCCAAGGCCGGCGAGCGCTTCACCGGCCGGATCATCAACACCACCTCCGGGGCCGGTCTGGTGGGCAACTTCGGCCAGTCCAACTACGCCACGGCCAAGGCCGGCATCGCCGGGCTCACCCAGACCCTCTCCCTCGAGCTCGCCAAGCTGGGCGTCACCGTGAACGCCGTCGGACCGGCCGCCGCCACCCGGATCACCGGCACGATGCCCGGTGCCCCGGCGGTGATCGAGGCCGACGAGGTGCCCGAGGACGAGTGGAACCCGATGGACCCGGCGGTGTCCTCGCCGCTGGTGGCCTGGCTGGCCAGCGACGAGAGCCAGCACGTCACGGGTCAGGTCATCCGGGCCGTGGGGGAGCAGATCGTCTGGATGCGAGGCTGGAGCGAGGGTCCCTCGATCAGCAACGGGGGCCGGCGGTGGGACGCCACCACCCTCGGCCAGCAGCTGAACACCGACGTGTTCGGCACCCGGGCCCCCGGGCTGCGCTACTAGCGGCCGCGGCCCGGGCGCGAGACGGCCCCGGCGGGGAGCCGGGGCCGTCGGTGCGGTTGCGGTGCGGGGTGGCTCAGCGCCAGCCGAAGCTGCGGGTGCAGGCCGGCCAGTGCTTCCAGCCGCCCTGCTGCCAGAGGCGCTTGCCCATCTCGATCTGGGTCTCGCGGCTGTGCTCGTGCGGGTAGCCGGTGCCGCCCACGCCCCGCCACGAGGCCAGCGAGAACTGCAGGCCGCCGTAGTACCCGTTGCCCGTGTTGATGTGCCAGTTGCCGCCCGACTCGCACTGCGCGAGGCGGTCCCAGCTGGCCGGGTCGTTGGGGTCGCCGGCGCCCGTGGGGGCGGGGGCCGGGGCGGGGGGCGGGGTCGGCGCCGGGGCCGGCGCGGGGGCGGCCGTCGTGGGCGGGGCCGCGGCAGCCGCGGCCTCGGCCTGCTTGGCCCGCTCGACGGCCGCCGCGTAGGCGATGGCCTGGGCCTGCTTGGCCTCCTCGACCTGGGCGGCGTAGGCGATGACCCTGGCCTGCTCGGCCTCCTCGGCGGCCTTGGCCTCGGCGAACTCAGCGGCCTGGCTCACCGCCTGGGCTCGGACGAGCTGCAGCTCCTCGACGATGGACGAGGAGGTGATCCCCGCGGCGTCGGTGCGGTCGTCGTCGGGACGGACGTCGGCGGCAGGGGCGTCGCCGGAGCTCGTCCCCAGGACGGCGGCGGCGGGGGCGGCCACCGCGCCGAGCACGGCGGCGGTGGTGAGGAGGGCTCGGCGCGCGAGGCGCGGCGAGCCGTGGGTACTCGGGGGCTTGCTCCCGGACATGTTGGGGTGTCCTCCTGTCGAGGGCAGGCTGGGGGCGCGCGCCGCCGACGGGGGAAGGTCGGGGGGAGACGGCGCACACAAGGGGCCCCAGCGGCGGGGCCGCGCACTTGGCGGCTCTGGTCAGTTACGAAAGCGTAACCAGACTTCGTCACAAAATCGCAACAATCCTGCCTGTGAACCTGGGCACAGGGGATCTGACCCCTCGTCAGGACGAGGCGGTGCGGCGAGCGGCGACGCCCACCCGCCTACCCGAAGGGGTGGCCGGCGCAGACCGGCGGCGCGCTCAGCGATGGCGGGGCAGCCCCAGGCCCCGCCCGGCGATGATCTCGCGCTGGATCTCGCTGGAGCCGCCGTAGATCGTCGTGACGACGGCGTGGCGGAAGGCGTGCTCGACCCGGCCGGCCACTGCGGCGCCCGCCTCGCCGTGGCCCCGCACGAGCCCCGCCGGGCCGAGCACGTCGAGCAGGTCGGCGGCGGCCCGCACGAAGGCCTCGGTGATGTGGAGCTTCGCCATCGAGCCCTCCACGTGGGGCAGCTCGCCCTGCGCGGCCAGCCAGGCGGTGCGCAGGAGCAGCAGCCGCCCGACCTCGAGCTCGGTGGTCCAGCGGGCCAGGGACTCCTGCACCCGCGGATCGTCGAGGGGGCGGCGCCCGTCGGCGCCCGGGCCGCGGGCCCAGGCGGCCACCGCCTCGACCAGCGCGTCGGGCTCACCCCAGTTCGCGGAGCCGCGCTCGTAGACGAGGGCGGCGTGCATCACCGACCAGCCGTCGCCGGGCTCCCCCACCCGCCAGCGGTCGTGGACCCGCACGCCGTCGTAGAAGGTGATGTTGGTGCGCTCGCCGCCGAGGGTGGCCACCGGTCGCACCTCGATCCCCGGGGTGTCCATCGGGACGAGGAACATCGTGAGGCCCCGGTGCTTGGGGGCGTCCGGGTCGGTGCGGGTCAGCAGGAACACGTACTGGGCCTCGTGGGCCATCGTCGTGAACATCTTCTGCCCGTCGATCACCCAGCTGTCGCCGTCGCGGACGGCCCGGGTGGTGACCGCGGCGACGTCGGAGCCGGCGTCGGGCTCGCTGTAGCCGAGGCAGCAGAGGACCTCGCCGGCGAGGATGCGGGGGAGGACCTCGCGCTTGTGCTCCTCGGTCCCGCACACGAGGAGCGTGGCGCCGACCATCGCCGCGATGTTGAGCCCGTCGATCGGGGCGCCGGCCGCGTAGAGCTCCTGCATCAGCAGGGTCTGCTCGATGGCGTCGCGCCCGAGGCCGCCGACCTCGGTGGGCCAGCCGGCGGCCAGGTAGCCCCGTTCGCACAGCGCCCGGTGGAAGCCCCAGTCGTGCATCGTGCCGGTCTCGTGGGCCCGGGCGATCACCTCGGGGGTGAGGTGCTCGGCCACGAAGCGGCGCACCTCGGCTCGGAAGCGCTCGGTCTCGGGGGCGAGCCGGAAGTCCATCCCCGCCCGGGTGGGGCGAGCGGTGGCCGCCTCGGCCAGCGCCTCCTCGCTCGGGGCGTCCGCTCCCCACCGGCGCTCGGCGATGCGGGGCAGCTCGCGACGGGGGTCGCCGGCCAGCAGTCGCGTGGCCTTGGCCCGCCGGAGGTGCAGCTGCACGTCGTACTCCAGCATGAAGCCGTAGCCGCCGTGCACGTGGAGGCTGAACCCGGCCGCCTCCTCGGCCACCTCGCCGCACCACCAACCGGCCTGCGCGGCCCGCAGGGGCGCCGACGGGTCGTCCTCGTCGAGCGCCCAGACGGCCTCGTAGGCGAGGAGCCGGGCCCCCTCGGCTCGGGTGTGGAGGTCGGCGAAGCGGTGCTGGAGCACCTGGAACGACGCGATCGGCGTCCCGAACTGGTGCCGCTCCTTCGCGTAGGCCAGCCCCACCTCGAGCGTGGCCCGGGCCAGGCCCGCCTGAGCCACGGCGGTCAGGGCCCGCCACTCGTCGCGGGCGCGCGCCGCCGCCGCGGCCACGGCCGGGCCGCGCGCCACGGTCGCCGCCCCGGAGGGCTCGGGAGGCACGGCGGCGGCGGCCAGCCCGGCCAGCGTGGCGAGCGGGGGCCCGCCTGGGCCGTCAAGCACGAGCAGCCGGTCGCCGGCGACGGTGACCACGAGGTCGGCTACCGCCGCGAAGGCCACGGGGACCGCGCCGTCTTCCTCGGCCGCCCGCAGCGCCGCTCGAGCGCCGTGGACGACGCGGTCGACGAGCTCGTCGGCGCCCGCCGCGGCCAGCAGGCGGGCGGCCACCGCCGTCTCGACGAGGGGCACGAGGCCGGCGTGCGCGCCGTGCACCTCGACGGCGGCGGCGAGGTCGGTGAGGGTGGCGCCCGCCCCGCCGGCCGCCTCGGGGAGGGCCATCGTCGGGAGCCCCATCGAGCACACCCCCTCCCAGAGGTCGGGGTCGAAGCCGTCCGGCTCGAGCTCGCGGACGCGCTCGCCGTGGGAGCGGGCGCCGTAGAGCCGACCGACGGCCTCCGCCAGCGCGTCTTGGTCGGGGGTGAAGGAGAGGTCCATGCCACCTCGGCGAGATCTGACGGGGCGTCAGATCGTATGCCATCATCCTCGCTCGATGGCTGTTCGGCCCATCTTCCTCCACGAGGTGGTCGACGTGGTGGGCCGTGGCGGCCCGCCGTACATGGCCCACGTCGTCGGCTTCGACGCGGCGGCCGCGGCCGACCGGGGCCTGGCGCTGCTCGGGACCTGGGAGGTGGCCGGCTCCACGGGCCGCTGGCCCCAGGTGGTGAACGTCTGGGAGGTCGACGGCTGGGACGGCTGGGCCCGACTGGCCCAGCGCACCAACGTGGCCAAGGCCGCCAACCCGGCGCTGGCCGCCTGGTGGGACGAGGCCCACCGCCACCGCACCGGCGGCGTGGACCGGCTGCTCGCCGGCGCCCCCGGCTGCCCCACCCGGGCGTCGCTGGTCGCGGACGGGGTGCGGGGCTCGTGGTTCGTGCACGAGCTGTCCGAGGTCCGCCCCGGCGCCGGTCCCGAGTACCTCGCCGCCACGCTCGAGCTGCGGGTCCCGGCGATGGCCGAGCGCGGCATCCGCCTCGTCGGCCTCTACGAGGCCGTGCTGTCCGACACCGAGGTGTGCACGATCTGGGCCACCGACGTGGCCGCCCACACGGCGCTCCTGCGCGACGGCGACCCGTGGCCCGCCACCGCCCGGCAGTGGTGCACCCGGTGGCGGGAGGAGCTCATGACCCCGGGGGCGGGCTCGCCCCTCGCCAGCGAGGAGATCCGGTGACCGCACCTCTCGAGAGCGTCCGCATCGTCGAGTGCTCGATGCTCGGCCCGGGCGCCATCACGACCACGCTCGCCGACCTCGGCGCCGACGTGATCAAGGTGGAGCCGCCGTCGGGCGACTACATCCGCCAGATGACCTGGCCGATCGTGGAGGGCGTCTCGCTCATGCACCTCCACATCAGCCGGGGGAAGCGCTCGATCACGATCGACCTGCGCACCGACGCCGGCCGCGAGGTGTTCATCGAGCTGGTGCGGGGAGCCGACGCCGTCATCGAGGCGATGCGGCCGGGCGGCCTCGACCGCCGCGGGGTCGGCTACGAGGCCTGCCTGGCCGTGAACCCGCGCATCGTGTTCTGCACGATCTCCGGCTACGGGATGACCGGCCCCTACCGGGACCTGCCCAGCCACGGCATCGCCTACGACGTGTGGGCCGGCCTCGTCGCCCCGGAGGTGACCGAGGACGGGTTCTGCGCCATCCCCGAGCACCCCTCGGTGGGCATCCACGCCGGGCCCCTCTTCGGGGCCCTCGGCGTGCTCGCCGGCATCACCCGGGCTCGGGCCACCGGGCAGCCGTGCCGCCTCGAGATCGCCCAGTCCGACGCCGCGGCCGCCATGGACTGGCTGCGCAGCGAGACCTGGAAGGCCTACGAGCGGCCCGAGGACGAGGTGACCGGCAACCCGGCCGACGGGTACGAGCGGCGCGCCCCCGGCACCGCCGGGATGCGCGACGGCGTCCGCTACCAGATCTACGAGTCGGCCGACGGCCACGTGCTGTTCATGGCCTCCGAGCAGGCGTTCTGGCGCAGCTTCTGCGAGGGGGTGGGCCGGCCCGACCTCTTCGAGCGCCACCCCGGCTCGCGCTACGCGGACCACGCGCGGGGCAACGCCGAGCTGCGGGCCGAGCTGGCCGCCATCTTCCGCACCCGCACCACGGCCGAGTGGGTCCGCTTCGGGGCCGAGGTGGACACGCCGATCGCGCCGGTGAACACCCCGAAGACCCTCGCCGACGACCCGCAGTTCCAGGCCCGCATGCCGTGGCTCCCCCGCGAGCGGGTGGGGACCGAGCAGCTCCCCACCCCGATCAAGGTGGTGGGGGAGGAGCTGCCCCTTCCGACGCGGGCCCCGGAGGTGGGCGAGCACACCGAGGCCGTGCTGCGCGAGGTGCTCGGCTACGACGACGAGCGCATCGAGGCGCTGCGGCGCACCGGCGCCCTCGGCTGATCGCGCCGGCGTCAGCCACCGGTCCGGGCTCGCAGGCGGGCGGCGTCGGTGGCGGCCCAGCCGAGGAGCACGAGCCCGGCTCCGGCGAGCGCCAGCGAGGCGGTGTCCGCGCCCGTGCGGGGCAGGCGGCCGATCGGCGCGGGCGGCGGGGCCTGGCCGGCCGCCACGGTGACCGGCGGGCGCGCCGCGGCGACCGAGGTGGTCGTCGACGACGGCGGGGCGGTCGTGGTGGTGGTCGTCGTGGACGTCGTGGTGGTGGCCGGCGGCTCGGTGGTGGTCGGGGGCGGGGGGACGGGCGCGTTCGGAACCTCGAGGTCGAGGGTCTGGCCCGGGGCCAGGTGGACGACGAGCGGCTCGGCCAGCGGTTGGTAGCCCGTGGGGGTGAGGTCCTCCCGCAGCTCGTAGCGGCCCGGCAGCAGGTCGGCCACCACCACCGGGTCGCGGGAGGAGAGCACCTCGGCCACGACCGGGTCGCCGGCGCCGTCGAAGGCGCCGTCGGCGTCCGCGTCGTAGCGCAGGGTGAGGCCGGCGAACCCGAGCGGATCGCCGGTGGCGGCGTCCACCTTGCGCAGGCGGATCTCGCCCCGCACCGCCCGGTCCAGCACCTCGAGCATGGCCACCTCGCCGGGCCGGACGTCGACGGTCCAGGGGCCCGCGGCGAGGTAGCCGGGTGGCGGCTCGACCTCGACCACCTGGTGGGACCCGATCGGCAGCTCCACCTCCGGCGTTCGGCCGTCCTCGCCCACGACCAGCTCCACCGGCGCACCCCCGCCGGCCGTCACCACCGCGAACCGGGCGCCGGCGACGGGGACGTAGGCGGTCGCGTCGCCGGCCTTGTCGATGCGGAGCCGCCCGGTGCTCGGCGCCACTCGGGCGACGGCGGTCAGCTCGTCTCGGGTGGGGCGGGCCACCCGCTGGGCCGGGGTGGCGGTGGGGGCCCACGCGTCGACGGGCAGGTGCGGGACCACAGCGGCGGCGCGGACCTCGGTGGGGGCGCCGGAGGGTCCGAGCACCACGGTGGCGGTGCCGCGGGCGTCGGTGGTGAGCACCTGCGTGCGCCCCGGCCAGGTGAGCGTGACGGCCACGCCGCCCACGCCCTGGTCGAGGCGGTCATGGAGGCGGACGACCACCGGCCTGCGCCCGTCGGGCTGGGGCTCGCCGGCCGTCAGCGCCAGCGCGAGCGGGCCCCGCAGGTGGCGGTGGGCCAGGCCCTCGGCCTTCAGCTGGCGGGCCCGGTCCAGCACGGCGCCGGCCTGCGGGCCGAACCCCGCCGTGCGGGCCGGGGTGAGGCGGTCGACGTCCAGGCGCCCGGAGGGGTAGCGGGCGCCCATCAGGTCGTGGACGGCGAGCATCCCCGCGGCGTGGGCCACCGGGTCGGCGCCGTGGCCGTGGCGGCCCACCACCCAGCCCACGGCGGCCCGGACGTCCTCGGGGACCCCGGCCAGGTCCGTGGCGGCGTACCGGAAGGCGGGGTCGGGGGCCCGGCTGCCGTGATCGATGCACCAGCCGGGGCCGAGGTCCCCGAGCCCGTAGGACCCGTACCACGAGGTCCACCCGTCGACGGTGGCCCAGAACCCGTGGAGGCGGGTGACCGCCGCCGCGGCCGGTCGGGGCGCGACCAGCTGCAGCCCGGCTGCCGCGACGAGCAGGGCGACGGCCAGCCACCGTCGAGCCCTGGCCCGCCGCCCGTGGAGGCGGCCGCGGGGGAGCGAGGCGAGGTGGGTGTGCACGGCGGCCTCCTCAGTCCCGCAGCACGGCGCCGAGGTGGGCAGCCACCTCGGCGCCGGTGACCGGGCCCAGCAGCTCGACGACGTCGAGGGCCAGCGTGGGCAGGTCGGGGAAGGCCCCGAGGGCCCAGCGGGCGTAGGCGCCGTCGTCCAGCCAGGCGGTGGTGGCGGCCGGGAGCTGGCCCCCGGGCAGCGGCAGGCCGTCCGGCTCGGCTCGCAGGCGGGACCAGGGCCACGCCGCGGCGTGCGCCCGGGCCAGCTCGGTCAGGGCGTTGGGGTGGGCCGGCCCGTCGCCGTCGACGACGGCGGGGTGCTCGGCGGCCACCGCCGCGAATGAGGTGCCGAGCCGGCGCCGGCGGGCGGGGTCGTTCCAGGCCGAGAGGACGGCGTCCAGCCACGCGGCGGTGAAGGCCACGAGCGTGGAGACCGGTGGCGGCGGGGTGGGGAGGCCGAGCACGCGGCGGCACAGGTCCGGGAGCGTGCCGGTC
>DATGRC010000045.1:0-9839 GCA_035303865.1 Acidimicrobiales bacterium
GACGCGCGGTGGGCGGCCGCGCTCACCACCACCGCCGTCGCCGCGCTGCTGGTGGGCTCCGGGGCCCGCCGGTCCCGGCGGGTGCGGCGGGCCCTGCGGCGCGTCACCGTCGTCGGCGGCGCTGGCGTGGCGCTGGCCACCGTCGTCGCCGGGCTCGCCGTGCTCCTCGCTCGGGGCGACGTCGACGCCGGCACCGACGCGCTGCGCGCGGCCCGGGCCGCCACCGCCGAGGGCGACGTCGACGCCGCCGGCGAGCACTTCCGCGCCGCCCGGGACTCGCTCGCCTCGGGCTGGCGCGTCCTGCGCTACGTCGGGGCCCCCGGCCGGCTCGTCCCGGTCGTCTCCCAGCAGGTGGCCACCGCCGAGCGGGTCACGCTGGCCTCCCGCGGCGCGGCCCGAGCGCTGGCCGACGCCTCTGCCGCCGTCGACCTCGACCGGCTCGCCGTGCGAGGCGGGTCCGTCGACCTGGACGAGGTGGTGGCGGTGTCCGGGCCGCTCTCGGACGCCGCCGTCGCCGTGTCGGAGGCCACCGCGCTCATCGCCGGGCTCGACCGCCAGCTCGTCCTCGCCCCGCTGTCGGACCTCCTCGACGAGGCGCTCGACGAGGCCCGCCACGCCGACAGCACCGCATCCCGGCTGGCCGAGGCGCTCGCCGTGGTGCCCGACCTGCTCGGCGCCGACCAGCCGCGCCGCTACCTCGTGCTGTTCGGCTCGCCGGTCGAGGCCCGCAACCGCTGGGGGTTCCCCGGCTCCTTCGCGGTGCTGCGCTTCGAGGACGGGACGATGACCTTCGAGGCGTCCGGCCCGCTGCGCGAGCTCGACCCGCTCGGCCCCCTCGACGAGGTCGCCATCGACCTGCCGCCGCGGGTGGCGCCCTACGCCAGCTACGGCGCTGCCGTCGACTGGCGGTCCGTCACCGTGCCACCCCACTTCCCCGCCGTGGCCGACATGGCTCAGCAGGTGGGCCGCCAGGCCCCGATCGGCGAGGTCGACGGGGTGGTCATGGTGGGGCCGCGGGCGGCCGCCGCCGTCGTCGGGATGCTCGGCGGGGTGGAGCTGCCGGCGTGGGACCTGCAGCTCACCGAGGACAACACGGTCCGCTACATCACCGTCGACCAGTACTACGAGTTCCCCGACGCCGAGGAGCAGGGCGAGCGCAAGGACCTGCTCGGCGACCTGGCCGAGGAGGTGGCCGACCGGCTCACCGAGGTGGACCTCCCGGGCTTCGCCGCGCTGCGGGACCGGTTCGGCCCGCTCGTCGCGGCCGGGGACCTCGTCGTCGCCGTGCCGGAGCTCACGAACGCCCGAGCCGCCGCGCTGCTGCGCGACGCCGGCCTCGACGGGGCGATGCCCGATCCCGCGGGCGACGTGCTCCACCTCGGGCACCTCAACGGGTCGGGCAGCAAGATCGACCTCCACCTGCACCGACGGGTCGACCACCGGGTGGAGATCGACGAGGCCGGGCGCCTCGAGGCCACCCTCGAGGTGGCGCTGGTCAACGAGGCGCCGGCGGCGGGCGAGCCCCGGTACGTGATCGGCTCGGCCATCGGCCTGCCCGACGGCACGAACCGCTCGATCCTGCTGCTCCACACCCGCCACCACCTCCGCTCGCTGACGGCGAACGGGCAGCCGCTCGACGTCGTCACCACCGCGGACGGCAGCCTGTTCGTGCACCAGGCGATGGTGGACATCGCCCCGGCGTCCACCGTGGTGCTGCGGGCCGAGCTCGTCGGCGTGGAGCCCCTCGCCGGCCCCTACGAGCTGACCCTGCTGCCCAACGGGCTCCTCCACCGCGACGAGACGACGGTGACGGTCACCGACGCCCGAGGCGGCTCCTGGGAGGCCACGCCCGTCGTCGACCGCGTCGTCCGCCTCGGCGCCGGCCTCCCCGGGCCCTGACACCCCGTGCAGGTCGGCGCCGCGGCGGCTACGATCCCGGCCAGCACGCCCGCGGGCGGCGTCGCTACGGCGGAGAGCTTGGGGAGCAACAGCTGATGATCCGACTTCGCACGCTGCTGGTGACGGCCATGGCCGTGCTGGTGCTGGGGGCCGGGGCGGCCTCCGCCCAGGTGTACCCGCCGCCCCCGCCGCCGCCCCCGCCGCCGCCGGCCGGCTTCGTGGACGTGCCGGCCAGCGCCTACTACGCGCTGCCGGTGAACTGGGCCAAGGCCAACGGCGTCACCACGGGCGTCGGCGGCAGCAACCGCTTCGAGCCGTTGCGGGCCGTCACCCGCGCCGAGGCCATCACGTTCCTGTGGCGGGCGCAGGGCCGCCCCAGCGGCGGCAGCGAGCCGTTCATCGACGTGCCGAGCAACGCCTGGTTCACGCCGGCCGTCCGCTGGGCCTACCGCAGCGGGATCACCACCGGCGTCGGCGGCACCAACCGCTTCGAGCCGCACCGGCCGATCACCCGGGCCGAGATGGTGACGTTCATGTGGCGGGCCGCCGGCAAGCCGAGCGCCGGCTCGAGCGGCTTCGTGGACGTGCCCGCCGGCTCCTACTACGCAGCGGCCGTGGCGTGGGCCAAGGTCCGTGGCATCACCACCGGCATCGGTGGCAGCAACCGCTTCGAGCCGGTCCGGGCCGTGCTGCGAGCCGAGGCGGTCACGTTCCTGTACCGCCGCTACGGCTGACCGCGACCTGACCCGCAGCACGGCGATGGGTGGGGCGGCCCGTCCAGCGCCGGCGCGGCCACGCCCTCGAGGTCGGGCGCTCCTGCTGGGAGCGCTCGGGAGCTGGGCGCTCGTGGCCGGCGGGCCCGCCGCCGCCGGCCCCGCGCCGCTCGAGGCGGCGGCTCAGGACGGCGGGGCGCTCTGCGACCCGCTCGACGTGACGCTGGTGGGGCCGCTCCTTCCCGGGGCGGTGATTAGCGCGGCGGTGGACTGCCCGCTCGTGCGGGCCGACCGCACCTACACCGGGGCGATCAGCACCGGGCCCGCGGCGTTCCCCGAGGCGTACCCCCTCGAGGACGGAGCGGTCGGGTTCGCGGGGATCCTGCTGCCCGACACCTTCGAGACGGAGGCCCACCACCGGGTCGTGCTGCTCGAGGCGGGTGGCGGGGTCCTGGGCACCGCCCACCTCTGGGTGAACGCCGCGGGCGAGCACCACCTCGTCGAGCCGCCTCCCCCGCCCGCCGGCGTCGACGCAGGCGGCTGGCGGCAGGCGCTGCGCCACACCGGGCTCGTCGACGGCCGCCGCGACGGCCTGGTGAAGCTGGCCGCCCTGGCCCTCGCCGGCGCCGCGCTCGTCGTGCGGTGGCGCCGTCCGTCGCCCTCCGCCGTCGACCCGCTCCGCTGATCGCCCGGCGCCGGGCCGAGGGCCAGCCCGCCCCGGCCACGAGCGTCCGGACGCGACTCGGCGCCGCCCGTGGAGGCGGCGCCGAGACCGGGGGGAGGTGGGTTCAGCGGGTGGGCAGCGGGCGGCGCACCTGGTCGATGAGCAGGCCGGTGGCGATGGCCAGCATCAGGATGGCGAGCAGGGCGACGGTGCTCTTCGAGTCCTCGTCGCCGCTGGTCGCGCCGGCGGTGACGGCTTCGATCACCGGCTGGAACGGGCTGTCGGCGGGCGCCGCCACCTCGGCGTCGTCGAGCGGCGGGGCGGTGAAGTCCGACCCGACGCTGAGCGAGGGCAGGCCGAGGGGGGTGAGCTCGAGGGAGCGGCCCACCGGCACCGGCGGCACCGAGCGCTGCTGCTCGAGCTGGTCGATGCGGCTGGCCGCCAGCGGGGTGCGGTAGGGGGCGACGCCGCCGCTGCTCACCGCGGTGGCCTGGTCCGCGGCCTCCGACGCCGGGGCGGGCGCCGCCGGCTGCTCGGGGGCGGGGGCCGGTGCCGGGGCGGGAGCCGGGGGCTGCGGCTGCGGGGCCGCCGGCGGCGGGGTGCGCAGCGGCTCGAGCAGCGGCTCCACCGCCTTCACGACCGGGGTCACCACCTCCTCCACGATCGGCTCGGCGATCGGCTCGGTCACCGGAGCGAGCGGCTCCAGCAGCTCCTCGACCTCCTCGAGCACCTGGCACAGCGGCCCGCTCAGGATCGAGCACCCGGCCTCGGTGAGGCCGGGCACCTGCGCCTGGGCGGGCGAGGCGAGGGCCGGGACCGCGGCGGCGGTCGAGGCGACGAAGGTGGCGGCGAGGATCTTCGTGCGTCGCATGGGCGAGCTCCTGGTCGGTGTGCGTCGGGGCAGCAGCCCGGTCGCCAGACGGTCGCGACACCGCTGCTCGTCCCCCTTGCCCCGTCGGCTTCGCCCCGCCGCCCGCGATCTCCTGCCGCCCACCGGCGGTTCCTGGCCCCGTCCCGCTCACAGCACGCCGCGAACCCGGAGGAACCGGACGTTCGCGAAGCCCCGGCGAGCGCTGGGGGGCCACCAGCCGATCCTGGGACGGGCGACTTGGGGTCTCGAGCGCGCGGGTGCGTACCCTCTCGGGCGCCATGGTCCCCCACGCTCCTCGCCCCCGCCGCGAGTCGCCGCAGGTGTACCGGGTGCGGCGCGCCGTCGCGCTGACGGTGCTCGTGCTGGCCGTGGCCGGCATCCTGCGCCTGGCCGGCGTCGGTGGCGGAGGCGGCGGGGACGACGCTGCGACCACCACCACGTCGAGCACCACGACCACCACCGTCCCCGCGCCCCCGCCGTGCACCACCGGCGACGTCGTCGTGGAGGAGAACCCGGCCACCGAGTGGGCGACGGTGATCGTCGACACCGAGCGGGCCCTCCCGGACTGGTACGTGCCGCCGGACCTCACCAACATCTCCGAAGCCGGGTTCCCGTTCACCGACGGGCTCGCCGTGCGGGCCGTCGTGCTCCAGGACCTCGCCGCCATGCGGGAGGCGGCCGAGGCCAACGGCACCCCGATCGCCATCCTCGCCGCCTACCGCAGCTACCAGCAGCAGGCCGACCTGTTCGAGCGCCGCACCGGCGAGATGGGGGCCGAGACCGCCAGCGGCCGGGTGGCCCGCCCCGGTCACTCCGAGCACCAGCTCGGCACCACGATCGACGTCACGAGCGAGGGCATGAGCGACGTGGACCAGGCGTGGGGGGCGTCGCCCACCGGGCAGTGGGTGGCCAGCAACGCCTACAGGTACGGGTTCATCGTCAGCTACCCGTCGGGCTCGTCGGCCACCACCTGCTACGACTACGAGCCCTGGCACCTGCGCTACGTGGGGCGCGAGCTGGCCGCCGACGTGGTCGCCTCCGGCCTGACGCTGCGCCACCACCTCTACGTCCACCACCCGCCGGCCGGCTACGTGCCCGAGCCCGAGCCCGCCACCACCACCGACGAGGTGGTCACCGAGGGGTAGCGGCGCGGAACGATCGCCGCCCGGGGACCGTCAGACCCCCAGGGGTACGCTCCCCAGGTCCCCCCATCGCCGCTCCCCCAGCACCGAGGTCCCCCAGCCGTGCCCGATGAACGCCGCCGCCGCCTGACGCTGCTCGGGCTCGCGATCGTCTCCGTCCTGGCGCTGGCGGTGAGCTTCGCCGTGGACAGCCGCGGCGGCAGCGACGAGCGGGCCGACGGCGACCGGATCAGCACCGGCGATCCCGTCGACGCCGACGACGAGGGCGGCGACGGCGAGGACGAGGGCGAGGGCGAGCCCGAGGGCGAGTTCTTCCGCACCGACTTCGAGGGCTGGGCCGACCCGGCCGGCTTCGGGAAGCCGTACCCGAACGCCGCGGTGGAGGGCCTCCTCACGTTCCGGGGCAACCCGTCGCGCAGCTACTACGGCGCCGGCCCGGTGCCCCGCACCACCCCGGAGATCCTGCACCGCTTCCCCGACGAGCCGATGTGCCGGTCCTCGGTGAACCTCGGGGAGACGAAGGTGTGGTGCGGGATGGGCTGGACCGGCCAGCCCACGATCATCGAGCGGGAGGACCGCACCTGGGCGATCTTCGGCGGGTACGACGGCCACATCCACTTCATGGACGCGGAGACCGGCGAGCGGATCCTCCCCGACGTCGAGACCGGCGACATCATCAAGGGCACCCCCACGATCGACCCCGACGGCTACCCGCTCGTCTACACCGGCTCGCGCGACGACCTGCTGCGGGTCATCGCGTTCGACCGGCCGGGTCAGGCCGAGGTGCTCTGGACGGTGCACGCCGAGTCGGTGCAGCCGGTCATCTGGAACGACGACTGGGACGCCTCCCCGATCGTGATCGGCGACTACCTCGTGGAGAACTCCGAGAGCGGCCGGTTCTGGGTCATCAAGCTGAACCGCACCACCGACGACGCCGGGCTCGTGCAGGTCGACCCGGAGGTGGTGTTCACCACCCCGGTGTGGGACCAGGAGGCGCTCGACCTCAACGGGGACAAGGTGGCCTCGGCCGAGAGCTCACCGGCGATCTACGAGGACACCGCCTACCTGGGCACCTCGGCCGGGCTGATCTGGGGGTTCGACCTGTCCGGGCTCGACGAGGGCCGCACCCCCGAGCCGGTGTTCCGGTTCTGGTCCGGCAACGACCACGACGCCACCGTGGTGGTGGACGACGAGGGGATGCTCTACATCGCCGGCCAGTACGACCGGCCGCTCGAGCGGGCCCGGGAGGTCGGTCAGGTCACGAAGCTCGACCCGTCGAAGCCCGACGACCCGATCGTCTGGAAGATCGACGACCACGGCGCGCTCTCCGGCGGCGTGTACGGCACCCCCGGGATCTACGGCGACGTCCTGTACTTCGGCACCAACGCCGGCCGCCTCGTCGGCGTGGACCGCATGACCGGCCAGGTGCTGTGGGAGAAGCGCCTGCACCCGCCGGTGTGGGGCAGCCCGGTGATCGTCGACGACGTGCTGCTCATCGGGGACTGCGGCGGCACGTTCCACGCGTTCGACGTGAGCGACCCGCGCGTCGAGCCGCCGGTGCTCTGGCAGGTCGAGCTGGGCGGCTGCATCGAGGCCACCCCGGCCGTGTGGAAGGGCCGCATCTACATCGGCACCCGCGCCGGGCACCTCTACGTGCTCGGGGACCCGTCAGCCCCCGCGTCCACCACCTCCACCACCGCCGCCGACGACGGCTGAGGCCGCGCCGCGCTCGGGCCCGGGCGCGGAACCGGGGCACCGAGCGGCGGATCTCGGTGCCCCGGTGGGTGGGCGACGACCGCGGGCTGGGGACAGGGTCGTCGCGAGCCTGGCCAGGCGATCAGGCGAGGAGGCTGCGGAGCATCCACGCCGTCTTCTCGTGGACCTGCAGGCGCTGGGTCAGCAGGTCCGCGGTGGGCTCGTCGTCAGCCTCGCTGACCACGGGGAAGATCGAACGAGCCGTGCGGGCCGTCGCCTCGTGGGCCTTGAGGAGCCGGCGGATCATCTCCTCGGCCTCGGGGTGCTCGTCGTCCTCCTCGATGACGGTCAGCTTCATGAACTCCTTGTAGGTGCCGGGGGCGGGGACGCCGAGCGCCCGGATGCGCTCCGCGATCTCGTCCACCGCGCCGGCCAGCTCGGTGTACTGCTCCTCGAACATGAGGTGCAGCGTCTGGAACATCGGGCCGGTGACGTTCCAGTGGTAGCTGTGCGTCTTCAGGTACAGCGTGTAGGTGTCGGCGAGGAGCTTGGACAGCCCCTCCGCGATCTCGAGGCGCTTGGCCTCAGGGATGCCGATGTCGATCGTCAGGTCGCTCACCGTGTGCCTCCTGTGGGTCGAGGGAGAGTGGTGCCGGCGCCGCGCCAGCCTCCGAAGGGCGCCGAGCGTTCACCTCGTTCCAACACCTCTGGCGGCCACGTATTCCCTGGTCAGCGGGCCTCTTCGGCCCGCGAGGCGGGTGGTGCAGACCGGCTCAGCGCACGAGGTAGGTGAGCGTCCCGTCGGCCACGAGCTTGCCGCTCGGCACCCGCACCTCGGCCCGGCAGAACACGATCGTGCGGCCCCGCTTCTCCACCCAGCCCTCGGCGATCGCGTCCTCCTCCACGACCGAGCCGAGGTAGCGGACGTCCATCTGGACGGTGAAGAAGCCGGTCTCGGGCCCGTAGGCCTGACCGATGGCGGGGACCACAACGGTGTCGATGAGCGTGGCCACCGCCCCGCCGTGCAGCACGCCCTGGGGCTGGTCGTGCTCGGGCCGGTACGGGAGCCGCAGCCGGGCGTAGTCGGTGCGCAGCTCCTCGAGCTCGAGGCCGATGTGCTGCGGGAAGTAGGTGCGGTCCCAGCCCCCGTGGGGGAACTTCCCCCAGCGGGCCAGCACGTCCGGGTCGGTCAGCGGCGCGAAGCGCCCCGCGTTGGGCGCCACGAGATCCACGGCATCGGTCATCCCCAGAACCTAGGGCAGCGTGTCGGCGGCCCCGTCAGCCGCCGCGGCGCAGACGCCCGCACCGACGTCGTCACGGGCGGCGGGTGAAGGCGAGGTCGAGGTGCTGGATGGCGCCGACGAAGATGTTGTCCTCGATCTCGGGTGGGGTGACGACCTCGAGGTCGGTGATGAGCGGCACCAGGCGCTCCATGAGGAGGCGCAGCTCGAAGCGGGCCAGCGAGGCGCCGAGGCAGTAGTGGGTGCCGAACCCGAACGCGATCTGCGGGTTGGGGCTGCGGCGGATGTCGAAGCGGAACGGGTCGTCGAACACCGCCTCGTCGCGGTTGCCCGACGGGTAGAGGAGCGCGATGCGCTCCCCCTCCCGGATCGGCTCGCCGCCCACCGTGGCGTCGGCGGTGGCCACCCGGAACATGTTGTTGAGCGGCGTGACCCAGCGGATCATCTCCTCCACCGCACCGGGGATGAGCGACGGGTCCTCGTGCATCGCCTCCCACTGGTCGGGGTGCTTGGCGAACTCGATGAGGGACCGGGCGATGACGGTGCGGGTGGTCTCAGCCCCGCCGGAGATCAGGAGGCCGGTCTCGTTGACCAGCTGGCTGTCGCTCATCGGGCAGCCAGCCTCGGCACCCTGCACCCAGGCGGTGACGAGGTCGTCGGCCGGGCACTCCCGCCGGGCCGCCGCCGTCTCCTGGAGGACGGCCACGAACTCCATGATCGCCTGCATGAAGTCCTGGAAGACCTTCGGGTCGTGGGGGACGGTGTCGTAGCGCATGAGCCGCTCCGACCAGGACTTGATGTCGGTCCAGCGCTCCTCGGCGAAGCCGAGCAGGTGGGCGGTGAGCTTGGCCGGCAGCGCCGCCGCCAGCGCGCTGACCGCCTCGATGCGGCCCCGCGCTCCCGGCTCGACCTCGGCCACCGCGTCGGTGAGCAGCCCCTCGATGAGCCGGGTGAGGAGCGGCTCCATGGCCCGCACCGCCTTCGGGGTGAACCGCCGCGAGATGAGCCGCCGCTGGGCGAGGTGCTGCGGGTCGTCCTGGGCGATCATGTTGTCCTCGTCGGGGTTCTGCACCGACCGGTAGGACCCCCGGCTGGAGAACACGTCGTCTCGGGCCTCCACGTCGAGGATGTCGGCGTGGCGGGTGACGCCCACGAACCCGTTGCGGTCCCGGTAGAGCGGTTCGTTGGCCCGCATCCAGGCGAACGCCTCGTGCATGGCGTCGAGGTCGGCGTAGAACTTGGGCGAGAGGAGGTCCACGTCGGGCCGGGTCGCGGTGGCAGCCATGGCGCCGCAGCGTACCGATCCTGGCAACGCCCGTTGTCAGCACCCCGAGCGGTGACGCGGCCCGCGGCCAGCGGGCCGCCCGCGCCTGATCGCCGAGGCCTCGCCCAGCGAGCGGCGAGCGCGCTGGTGGTGCGGGGGCCGGGGCGCGACGATGCCGAGGTGGGGGCGCCGTGGGGGACCGTGCTCAAGCGGACGGCGATCGTGGCCGGCGCGCTCCTCCTCGCCGTGCAGCTCGTCCCCTACGGGTGGGCGAAGCCGAACCCACTGGTGACCCTGGGCGCGCCGTGGCCCGACGAGCGGGCCGCTCAGCTGGCCCGAGACGCCTGCTA
>DATGRC010000046.1:0-5909 GCA_035303865.1 Acidimicrobiales bacterium
TGCTCCACATCGAAGACGGCCGCATGGAGCTCGGGGAGATGGAGCCCCTCGACAAGGTCCCGCCGGCCGACCCGCCGGTGCCGCTGGACCCGGACCTGGCCGCCCGGTGGGGGTGGCTCGACCCCAACCACGACTTCCGCCACCTCGGCCTGTCCCACCGCTTCCCGGTCACGGCAGCGCTGGCCGCCGAGCGGTGGGCCGGGCTCGGGAACCCCGCGGTCGACGGGGTCCTCGCCCTCGACCCCTTCGTCGTCGAGGCGATCATGACCGCCACCGGCCCCGTCGTCACCTCCGCCGGCGAGCTCAGCTCGGACGACGTCGTCCGCTACGCGCTCCACGACCAGTACCAGGGCTACCTGACGAGCGGCGGCGACCGGTCCTACACCGAGGAGCGCCGCGACGCGCTCAGCGAGATCGCCCGGGAGGTGGTCAACGCCTTCGAGCAGGTCGCCGAGGTCGACAGCGGCCTGCTCGAGCGGCTCCGCACCACGGCCAACGGGCGCCACGTCCTCATGTGGTCCCGCCACCCCCAGCTCCAGGCCGCCTTCGAGGCCGCCCGCGTCGACGGCCAGATCGGGCCCGAGTCGATGCTGCTGTCGATCGTCAACCGCAGCGGCGTGAAGCTCGACTGGTTCGTGCGCAGCGCGGCCACGCTCACCGTGGAGCCCGGCGAGGACCGCCACCGCGTCACCGTGGAGGTCACCGTCCGCAACGAGGCCCCAGCCGACGGCGAGCCGGCCTACGTCGTGGGCCCCTACCCGGGGACCGACCTCGAGCGGGGCGACTACCTCGGCCTCGTCACCCTCAACCTGCCCCGCGACGCGGTCGACGCCGCCTTCGACGGCGTCGACCGGCTCGCCGTGGCCGGGGCCGACGGCCACAACCGCACGATCGCGGCCTGGGTGGAGGTGCCCCGCGGCGAGGCGGTCACCCTCGTGGCCCGCTTCGAGCTGCCCGCCGGCCTCGACGCGGTGCGGATCGAGCCGTCAGCGCGGGCCCATCCCACCGAGTGGACCCACGACGGCCGGACCTGGCGGGACCGGGCTGCCCGCACCGTCGAGCTGACCGGCTGAGCGGCGGCCAGCGCGACGGGCCGGTCAGAACCCGACCAGCTCGACGGCCACCCACACGGTGCCGCCGACCCGGACCACGCCCACCCCGGCGTGGGTGAGCGCCGGGTCGCGCAGGATCGCATCGTGGCTGGGGGAGGCCTTGAAGCGGGCCAGCACCTGCTCCACGCTGCCGGCGTAGCCGACGACCTCGCCGCGCGCCCCCGGGCCGGACACGCCGTGGCTGGCCAGCGCCCCCGCGGGGTTCGGGTGGTGGCGCAGGCGCCCCTCCTGGGCCAGCTGGGCCGCCCAGTGCCGCGCCATCGTGGCCGCGCCGCCGTGGCCGCTCAGCGGGGCGACGCCGTGCGCGGCCCGGTGCTGGTTGATCAGCGCGAGGAGCGTGGCCTCGGCCCCGGGATCGGGGCTCGGGCTGGGGCTCGGCGCTGGCGGGGGCGCTGCGGTGGTGGGCGGGGCGGTGACGGCCGGCGCGACGGCGGCCGGGGTGACCGGGCGGGCGGGGGCCGGGGCCGGGTCGGCGGGAGCGGTGGTCGGCGGCGGGGGCGCCGCGGTGGTGGTCGTGGGGGCCTCCGTCGTGGTCGGGGCGGCCGTGGTGGGCGGCGCCCCGAGCGAGGCGGGGGGCGCGACGTCGTGCTCGGCCGCCCGAGCCAGCGAGGTGATCGCCAGCTCGCCGTCACCCGGGGACGACCCGGTCCCACGCTGTGGCGCGCCGGTCACCGCACGGCCCACCGTCACGACGCCGCCGAGCGCCACGCACACCGCGACGATCCCGACGGCCAGTGCTCCCAGTCTCCGCAACGCACCCGTCCTTCCTGCGACCGGGGCGACGTTACCGAGCGTTGCGACGAGGTTGCGAGATGGTCGATCCGGTGACGAAGCCCTGGTCACAAGGGGTGCTCAGGCGGGCGCAGCGCGCGGTCAGACGGGTCGTGGGGCCGCCCCCGGATAGGATCGGGCCATGCGCTTCTCGGTGCTCGTGGAGACCCGCCTGCGTCCCGGGATCGCCGATCCCGAGGGCCACACGATCGAGCGGTCGCTCCCGCACCTCGGCTTCGAGGGGATCACCGGCGTGCGCGTCGGCAAGGCGTTCCGCTTCGAGGTGGAGGCCCCCGACGAGGCCGCCGCTCGGGCCCACGTCGACGAGGTCACGAAGCGCTTCCTCATCAACCCGGTGATCGAGGACGCCGACGTCACGATCTCCGCCGTCTCGCCCCAGCCCGCCTGATGGCCCCGCGCATCGGCGTCGTCGTCTTCCCGGGCTCGAACTGCGAGCACGACGTCGTCGAGGCCGTCCGGGCCCTCGGCGGCGACGGCGAGATCCTCTGGCACGGCGACGACGACCTCCGCGGGGTCGACGCCGTCGTCATCCCCGGCGGCTTCGCCCACGGCGACTACCTGCGACCGGGCGCCATCGCCCGCTTCTCGCCGATCATGGGCGCGGTGGCGGCCTTCGCCGCCGACGGCGGTCCGGTGGTCGGGATCTGCAACGGCTTCCAGGTGCTGACCGAGGCGGGCCTGCTCCCCGGTGCCCTCCAGAAGAACGCCGGGCTCAAGTTCGTGTGCGACACGGTGGGGCTGCGGGTCGAGACCACCGACTCGGTGCTCACCCGGGAGGCCACCGTCGGGCAGGAGCTGCGCATCCCGATCAACCACTTCGAGGGCAGCTACACCTGCGACGCCGACACCCTCGCCGCGCTGCGGGCGGAGGACCGCGTCGTCCTGCGCTACATCGAGAACCCGAACGGCTCGGTGGACGACATCGCCGGCGTGTGCAACGAGGGCCGCAACGTCGTCGGCCTCATGCCCCACCCCGAGCGGGCCAGCCACCCGCTCCTCGGCTCCACCGACGGCGTGGTCCTCCTGCGCTCGCTCCTCGCCTCGGCCGCCGTCGCCGCCTAGCGCAGCCCGCCGGGCCGACCCCCGGCAGGAGGTCCCGCCCCGAGGGCGAACCCTCCCCCTCGGGGACATGGCGGCAGCATCCGTCGCGGCAGCGCAGGGTCAGGACGACCAGGGTCGAGAGGACCCCGCCGGCACCACCTACTGGCCCGCGCTCGACGCGCTGCGGGGCCTCGCGGTGGCCGCCGTGCTGCTCTACCACGCCGAGCCGCTCCTCATGCCCGGCGGGTTCCTCGGCGTCTCCCTGTTCTTCACGCTGTCCGGGTTCCTGATCACCAGGCTGGCCGTCGCCGAGCACGACCGGACGGGCCGGGTCGGGCTGCGGGCCTTCTGGGGTCGACGGATCCGCCGCCTCCTGCCCGCGTCGCTCCTCGCCCTGATCCTGGCCATGGCCGTCACCGCCGTCGCCGTCCCGGTCGACCAGCGGGCGGACGCCATCGGCGACGTCCGAGCCGCGCTGGCCAACCTGGCCAACTGGCGGTTCATCCTCGAGGGGGCCAGCTACGCCGACCTCGACCTCGTCCCCTCGCCCGTCCAGCACTACTGGTCGCTGGCCATCGAGGAGCAGTTCTACCTCGTGTTCCCGGTGGTGGCGCTCCTCGCCCTGCGGTGGGGGCGCCGGGGCCTGGGGGCGGTCCTCGCCGCCGTCGCCGCGGCGTCCGCGCTCGCCCAGATCCACCTGGACGACGTCGACCGGATCTACTTCGGCACCGACACCCGCGCCGCCGAGCTGGCCGTGGGCGGGCTCTTCGCCCTCGCCCTGCCGCACCTGCGGTCCCTCCTGGGCGATCGCCTGCACCGCAGCGCCGACGCCCTCGCCGCCTTCGCGCTGCTCACCACGCTGGCGTTCTGGACCGGGGTGCAGCACACGAACCCGACCCTCTACGGCGGCGGCCTGGCCTGCATTGCCGTGGTGTCCGGGCTGGTCATCGTCGGGGCCGTGGCCGGCCGTCGCGTCCCGGCGCTGCTCGCCCGCCGGCCCCTCGTGGCGCTCGGGCGGATCTCCTACGGCATCTACCTCTTCCACTTCCCCCTCTACCTGCTGCTGACCGAGGCGCGGCTGGGGCTCGGCGGGGGTGCGGTCCTCGCGATCCGCGTGACCGCCACGCTCGCGGTGGCCGCCGCGTCGTACCACCTGCTCGAGCAGCCGATCCGCCTGCGGCGGGTCCTGCCCGGCCGGGCGGCCGTCGCCGCCATCAGCGCTGCCGTCGTCGCCGTGGCGCTCATCACCGTGCCCGTCGACCGGCGCCTCGCCACCGACCTGCCCGCCTCGTTCGCCAGCGGCCTCGACATCGTCGAGATCGAGCCGCTCGGCGCCGCCGACGTCGGGTCCGTGGCCACGCCGTCGTCCACCACCGAGGCCGTCGCCGACCCGGCCACCACGCAGGCACCGGTCGAGCCCGGACCCACCCCGGGCCCCACCGCGGCGCCCGCCGCCCCGACCCCGCCCGACACCGCCGTCGCGCTGCCGCCGCGGGTGCCCCGCCTGCTCGTCGTGGGTGACTCCACCGGCGAGGCCAACGCGGCGGGCCTGCGGGCCTGGGGCGAGCGCACCGGCGCGCTCGAGGTGGCCTCGGTGACGAGCCCCGGCTGCGCCGTCCTGCACGGGCCCCGCTTCCGGGTCCGCACCGGCTACGTGTTCGAGCCGAAGGGCTGCGACACGCTCCTGCGCAGCGCCGTCGACCGGGCCCAGGCCCAGGCCGTCGACGCCATCGTGGTGTTCATCGGCTCGTCCCAGCTGGCCGACTGGGAGCTGCCCGGCGTGGACGGCTGGCACCACGTCGGCGACGCGGCCTTCGACACCCGCTACGAGCAGGCCCTGGCCGACGCCGTCCGCACGCTGTCCGCCGCGCAGGTCCCGGTGCTGTGGGCGGACGTGCCGACGCCGCAATGGGACCTCGACGCGTTCGGTGCGATGCTCGGCCGCCCGGCCCCGGGGACCGGCCCGACACCGATGAACGACCCCGCCCGCGCCGCTCGGTTGGGTGACCTCGACCAGCGGGTCCTGGCCGGTCACCCGCTCGTCGAGCGCTTCGCCTATGCGGAGCTGCTCGACGCGCTCGAATCGTCCGCTCGCACCCCGTTGCGGACCGACGGGCTGCACCTCTCGATCGAGGGCATGGAGGCGCTCGTGGACGCCGGCCTGCTGGACCGGCTGGCGGTCGCCCACCGGGCGGTGGTGGCCCGCACCGAGGTGGCCATCCCCGGGGGGCGATCGCCGACGTGGCCGGCTACGACGAGCGGCTGATCCCGGCCCGCTTGAGCACGGAGGCGTCGACCCCGAGCTCCCGCCAGGCCGCGTAGGAGATGCCCTTGCGGGCGCTGTAGGGCCCGGCCGCCTTCACGAACTCCTCCTCGAGCTCGGTGAGGTCCACCTTGGCCTCGGCCGACTCCAGCTCGCTCTGGAGGTCGAGGCGCTCTTGGATCAGCTGGAGCCGCTTGAGGGCGTCGGCCTTGGGCAGCTCCTCTTCGATCTTGGCCAGCCGCTTCTTGATCGATTCAGGCGTCCGCTTGCGTCCACGCTTCGGCTTGTGGGCTTCGAGCGCCTCGAGATAGCGCCGAACGGCACGGCCCTGATTTCGGCCCTCGGCCAGCGCGGCCTTGTGCTCCTCGGACATGGGGGTTCGGGTCTTCTTGGCGGGCATGTGGCGCAGCCTATTCGCAGATTGCACCCGCCGCTCATTTGCTGTTCACCCGGGGCGGCATGGGTGCCAGATGTCACGTCCGATCCGACCGCGCTCGGTGGCCCGAGCTGGTCAGCGCCCCCGCCGGCGCCGCCTAGGCTGCGGCCATGGCCAGCACCGGCTCCGACCCCGCCGCGGTCCCGATGCACCGGGCCCTCGGGCTCACCGACGACGAAGCCGAGGCGATCGCCCGCATCCTCGGGCGCCAGCCCAACCACCTGGAGCTGGCGATGTACTCGGTCATGTGGTCCGAGCACTGCTC
>DATGRC010000047.1:0-11339 GCA_035303865.1 Acidimicrobiales bacterium
GTCCCCACGAGTACCTCTACGGCGAGGAGACGGCCCTGCTCGAGGCCCTCGCCGGGCGGCCCCCGTTCCCGCGCATCGCACCCCCCTACCGCCGTGGGGTGGACGAGGTGGTGCGCGACCACGACGAGGTGAGCAGCGACAGCGGCCTGTCGGCCGGGGTGGGGATGGCCACCGCCGCCGACGACAACGTGGTGCCGCCCACGCTGGTCGACAACGTGGAGACGCTCGCCAACGTGCCCAAGATCGTGCTCCGGGGCTCCGAGTGGTTCCGCTCGGTCGGCACCGCCGAGTCGCCGGGCACGATCGTGTGCACGATCACCGGGCGGGTGCGCCGCCCCGGCGTGGCCGAGCTCGCGATGGGAACCACGCTGCGGGAGGCCATCGCCGAAGTGGCCGGCGGGCCGCGAGACGGCCACGAGGTGCGGGCGGTCCTGCCCGGTGTGTCGAACGGGCTCGTGCCGGCGGACGCCCTCGACACGCCCCTCACCTACGAGGCGATGGCGGCGATCGGCAGCGGCCTCGGCTCGGCCGGGTACGTCGTGCTCGACGACGCCGACGACCTCGTGTCCGTCGCCGCCGGCGTCAGCCGGTTCCTGGCCGTGGAGAGCTGCGGCCAGTGCCGACCGTGCAAGGACGACGGCAAGGAGATCGCCGACCGCCTCGAGGCGATCGCTGCGTCACGGGCCGACGAGCACGACCTCGAGGTGCTCCTCGACCGGGCGGCGACGGTGGTCGACGGCGCCCGCTGCAACCTCGCCCACCAGCAGCAGGCCGTGACCGTGTCGCTCACCCGCATCGGCAGCCGGGACATCGCCGCTCACCTCGAGGGCGCCCCGCCGGCTGACCGCTTCGTGGTCGCCGAGCTGGTCGACATCGACGAGGACGGCGCGGCGATCGACGTGGGCCACGTCGACAAGCAGCCCGATTGGACCTACGACGAGACCGACAGCGGCCAGGCGCCCGCCGACCGCCTCGCCGAGCGCCGGGCCTGAGCCCTCACCGGGGCTCGAGCACGACGACCGGGATCTCCCGGTCGGTGCGGCGCTGGTAGCTGTCGTAGGACCGGTACGCGCTCACCGCCCGGGCCCACAGCTCCGCCCGCTCCTCCCCCGTGGCCACCCGGGCCCGCATCGGCCGGGTCTCGCCGCGGTGGGTGAGCTCGACGTCCGGGTCAGCCACGAGGTTGTGGTACCAGTCGGGATGCCGGCGGTCCCCGCCCTTGGAGGCGATGAGCACGACGCGGTCCGGCTCCAGCACCGGCGCGGTGAGCATCACGCTGCGGCGCTGACCGCTGCGGCGCCCGGTCGTGTGGAGCTCGACCGCGGCCATGCCCGCCACCCGGTGGCCGAGGCGACCGCCGCTCGCTCGCAGGACGGCGCGGTGCACGGCGTTCATCGTCTTGACGATGCCGTCCATGAGGGTCTCGGCGAGGGCCATGGACGCCTCAGCGAGCGCGGTGGTCGTCGATCGTTCGCAGCAGCTGCGCCTCGGCGGGCGAGGCCTCCGGCCCGTAGCGGACGACGGCCGCGCCCCGCATCCCGCAGTCGGTGCAGCTGATCCCGAGGACCGCCGCCATGTCGGCGGGATCGGACGCGCCCTCGAGGCGGATGAGGTGGTCGAGGTCGAGCCCGTCGGCGGGCATCTCGTGCCCGCAGGACCGACACCGCACCGCGGCCTCGTCGGTGACGGCCAGGTCGTGGTCGTAGCCGAGCTGGCGGAGCTGGTCGAGCGCCTCGATCAGGGTGGTGGCGCCGGTCGGCGTGCCGACCATCGGGGAGTCGTGGTCGGAGCTCATGTCGTGCACCGTACCCCGCGCTCCAGCCGTCAGCCCGGGGGGCCTCCGTCGCCCGCCCCGGCGGACGCCAGCCCGTCGGTGAGCACCCCGACGATGAGCTCGATGGCCGCGTCGCGGTCCGGGGTGCGGTGGGCGTTCCAGGACTCGATGGCGGACATGATGAACCCGAACGTGCCGTGCGCGGCGAGCCGCAGGGCCGCCGGGTCGGCCTCGGGGGCGAGCAGCCCGGCCACCAGCTCGAAGCGCGACACGAGGCTGCGCATGAGCGCGTTGTCGAGCAGGCCGCCGTCGCTCGTGCGGATGCTGCGGAAGATGAAGCCGTAGACGTCGGGGTCGGCGGTGACGACGTCGAAGAACTCGTCGACGGCGAGGTGCAGGGCGCGGCGCAGGTCGATCGTGCCGCCGGCGGACAGCTCCGACATGAGCTGGAGCTCCCCCCGCTCCACGAGGGCGACCGCCATCGCCTCGGCGATGCCGTACTTGTCGCCGAACTCGCTGTAGAGCACGGGCTTGCTGACGCCGGCCTCGGCGGCCATCTCCTCCACCGACGTGTCGGGGCCGTGCCGGCGGACGGCGGCGAAGGCGGCGTCCAGGAGGCGAGCCCGCTGGGCGGCGCGGGCCTCCGGCGAGCGCGGCGGGCGACCGGGGCCGCGCGGGGCGGGGCGCTCGGTCGGGGTGGTCGTGTCGCCCATGGCCCCCAGGTTCGCACACCGCGAGCGTTCTGCCGACGCAGATCGGGTGATCAGGCCCGGGGTTCGGCGGGCTGCGCCGTCACCGCGGCGGGCGGCCGACCGCCCACAGAGGTGGCGACCCGAGCGTCGGCTCGGCGGGCGACGTTGCGGATCGCGTCGACGATCCGGTCGGGGGCCTCCAGGGGGAGCATGTGGCCGGCTCCGGGGAGGAGGACGAGCTCGGCGTCGGGCAGGTGGTCCACGAGGACCTTGGCCGCCCGCGGCGGCGTGAGGCGGTCCCGGGTGCCGACCATCACGGTGATCGGCACGTCGAGGTTCGGGAGGCAGCCCCGCAGGTCCATCGAGGACATGGCGACGAGGTACCCGGCCCGGGCCATCCCGGTGGTGGCGGCGAACGCGTCGAGCGTGGCCTCGACGTGGCTGCGACGCCGCGGCCGTCCGATCGCGCCGGCCACGAGGCGCCGGCCCACCGCCCCTCGACGGGTCCACTCGGCCCGGCCGTCCCCGAGCAGGGCGGCCACGACGGCGGCGGGGACCTGGCGGCCGAGCGTGCGGGCGGCGGTGGCGATGAGCACGGCACCGCGCACGTGCGCCCGGAAGTGCTCGGGGTGCTCGAGCGCGTACGACTGGATCGTCATGCCGCCCATCGAGTGGCCGGCGAGGAGCACGTCGGTGCTGCCGGTGGCGTCGATGACGGCCCGCAGGTCGTGGCCGAGCTGCGGGATCGACGGGACGAACCCCTTGGGCGCGGTGGACTCCCCGTGGCCCCGCTGGTCGTAGAGGACGACGCGGTGGCCGCCGAGGACGAGACGGCGGGCCACGGCCCCCCAGGTCTCCCGGCTGCCGGTCCAGCAGTGGGGCAGCACCACGGTGGGGCCGTCGTCGGGCCCGGCGACGGTCACGGCGAGGCGGGCGCCGTCGTCGGCGGTGACGGTGAGAGACCGGCCCTCCGGGAGGGCGCAGCCCTCCGGGCCGAGCGGGTCGGTGTCGGCCAGCCAGCCCTCGCGCCGGCGGCTGCGATCGATCGCCACCGCCACCGCGGCGCCGGCCCCGGCGAGGGCGACGGCCCGCCGCAGCCGGACCAGCGGGCTGCGTCGGGCGCTCACGACCCGCTCCGCGTCAGCCAGGTTGGCATCGGGCGGGCCAGGCGGTCGGCGACGGCGAGGGGCAGCACCTTGGTGGCGTACCACCCGAGGTGGGCTTCGAACCCCGCGGGGACCACGGACTTGTCGCGGTCGATGGCCCGCAGCACGGCGTCGGCCACCACGTCCGGGCTGTGGCCGCGGCTGAAGAGCCGGGTGGCCATGGCCCGGGCCCGGTCGGTGCCCATCTCGCCGACGAAGCGGGTGCCGGTGAGGATCGGGGTGTTGATGACGCCGGGGCACACGGCGGAGACGCCCACCCCGTGGCGGTGCCAGTCGGCCCGCAGGCAGCGGGAGAGGGCGAGCACCGCGGCCTTGGTGGTGCAGTAGGCGACCTCCGAGCCCTGCATCACGTAGCCGAGGCCCGAGGACATGTTCACAACGTGCCCGCGCCCCTCGGCCAGCATCGCCGGGCCGAAGGCCTGGCAGCCGTTGACCACGCCGTCGAGGTTGATGGAGCGGATCCACTCCCAGTCCTCGGGACGCATGTCCGCCAGGCCGCCGCTCATGCCGACGCCGGCGTTGTTGACGAGCACGCCGAGCGGGCCGTGCTCGCCGTGCACCCGCTCGGCCAGCTCGGCCATCGCCAGCCGGTCCGCCACGTCGCACTGGTAGGCCTCGGCCGTGGCGCCGCGATCGCGGCAGGACTCGGCGGTGGTCTTCGCCGTGTCCTCGTCGAGGTCCACGCACAGGACCGTGGCGCCGCGGCGGGCGAGGGCGATGGCGGTCGACCGGCCGATGCCGCTGCCGGCGCCGGTCACGAGGGCGGTGGCGCCCCGCAGCTGGATCCTGGGTCCCATGGCTCACCTTCCGGGAGAGGCCGCCGCATCATGGCCTGGCCCATCATCCTACGCACGGTAGGGAAAACCCGGCCAAGCCGGCCGCGGCCGGGGTGATGCGTGGCCCGGGCCGCGTTCGTGGCTACGCTGCGGCACCGGTCGGGGGGCGTCGCGCTCCCCGCCTGCCTCTCCTATGCCCCGAGCGCGCGCCGACGAACAGCAGCAGTTCCGCGAGCTGCGCCGAACCGGCGACCCTCGGCTGCGCGACCGGCTGATCGAGGACTACCTCTGGATCGCCCGGCACGCCACCAAGCGCTTCTCCGGGCGGGGCGAGAACCCCGACGACCTCATGCAGGTGGCCAGCCTCGCCCTCGTGAAGGCGGTCGACCGCTTCGACCCCGAGCTCGGCCTGCGCTTCGCCACGTTCGCGATGCCCACGGTGGTCGGCGAGTTGCGACGCCACTTCCGCGACAAGACCTGGTCGATGCGGGTGAGCCGGCGCCTGAAGGACCTGCACCTCGAGATCCGCTCGGCGAGCGAGCGGCTCACCCACACCCTCGGTCACCAGCCGAGCGTGGCCGAGCTGGCCGACGACCTCGACGTCTCCGTGGAGGAGGTGCTCGAGGCGATGGAGGCTGGCGCCACCTACCGGGCCTCCAGCCTCGACGCCGGCCCGGTCGGCGACGACGGTCCGGACGGCGCATCCGAGGTCCGCATGCCCGGCGCCGACGACCCGTCGATGGTGGAGACCCCCGAGCGCGTCGCCGTGCTGCGCTCGCTGGAGCAGCTCACCCAGCGGGACCGTCGGGTCGTCTACCTGCGCTTCTACCTGGGGATGACCCAGTCCGAGATCGCCGAGGAGATCGGGGTGAGCCAGGTCCATGTGTCGCGGATCCTGCGCGCCACCCTGGCCAAGCTCGGCGAGGACCTCGAGGGGGAGATCTGATGGACGCCGCCCCCAGGAGGGCTCCGCAGGGCCCGAGTAGCCTCGCCGGGACCCGGTTCCCGGCCCCACCCGCATCCACGAGGAGCGAGCGATGACCACAGCAGGCGACGGACTGAGCATCAGCACCGAGGACACCGAGGCCGGCCACGTCATCAAGGTGGGGGGCGAGCTCGACCTGGCCAGCGCCCCGCAGCTGACGGAGTGCCTCGCCGAGCCGGGCGGCGACCCGTCCCAGCCGGTGGTGCTCGACCTCTCCGCGGTGTCCTTCATCGACTCGAGCGCGCTGCGGGCCCTCCTCCTCGCCGGCCGCCGGCTGGCCGACGCGGGCCGGTCGCTGCAGATCGGGCGCCGCTCGGAGGTGGTCACCCGGGTCCTCGAGGTGACCCAGCTCGATCAGCAGACCGAGGCCTTCACGGTCCTCCCCGATCCGTCCTGACGCCTGTGCCGAACCCCACCCCCACCGACCTCCAGGCCAGCACGAGCTTCGACCTCGTCATCCCGCCGAACGCCGACCTGCTGCGGGTCGTCCGCCTGGTCGCCAGTGGGCTCGCCTCGTTCACCGACCTCAGCCTCGACGCCGTCGAAGCGGTCCGGGTGGCCGCCGACGAGCTGGTCAGCACCCTCGTGCAGGCCACCTCGGAGGAGGTGTCGATCCGCTTCGCCATCACCCCCGAGGCGCTCGTCATCGCCGCCTCGGCCCGGCTGGCCGACCCGTCGGCGTTCGAGCTGGACCCGCTGGCCGACCGCATCCTCGACGAGGTGGCCACCAGCCACGAGTTCACGGTCGACGGCGACGAGCTGCGCGGCCGGATCGACGTCGCCCTGCCCTGACGGTCACACGCCGTCGAGGCTCAGCTCGGCCCACACGAGCGTGCGGCCGGACTCGTCGACGCGCGACCCCCAGCGATCCGACACGCCCTCCACGAGCAGCAGGCCTCGGCCGCCGAGGGCGGACGGCGACGGGCTCTCGCTCGGGGCGCGGACGACCACGCGGCCCTCGTCGAGCACCTCCAGGCGGACGCACTCGGGCTCGAGCAGGATGCGCAGCTCCACCGTGCCCTCGCCGTGGCGGACGGCGTTGGTGATCAGCTCGCTGGCCACGAGGAGCACGGCATCAGAGGCCGGCACCCCGGCGCGCTCGAGGGTCTCGGCCACGAAGCGGCGCGTGCGCGGGATCTCGGAGACATCCCGGCTGAACCGCTTCGTCGTCCGCATCGCGGCGTCCCTACCCATGCGCTCGCGGGCCCAGTCCGACGACGCTCCGGTGGCCCAGCCTCCCTCCCCCGGGCACGCTACCCGTCAGGGCCCGCTCACCAGGTGATCTCGACCTCGATCTCGTTCTCGTCGCCGCCGGCTTCGATCTCGAGCGTGAGGGTGACCTCGTCGGGGACGGGAACGGTGACCCGCATCCCGTCGCGCACGAACGACACCTCGTTGTGGCGGGCCAGCTCGTCGGCCAGGTCGCGCAGGCGCTGGGCGGCGGCCTCGCGCCGCATCCGCTCCTCGTGGGCGTGCTCGATCAGGGCCATGGATCCTCCTCGGGCAGCGGTCCCCTCGGACCGGAGCCCCTCTGTCTAGCGCCCCGACCGACGAGCGCCATACTGGGTCGCCCGGCCCCGCCGACGGGGGTGGACGACGAGGGGGAGGACCGGTGGACTTCGACATCCCGGCCGACATCCAGGCCACGCTCGACGCGCTCGACGCCTTCATCGAGGCGGAGATCGTCCCGCTCCAGCAGGCCGACGACAACGAGCGGTTCTTCGACCACCGGCGGGAGTGGGCCCGCACGGACTTCGAGAACGGGGGCGTCCCCCGGCCCGAGTGGGAGGCGCTGCTGGCCGAGATGCGCCGGCGGGCCGACGCCGCCGGCTGGCTGCGCTACGCCCTGCCGAAGGAGTACGGCGGCCAGGACGCGTCGAACCTGGAGATGGCGATCATCCGCGAGCACCTCGCCCGGCGCGGCCTCGGGCTGCACAACGACCTGCAGAACGAGTCGTCGATCGTCGGGAACTTCCCCACCGTGCTCATGATGCGGGACTTCGGCACCCCCGAGCAGCAGGCCGAGTGGATGCCCGGGCTCATCGACGGGTCACGGCGCCTCGCGTTCGGGCTGACCGAGCCGAACCACGGCTCCGACGCCACGTACCTCGAGACCACCGCGGTGGCCGACGGCGACGAGTGGGTGATCAACGGGCAGAAGCGGTGGAACTCGGGGCTGCACCACGCCACCCACGACATCATCTTCGCCCGCACCTCCGGCGAGCCCGGCTCCCCCACCGGCATCACCGCCTTCCTCGTGCCGACCGACGCCCCGGGCTTCTCGGTGGAGTTCTTCTGGTGGACGTTCAACATGCCCACCGACCACGCCGAGGTCACGCTCACCGACGTGCGGGTCCCGGCGTCAGCGGTGTTCGGCGAGGTGGACCACGGGCTCGAGCTGGCCCAGCACTTCGTCCACGAGAACCGGATCCGCCAGGCCGCGTCCTCGCTCGGCGCCGCCCTCCACTGCATCGACGTGGCCGTCGAGTACGCCAACCAGCGGGTCACCTGGGGCCGGCCGCTGTCGACCAACCAGGGCATCCAGTTCCCGCTCGTCGAGCTCTACACCGAGGCGATGATGCTGCAGCAGCTGATCCGGTCCACGGCCTGGCAGCTCGACCGCCAGCACCACCTCGAGGTCACCCACCTCGTGGCGATGTGCAACTACCGGGCCAACCGGCTCGCCTGCGACGCCGCCGACCGGGCGATGCAGACCTGCGGCGGGGTCGGGTACTCGCGGCACATGCCCTTCGAGCACATCTACCGGCACCACCGCCGCTACCGCATCACCGAGGGCGCGGAGGAGATCCAGATGCGCAAGGTCGGCCAGCACCTCTTCGGCTTCGGCCGCGGAGACCGGAGCGGGTCGTGACCCCGACCGCCCGCGCCCTCGGCGACGACCTCGACGAGCTCGCAAGCCGGTCGCGGGAGCGGTCCGCGCCCGCCCACGCGGCCGGCGCGCACCCCGCCAGCGAGGCGCACGACCGGGCCCGCCTCGCCCACCGGTAAGGCTGACCGGCGCGCTCCCCGGTCATCGGGCGCCCGGGTGGGCAAGACTGCGGGTTGGCGAGCGAACCGACCCCAGGCCCCGGGAGGTGCCATGCGCACGATCGACCGCACTCCGCTCGACGACGCCGAGCTCGATCGGATCGACCGATACTGGCGGGCCGCGAACTACCTCTCGGTCGGGCAGATCTACCTGCTGGACAACCCGCTCCTGGACGAGCCGCTGCGCGACGAGCACATCAAGCCCCGCCTCCTCGGCCACTTCGGGACCACCCCCGGGCTCAACCTCGTCTACGCCCACCTGCAGCGGGCGATCGTGGCCCGAGACCTCGATGCCATCTACATCACCGGGCCCGGCCACGGCGGGCCGGCCCTCGTGGCCAACACCTGGCTGGAGGGCTCCTGGACCGAGACCTACCCGAGCGTGGGCCGGGACCGCGACGGGATGCGCCAGCTGTTCCGTCAGTTCTCGTTCCCCGGTGGGGTGCCGAGCCACGTGGCGGCCGAGATCCCGGGCTCCATCCACGAAGGTGGCGAGCTCGGCTACTCGCTGGCCCACGCCTTCGGTGCCGCCTTCGACAACCCCGACCTCGTCGTCGCCTGCGTGATCGGCGACGGCGAGGCCGAGACGGGCCCGCTGGCCGCGTCCTGGCACGGCACGAAGTTCCTCGACCCCGTGGGCGACGGCGCGGTGCTGCCGATCCTGCACCTCAACGGGTACAAGATCGCCAACCCCACGATCCTCGACCGGGTCCCCGACGACGAGCTCGACGCGTTCTTCCGGGGCCACGGCTGGGAGCCCTACGTGGTGGCCGGCGACGACCCGGCCGACGTCCACCAGCAGATGGCGGCCACGCTCGACGAGTGCCTCGACCGCATCGCCGCCATCCAGCGCGCGGCCCGCGAGGAGGGGCACCGGGAGCGGCCGCGGTGGCCGGCCATCGTGCTGCGCACCCCGAAGGGCTGGACGGGCCCCGAGGAGATCGACGGCAAGCCCGTCGAGGGGACCTGGCGGTCCCACCAGGTCCCCTTCGGCGACGTGCGGGGCCACCCGGACCGCCTGCAGATGCTCGAGGCGTGGCTGCGCAGCTACGGGCCGGAGGACCTCTTCGACGAGGACGGCGCCCCGAAGGCGGACCTCGTGGACTGGCTGCCCACCGGAGAGCGACGCATGGGCACCAACCCGCACACGAACGGGGGTCGGTTCCTGCGGGACCTCGTGCTGCCCCCGATCGAGGACCACGCCGTCGCCGTGGAGGCCCGGGGCCTCCCGATCTCCCAGCCCACGACCGTGCTCGGCGAGTGGCTGCGGGAGGTGTTCCGGGCCAACGCCGAGCACCGCAACCTGCGGCTGTTCGGACCCGATGAGACGGCGTCGAACCGCCTCCAGGCCGTCTACGACGTCACCCCGAAGGCGTGGCTGGCCGAGACCCGCGACGTCGATGAGCACCTCGGCCCGGACGGGCGGGTGATGGAGATCCTCTCCGAGCACGTCTGCCAGGGCTGGCTCGAGGGCTACCTGCTCACCGGCCGGCACGGCCTGTTCTCCTGCTACGAGGCGTTCATCCACATCGTCGACTCGATGTTCAACCAGCACGCCAAGTGGCTGAAGGTGAGCCGCGGCCTCGACTGGCGCCGGGACATCGCGTCGCTGAACTACCTCCTCACCTCGCACGTGTGGCGCCAGGACCACAACGGCTTCAGCCACCAGGACCCGGGCTTCATCGACCACGTGGTGAACAAGAAGGCCGAGGTGATCCGGGTGTACCTGCCGCCGGACGCCAACTGCCTGCTGGCCACGATGGAGAGCTGCCTGCGCAGCCGGGACCTCGTGAACGTGGTCGTGTCCGGCAAGCAGCCCAACCCCACCTGGCTCGACATCGACGAGGCCCGCCTCCACACCGAGCGGGGCATCGGGGTGTGGGAGTGGGCCAGCAACGACGACGGGGACCCGGACGTGGTGCTGGCCTGCGCCGGCGACGTCCCGACGATCGAGACGCTGGCCGCGGCGGCGATCCTGCGCGAGCACCTCCCCGACCTGCGGGTGCGGGTGGTGAACGTGGTCGACCTCATGCGGCTGCAGACCGACGACGAGCACCCGCACGGGATGTCGCACCGCGAGTACGACACGATCTTCACCACCGACAAGCCGGTGATCTTCGCCTATCACGGGTACCCGTGGCTGATCCACCGGCTGGCGTACCGCCGCACGGGCCACCCGTACCTCCACGTGCGCGGCTACAAGGAGGAGGGCACCACGACGACGCCGTTCGACATGCTCGTGCTCAACGACCTCGACCGCTTCCACCTCGTCATGGACGTGATCGACCGGGTGCCGAGCCTCGGGCACCGGGCCGCCGGGGTGCGCCAGCTGATGATCGACAAGCGCAACCTCCACCGGCGCTGGATCGTCGAGCACGGCGAGGACCTGCCGGAGATCCAGGGCTGGACCTGGCCCGCCTGATGCGCGTCCTCGTCGTCAACGCCGGGTCGGCGACGCTGAAGCTGGCCACCGTGGAGGTCGGCCCGGACGGGCCGGTCGGCGACGCCGACGTGCTCGTGGACCCCTGGCACGGCGGCGAGGAGGGCGTCGGGGAGGCGCTCGAGCGGCTCGGGCCCGTCGACGCCGTCGGGCACCGGGTGGTCCACGGCGGGGCTGAGCTGACCGCCCCCACCGTGGTGGACGACGCCGTGCTCGCCCGGATCGAGGCGCTGTCGCCGCTGGCCCCGCTCCACCAGCCTCGGGCCCTGGCCGGTCTGGCCGCCGCCCGCGCGCTGCTGCCCGAGCTCCCCCACGTGGCCTGCTTCGACACCGCCTTCCACGCCACGATGCCAGCGGCGGCCCGCACCTACGCGCTGCCCGAGGCGTGGCGAGCGCGCTGGGGCCTGCAGCGGTACGGCTTCCACGGCCTCTCCCACAGCTGGTCGGCCCGGCGGGGA
>DATGRC010000048.1:0-9430 GCA_035303865.1 Acidimicrobiales bacterium
GACGCGGTGGGCGGGAGCACCTTCTTGTCGACGGGGTGGACCCGGTCGAGGCAGCGCTGGTCGGCGGGGGCGAACGCGCCGCCGGCGCGGTACTCGGGGAAGCGCGAGACGCTCAGCGCGATCGTCCCGTCGAAGCTGTCCGGGTAGTACTGCGCCATCTGGTCGTTGATCTGCCGGTTGAAGTCCGAGATGGCGAACTCGGGGGTGTAGTTCGAGCGGGCGGCCGACTGGGCGAACGGGCCGGCGAGCACGATGTGGCCGGCCATGATGATGAAGTCCACGCCGGCGGCCTTGAAGTTCGACACCGACACCGGGATCCGCTGCAGGGCGGAGGTGTTCATCGGCAGCGACTCGATGTGCCTCACCTCGTGGCCGAGGTCCTGCAGCATCGGGACCATCGTGTTGTCGACGGCCAGCCGCTCGGCCCCCTCGAGGGCGAGGATCCCGATGCGCTTGCCCTTCAGCAGCCCCTTCTGCTCCAGGTACCGCACGTGGTCGCGCAGGTGCCGGTTCTCGCTCGCGTAGGTGGTGAAGAGCAGGCCCGAGCCGTAGTACCCCTCCTCGAACCCGTCGCTCGTGAACGTGAGCGTCTGGCCCTGGCCGGTGAGGCACACGAGCGGGGCCGCGCTCAGGTTCGACGCGAAGAAGGCGGCGAACACCTTCACGTCCTCCACCCACGCCACGCACGCCGCCTGCGCGGTCTCGACCGGGGCGTTGACGGCGTCGACGGTGCGGAAGTCGGGGACGATCTTGCGCCCGTGGATGCCGCCGCGGGCGTTGACGTCCTCGATCAGCGCCTCCCAGCGGGCCCGCTGGTTGCCGAGGTCGAAGCTGGCCCCGAAGTCCTTGGCCGCGCCCACGTCGGTGAGCCCGATGCCGATGCGGATCTCGGTGTCGGTGAGGCCGACGGTGCGCCCGGCGGCCGGCGCCGCCGGCGCGGTCGGGCCGCCGTCGCCGCCGGCCGCGGGATCGACGGCGCCGCCACCGTCACCGCCGGCGTCGAGCGGGCCGCCGTCGCCGGTCGCGCTCGCCTCGCCGCCGGCGGTCGGGTCCTCGAGGGCCTCACCGACGCTCGGCCCGCTGTCGGCCACCGCGTCGCCGAGCGACGCCGGCCCCGTCGAGGTCAGGGCGGTCTCCTCCGGGGCGGTGCGGACGTAGGGGACGAGGAGCCCGACGGCCAGCGCGCCGGCGAGGAAGCCCATGGCCACGCCGAAGGCGGGTCGACCGGACCGGGCGGATCTCATCGCAGGGCTCCTGCTCGCATGGCTCCCCCTGAAGCGCGGACCATTAGGTATACCCTATTCGTCCTGCTTCGGGGAGTTCCTCCCGCTCCGCCCGGAACGAGGGGAGCCGCCGACCCGCACCGGCGCCCGGGCGCGACGAGGGGGCGGACCCCGGCGGGCCCGCCCCCTCGTGCTGCGCTCGGTGGCCGCTACTTGAGCAGCGGGTCGCGGGGCAGGCCCAGGATCCGCTCGCCGATCTGGTTGCGCTTGATCTCGCTCGTGCCGCCGGCGATCGACATGCCCCGGTGCATGAGGACGAGCTGGTTGCTCACGAGGCCGGGGCCGTCCATGAAGACGGCGTCGGTGCCGTTCAGCTCGGTGAGGATCGCGGCCGCGTCGTGGCCGAGCTCCGAGATGATCAGCTTGGTCATGGCGCCCTCGGGCCCGGGCTCGCTGCCGGCGACGGCCCGGTTGGCGCTGCGCAGGTTGAGCAGGCCGAGGACCTGGAAGTCGGCGATGTACCGGCCGATGCGGGGGGCGCCGCCGGCCAGGCGCTCGGGGTGGCCGTCGTAGGCCTCCACCATCGTCGAGCCGGGCAGGGCCATGCCGCCGGTGCCGCCGCCGATGCTGACGCTCTCGTTGCCGAGGGTGGCCCGGGCCACCGTCCAGCCGCCGTCCACGGGGCCGACGACGTCGTCGTCGGGCACGAACACGTCGTTGAGGAAGACCTCGTTGAACTCGGCGCCGCCGTTGGTCATCTTCAGCGGCCGCACCTCGACGCCCTCGGCGTGCATGTCGATGGCCATCATCGTGATGCCCTCGTGCTTGGGGGCGTCGGGGTTGGTGCGGACGGTGGCGAAGCCCATGCCGGCGTAGTGGGCCCCCGAGGTCCACACCTTCTGGCCGTTGACGAGCCAGCCGCCCTCGACGCGGGTGGCCTTCGTCTTCACCCCGGCGGCGTCGGAGCCGGCGTCGGGCTCCGAGAACAGCTGGCACCAGACGACCTCCTGGCGCAGGGCCGGGAGGACCCACCGGTCGAGCTGGTCCTGGGTGCCGTGCTGGATGATCGTGAGGATGTTCCAGGCGGTGATGCCGTACTGCGGGCGCTTGATGCCGGCCCGGGCGAACTCCTCCTCGATGACGAGCTGCTCGATGGCGCCGGCGTTGCGGCCGTAGGGCGTGGGCCAGTGCGGCATCACGTAGCCGGTCTCGATGAGCTTGTCGCGCTGCTCCTCGGCCGAGAGGTCCTTGATGCTCTCGGCGAAGGCCCGCACCTCGTCGCGGATCGGCTCGGCCTCGGGTGGCAGCTCCACCGCCTTGGCCCGCACCACGCCCCGGCGGGTGAGGTCCACGAGGTCCTCGGCGGCGTCGTCGGAGCGGATCAGCCGGCCCAGCACGGTGGCCCGGCGCATGAACAGGTGGGCGTCGTGCTCCCAGGTGATGGCGATGCCGCCGTGGACCTGGGTGTTGAGGTTGGCGCACAGGTCGGCGGTGGGGCCGGCCAGCGTGCCGGCCACCGCCGCCGCGTAGGCCAGCTGGTCGCCGCCGGTGGCGGCGGCGCGGGCCGCGTCCCACACGGCGCTCGTGAGCTTCTCGGTGGCCACCGCCATGTTGGCGCAGTGGTGCTTCACCGCCTGGAACATGGCGATCGGGCGGCCGAACTGGTGCCGCTCCTTGGCGTACTCGGCCGCCATCTCGGTGCACTCGCGGGCCATGCCGGCGGCCTCGGCGGCGAGGATCACGCGGGCCAGGTCCACGAGCGTGCGGCGGGCGCCGGGCAGGACCGTGCAGGCGGCGCCGTCGAGGGTGACCTTGGCGGTGCGCCGGGTGGGGTCGAGGTTGGCGGGCACCTCGACGGTCACGCCGTCGCCCACCTCCACCACCGCCACGTCGTCGCCCGCGGCCACGAGGAGCACCTTGGCCAGGCCGCCGCCGAGCACGACGCCGGCGTCACCGGAGATCGTGCCGCCCGAGACGGTGGCGGTGGCGTCGAGGGCCACCGCGCCGGTGACCGAGCCGTCGGCCATCCCCGGCAGGAACCGCTTCTTCGCGTCGTCGTCGCCGGCCGCGGCGAGCACGGCGCTGGCGATCACGGTGGGCACGAACGGGCCCGGCGCGACGGCGCGCCCGAGCTGCTCGACGACCACCACCAGCTCCTCGAGCGAGTAGCCGGAGCCGCCGTGCGCCTCCGGGATGTGGAGGCCCAGCCAGCCGAGCGAGGCGATCTCGCCCCACACGTGGGGCATGGGCTCCTCGGGGGCCTCGAGCAGGGCCCGGGCGGCGGCGCGCACGTTGCGCTTGGCGAGGACGTCGGCGGCCGTCTCCGACAGCGCCTTGTGGTCATCGGTGATGGCGATGGACATCAGGTACCCCTGGTTCTCCGGATGGTGCGAGGGAGCGGCGATCCGCTTCGTCCGTTCTGGCAACGCCCGTTGCAGACTCCCCGGCCGGGAACGTACAGCACGCCACCGGGCCCGAGCACACCGAGGGCCCGGCCGCTCGCGGCGGCCGGGCCCTCCAGATGAGTGTCCTCTTCGAGGTGTGGGTCAGCGACCCTTCCAGACCGGATCGCGCTTCTCGATGAACGCGGTGGCGCCCTCCTTGGCGTCCTCGCTGCCGAAGACCTTGGGCGACCACTCGGCCTGCTTCTCCTCGGCGGCCTTGGCGTCGGTGACGGCGAGGCGCACGAGCTCCTTCGTGGCCTGCAGGGCGAGGGGGCCGTTCTTGGCGATGCGCTCGGCCATCGCGATGCCCGCCTCGAGGACCTCGGCCGGCGGGACGACCTGGTTGACGAGGCCGAGGGCGTAGGCCCGCTCGGCGTCGATGTAGTCGCCGGTGAGGGTCATCTCAAGGGCCACGGCGAGCGGGATCCGGGTGGACAGGAAGATGCCGCCGCCCGCCGCGAAGAGGCCCCGCTTCACCTCGGGCAGGCCGAACTTGGCCTCGGCCGAGGCCACGACCACGTCGCAGCCCATGAGCAGCTCGAAGCCGCCCGCCACCGCGGTGGCGTTGATGGCGCCCACGATCGGCACGGCGATGTCGCCCTTGATGAAGCGCCCGAAGTGGGCGGTGCCGGCCTGCTGCTCGGGGGTGGGCTTCTCCCCCGACGCGAAGGCGGCCAGGTCCATGCCGGAGCAGAAGGCGCGGTCGCCGGTGCCGGTGAGCACGACGGCGCGGACCTCGGCGTCCTCCTCGGCCCGGGCCAGCGCGTTGCCGAACGCGCCCATCAGCTCGGGGTTCAGGGCGTTGCGGGCCTCGGGGCGGTTGAGGCGCAGGACGAGCACGTTGCCGCGGCGCTCGGTGACGAGGACGGGCTCGGACATGGGTGGTTCTCCTCGGGTGGTCGACAGGCGGCGACAGGATGGCACCCCGCGGCGACCCCACGAGAAACCGGGCGCGGCGCGGACCGGTCTGCTGCGCCGGCCTCGGGCGGGGTCGCCGGCGTGGCAGGCTCCCGGGCACCCGTCGCCGACTCCGAGGAACCACCGTGACCGACGCCTACCCGCTCCCCAACGCCTCCCACGACCTGACCGGCCAGGTCGCGCTCGTCACCGGCGCCACCTCCGGTCTGGGCTGGCGCTTCGCCCAGGTGCTGGCCGCCGCCGGGGCCGTCGTGGTGCCCACCGGCCGTCGCGTCGAGCGGCTCGAGGCGCTGCGCGACCTCATCGCCGAGCAGGGCGGCCAGGCCCACCCGGTGCCGCTCGACATGACCGACGCCGACCAGATCCGCGCTGCCGTGGACGCCGCGGAGGAGGCGGCCGGGCGCGTGTCGATCCTCGTGAACAACGCCGGTATCCCCGACGCCCAGCGGGCCCACAAGATGTCGGTGGAGCTCGTCGACCAGGTGCTCTCCACCAACCTGCGCGGCCCCTACCTCCTCGCCATCGAGGTGGCCCGCCGGCTCATCGAGGCCCGCCAGCCCGGCCGCATCGTGAACATCTCGAGCATGGTGGCCTACGACTACGGGGGCGGCGCGGCGGCGCTCTACTCGGTGACGAAGGCGGCCATCGCCCGGATGACCGAGGTCCTCGCCGTCGAGTGGTCCCGCTACCACATCAACGTCAACGGCATCGCCCCGGGCGCGTTCGCCTCCGAGATGATGGACGGCATGCTCGAGCGGGTGGGCGACTTCACGCCGGCGCTGCCCCGCAAGCGCCTCGGCGACCCGGCCCAGCTCGACTCGACGCTGCTCTACCTCTGCGCCCCCTCCTCCGACGCGGTGACCGGCACGGTCATCAAGGTCGACGACGGCCAGCAGTCCCGCTGACCCGGCCGAGGACGACGATGCCGGACCACTCCCCGACGGACGAGCCGACGGCCGTCGCGCTGACCGGCGCCGGCGGCGTCCGCCTGGCCGCTGACGTGGGCGGGCCGCACGACGGGCCCCCGGTCGTGCTGCTCCACGGCGGCGGGCAGACCCGCCACTCGTGGCACGGCACCTGGCGGGTGCTGGCCGACGCCGGGTGGCGGGCGGTCTCCCTCGACCTGCGGGGCCACGGCGACAGCCAGTGGTCGCCCGACGGCGACTACTCGCTCGACGTGCTCTCGGCCGACGTGGCCGCGGTGGTGGCCTCGCTCCCGGCGCCGCCGATCCTCGTCGGCGCGTCGCTCGGTGGCCTCGCCTCGCTCGTCGCCGTGGCGGAGACGCCGGTGCAGGAGGAGGTGGCCCGGGCGCTCGTGCTGGTCGACGTCGCCCACCGCCTCGAGGAGCAGGGCCGAGAGCGGATCGGGGCGTTCATGCTCGAGCACCTCGACGGCTTCGACAGCCTCGAGGCGGCGGCCGACGCCATCGCCGCGTACAACCCGCACCGGCCCCGCCCCACCGACCTGTCCGGGCTGGCCAAGAACCTGCGCCAGCGCGACGGCCGGTGGTACTGGCACTGGGATCCGGCGTTCGTCCTCGGCCCCAAGGGGTCGCCCGACGAGACCCGCACGTCGGTGATCCAACCGGACCGGCTCACCCGAGCCGTCGAAGCCCTGCGCATCCCCACGCTCCTCGTGCGAGGCCGCAGCAGCGACCTCCTCAGCGAGGAGGGGGCGCAGGACTTCCTGGCCCGAGCCCCGCACGCCGAGCTCGCGGATGTGGCCGGAGCCGGGCACATGGTGGCCGGCGACCGCAACGAGATCTTCAACCGGGCCATCCTCGACTTCCTCGACCGCCACCGGGACGGCTGACCGGACGGCGGCTGAGGCATCCTGGCCCGGGAGGTGATGGCCCGATGCCCGAACACGCCCGACCGATCGCCGCTGGCACCGGCCTCGAGCTGATCGTCCTCGGCTGCGACGGCTCCTACGCCGGACCGGGCGGGGCCAGCAGCGGCTACCTCGTCCGCAGCGCCTCGACGTCGCTGTGGCTGGACACCGGACCGGGCACGCTCGGGCGCGTGCAGCACCACGTCGCCCTCGAGGACCTCACCGCCGTCGTCGTCACCCACGAGCACCCGGACCACTGCGGGGAGCTGCCGGTGCTGCGCAACGCGCTCCGCTACGTCCTCGGCGTCGAGTGCCTGGCCGTGCTCACCACCGAGGGCACCCGCGAGCTCGTGGACCGCGTCTGCGACGGGGCCGAACCCACCTTCGCCTGGGACGTGGTAGCGGCCGGCGGCGAGCGCCGGGTCGGCGACCTCCGCCTGCGCTTCGCCCGGACCGACCATCCGGTCGAGACGATGGCGGTGCGCATCGACCACGAGGCCGGGTCGCTCGCCTACACGTCGGACACCGGCGGCGGCTTCGACGGCGCCGCGCTGGACCCCGACGGCACCGGGGTGGACGTCCTCGTCGTGGAGGCCACGATGCCGCCCGAGCTCGAGGACCGGGCCGCGCACCTGTCGGCCCGCCAGGCCGCCGGCGTGGCCGCGGCCTGCGGGGCCCGGGAGGTGGTCGTCACCCACGTGGCGCCTCGCGACGACCCGCGGCGGCGGTGCCGGGAGGTCGAGGCCGCGCTGGCCGAGCTCGGCCTCGAGGTCCCGGTGCGGGCCGCCGCCGCCCACCAGACGAGCGGCTGACGCTCGGGCCCGCTCAGCGCGGCTTCACCGCCTGCAGCGTGCAGGTGAGCGGGAGCCGCCAGCGCGTTGGCGCTCAGCGGGCGGGCTCGGTCTCCCGCTCGATGGCGTCGGCGATGTCGTGGAGCCGCTGGCGGCTGGTCGGCACCGCCTCGTTGAGCCACTCGGCCACCTCCCGCAGGAGGGTGAGCTCCACGGCCACGGTGGCCTCGTAGCTCGCCACCACCTCCGCTCGGGCCGCGTCGAGGCCCTCCCCCGTCTCCTCGGCGCGCGCCAGCGCCCGAGCGGCGGCCGCCTGCCGCTCGTAGCCCGCGGCGATCTCGTCGACCCACCCGGCCACGGCGGCGTCGACCCAGCGCCGGTCGAGCGCGGCGAGGCCGCGGGCCTCGTCGTCCAGCGCGTCGAGCGCCGCGGCGACGGCGCGGTCCGAGCCGCCCTCGTGGCGCGCGTCGAGCGCGGCGTAGGCGGCGGCTGCGGCGTCGTCCCAGCCGGCCCGTCGCTGGAGGAAGGCGTCGAGCAGGTCGAGCTCGTCCTCGCCGACCACCCCGATGGGGCTGGCCGCCCGGGCGGCGGCGATCCGGTCCCGGCGGGCCTCGGCCGCGGTGTCCGGCTCGCGGTGACGGCTCGGGCCGCCGCACGCCACGACGAGGAGGCCGACCGCGAGCAGCGCGGCCACCCGTCTCGACCGCTGGGCCACGTCGCCTCCTCCTCTCGTCGGCCTCGATGGATTCGAGCAGCCGCACCCCGGCCGCGCCAGCCGGGTCGGTCCGCCCACCGCCCTACGCTGCCGGGGTGCCCGACCTCGAGCCGCCGGAGCTGGCCGCGCTCGTCGACGTCGCCGAACGGCCCCGCGCCGGCGACTGGAGCCTGCGCGCCGCGCTCGTGCGCTACGCCCAGTTCCGGCCCGGCCTCGTGCGGGACCTGATGGAGGTCGTCCGGCGCCTCGAGCTGGTGACCCACACCCACGGGCGGCTGCTGGCCCGAGAGGGCCCGGCGATCTGGGCCGCGCTCGAGGGCGGCACGACACCGCCGGGCGACCTCGGCCTGGTCGTCGAGGTGCTCCGCGTGGCCCGCGACCTCGACCACCTGGCCGAGACGGTGGCGGCGTGGGCGCAGCACCGCGCGGGCGACCTGCCCGACGAGGCGGTCGCCACCGTCACCCGAGCCGCGGCCCAGCGGCTCGACGAGCTCGGGGTGCCCCGGGAGGAGCAGACCCGACCGCGGCGCCGCGGCTGAACCCGGCCGACCGCGGTTGCAACGTTCGACGCTTTGTGTTGCATTGATGCGCCGGGCGGTGCACACTGCCGCCATGGCCGCTGAGGTGCTCCCCCTGCCGCTCCTCGCCGAGCGCCTGCCGCTGCCGCCGCCCCCGGGCCTCGACCCGCTGCTCGACGCGGCCGTCGAGTGCCTGTCCCGCCACGGGCTGTCGCGCACCTCGCTGCGGGACATCGCCCGGGAGATGGGCGTGGCGCCGAGCACGGTGAGCCGCAAGGTGGGCTCGGTCGACCAGGTGGCGATGCTCGTCGTGGCCCGGGAGGCGCAGCGCTTCCTCGAGCGGCTGCCCGAGCTCGTCGCCGGCGCCAGCGGGCCCCGGGTGGTCACCACGGTCGTCGTCGCCGCCATCGAGCGCGCCCGCGCCCACCCCGTCGTGGCCAAGGTGGTGCGCGACGAGGACGCCTGGATGGGGCGGGTCGTCACCCGCCGGCTCGACGCCCTCCTCGAGCAGGGGGTGGAGATCGCCGTCCCGCTCCTCGTCGCGGCGATGGACGCCGGCCTCGTGCGCCGGCAGGACCCGGCGCTGCTCGCCCACTGGCTGCTGCGAGCCGCGCTCGCCGCCGTCGTCGCCCCGCCGCCGGGCGACCTCACCGAGGCGGTGGAGGCCCTCCTGCTGCCGATGCTCGACCCAGCCGGCGAGCCGGCCCCCACCGGGGCGCGCCGGAGCCGGAGGCCGCGCCGATGACCGCGCCCGTCACGACCGACCGCCACGACGGCCCCCACCCCGAGCCGGCCCGACAGCCGCTCGCACCGGTCACCCACCTGCGCGGCGAGGCGCCGCCCGAGGCGCTGATCAAGGTGCTGGCCGGCGCCGGCGGGCTCGTGGCCGGGGCGAACATCGTGATGCAGCTGGCCAACCTCAAGGTGGGGCACGGCGTGGCCGAGAGCCGGGTGGAGCGCGGCTCCCTCTACGCCCACCCGATCAAGCGG
>DATGRC010000049.1:0-3792 GCA_035303865.1 Acidimicrobiales bacterium
CGACGGCTACCTCTTCCTGCACGGCCGCCTCGACGACGTGATCGTCCGCGGCGGCGAGAACCTCTCCCCGGGCGAGATCGAGGCCGTGCTCCTCGAGCACCCCGCGGTGGCGTCCGCCGCCGTCGTGGGCGTGCCCGACACCGAGTGGGGCGAGGCGGTGGCCGCCGCCGTCGTGCTGCACCCCGGCGCCACCGCCACCGAAGAGGAGCTGCAGGCCCACGTGCGCGGCGCCCTGCGCTCGGCCTGCACCCCCGAGCGGGTGAAGGTCGTCGACGAGCTGCCCTTCAACGAGATGGGCAAGCTCCTGCGCCGGGTCCTGCGCGACGAGCTCGCCGCCGAGCTCAGCGCCTCCTAGCCGGACCGGCGCCCCGACCGGGGCCCGGACGCGACGCGAGCCGGCCTCCTCACGGGGCCGGCTCGCTCGCGTCGGGCCGGGCTACGCCGAGCGGGGGAAGTTGAAGACCCGCCGGGCGTTGTCCTCGGCGATCTTGCGGGCGTCCTCGTCGGGGACGTCCTTCAGCACCTCCTCCAGCATCTTCCGGGACTTCGGGAAGTTGCTGTCGCTGTGGGGGTAGTCGCCCTCGAACATGAGGTTGTCGATGCCCGCCATGTGGCGCATGGCCACGCCGGCCTCGTCGGCGATGAAGCAGCCGAAGATGTGCTCCCGGAAGAGCTCCGAGGGGCGCACCTCGGTGTTCACGCCCGTGTACCAGCGGTGCCGCTCCCACACGTAGTCGACCCGCTCGAGGATGTACGGGATCCACCCGATGCCACCCTCGGACAGCGCCACCCGCAGCCGGGGGAACTTGTGGAACACCGGGGACAGGAGCAGGTCGACGGTGGCGAACTGCGAGTTCATCCCGAAGAGCGCGATGGCCACCGCGAAGTTGGCGTCGGGTGCCACCTCGGGCGCGCCGCCGGTGCCGAAGTGCAGGCACAGCGGCAGGTCGGCGTCCTGCGCGGCGGCGAGCAGCGGATCCCAGTGGTCGGTGTGGTACGACGGGAGCCCGAGGCGGTGGGGGGCCTCGGTGAAGGTGATCGCCTTGGCGCCCTTGGCCGCGGTGCGCTGCACCTCCGCCACCGAGGCCTCGACGTCCCAGAACGGCACCATCACCATCGGGATGAACCGATCCGGCGCGGCGGCGCACCACTCGTCGATGATGAAGTCGTTCCACGCCTGCACGCAGGCGGTGGCCAGCTCCTTGTCCTCGGCGGCGAAGAACGTGGAGCCGGCGAAGCCCGGGAACGACGGGAAGCACATCTGGGCGTGGATGCCGTCGAGGTCCATGTCGGCCAGGCGGGCGCTCACGTCGTAGCAGCCCGGCAGCATGTCGGCGTACCGGGTCGGCTCGAGGCCGAAGTCCTTCGGGTCCTTGCCGGCGACCGCGTTGAGGCCGATCGTGGGGCTGAGCCGGCCCTCGAAGCTCCAGAGCTCGTTGCCGTCGACCTCGACCACCTTCGGCCCGGCCTCCTGGAACCTGGCTGGCAGGCGATCGGTCCACACCCGTGGGTGCTCGATGACGTGGTCGTCGACGGAGATGATCTGTGCGTCCTCGGGCAGCATGACTCGGACCCCCTGCTCGGCGGCTTCGTGGTCGGCGCCGGACGCTCCGACCGCTGGGGTCTAGAGTATCCTCAATTCGAGGTCGTGGCGAGGGCTGCTAGATGACGCCGCCGGAGAGCTTCGCCTCGATGATCGCCTCGTCGTCGAGCCCGAGGTCCTTGAGCAGGTCGTCGGTGTCGGCGGCGAACTCCGGGGCCGGGCGCAGCGTGGGCGCCTGCCGGTCGAACTGCACCGGCGAGGCCACGAGGGGCAGCTCGTGGCCGCCCGGATAGGTGACGGTCTGGACGAACCCGTTGGCCCGGGCCTGCGGGTCGTCGGGGATCTCCGAGATGTGCTGCACGACGTCCCACTGGCCGTCCTGCTGGGCGAGCAGCTCCCGCCACTCGGCGAGCGTCCTCGACGCGAACGCCTCCTCGAGGACCTCGACGAGCGCCTGGTGGTTCTGGTGGACGGCGCCGTCGGCGAAGCGGGGATCCTCGATCAGGTCCGGTCGGCCGATCACCTCGAGCACCCCCTTCCAGTACCGGTCGAGCTGCAGCATGCACAGCGCGATCCAGCGGCCGTCCCTCGTCCGGTAGCTGTTGACCAACGGGTTGAGGACGAGCTGGGCCGGCGGCGGCGCCTTGCTCGTGTCGTCCTCCGGCGGGGTGGCCCCCATCACGGCGGCGCCCACGATCGCCATCTGCATCGACCACATCGCCGTGCCCATGAGCGACACGTCGACGACCGCGCCCTTGCCGGTGCGCTCGCGGCGGAGGAGGGCGCCGGCGACGCCGCCGGCGAGGGCCATGCCGCTGATCGAGTCGCCGAACGCGCCCGACGGCTGGCCGAGCGGTCGGCCGTAGTCGGGTGGGGTGACCGCGGCGGAGATGCCGCTGCGGGACCAGAAGGAGATGGCGTCGTAGCCGCCCTTCTCGGCGTCGTCGCCCCGGGGCCCGTACCCGGTGCCGATGGCGTAGACGATGTTCGGGTTGCGGGCCTGCACGTCCGCGACGTCGAGGCCGAGCTTGGCCCGGGTGGCGGGCAGGTAGCTGGTGAGGAAGACGTCGGCCTCGGCGGCGAGGTCGAGCACGATCTCGCGGGCGCGGGCCTGCTGCAGGTCGAGGGCGATGCTGCGCTTGCCCCGGTTCCAGATCTCCCAGGGGAACGACGGGCCGTCGGACACGATGCCGGCGTTGATGAGGCCCCGCATCGGGTCGCCCGTGGGCGGCTCGACCTTGATCACCTGGGCGCCCCAGTCGGCCAGCACGCCACCGGCCGAGGGGACGAACGCCCACGCCGAGACCTCCAGCACCCTCACGCCATCGAGCACGTCGTACACGGGTCTCCCCCTTCCGGCCGCCGCAGCGGCAGTGGCAAACTGCGATTAGAGTAGCCTCAATCCAACTCGTGCCGATCCGGGGGGTCGAGGGGCGGCGCTCGGGCGACGTCCCTCGAGGTCCCCACCGCGGCGGCACCTCGCCACCGAGGGGAACACCTGATGACCAAGCGCTGGGACTACGAGCTGTTCATCGACGGAGCCTGGACCAGCGAGGGCGCGGAGGGCGCCATCGAGGTCATCGACCCGGCGACCGAGGAGGTCATCGGGTCGGTGCCCGAGGCGTCCCCGAAGACCGCCGTCGCCGCCATCACCGCCGCCCGCAAGGCCTTCGACACCGGGCCCTGGCCCTGGATGAAGCCCTCCGAGCGGGCGGCCGCGCTCGTCCGGCTGGCCGAGGTCCTCGAGCGCCGCGCCGGCGAGCTGCGCGAGCTGATCGTGGCCGAGACCGGCTCGGTCGGGTTCCTCACCGACTACATCCAGGCCGCCGGGTCGATCGGCATGTTCCGCTCGAACGCCGCGATCGTCGAGCACTCCTTCGACTGGGTGGAGAACGGCGCCCCCTCCGGTCAGCCGGGCGGGATGGCCGGCTCGGCGATCGTGCGCGAGCCCATCGGGGTGGTCGCCGCCATCACGCCGTTCAACTTCCCGTTCATGCTCAACGTGGTGAAGGTGGCCCCGGCGCTCGCCGCCGGGTGCACCGTGGTGCTCAAGCCCCACCCGTGGACCCCGCTCGACGCCATGATGATCGCCGAGGCCGCGACCGAGGCCGGCATCCCACCGGGCGTGGTCAACGTCATCACCGGCCACGCCGAGGTGGGCGACGAGCTGACCTCCAACCCGATGGTCGACATGGTCACCTTCACCGGCTCCACGGCCACCGGCCGCCGGATCATGGCGTCGGCGTCGG
>DATGRC010000050.1:0-13042 GCA_035303865.1 Acidimicrobiales bacterium
GGGCTGGCTCATCGCGGGCACCGCCGTGTGGCTGCTCCGCAGCGCGAACAAGGTGCGCAAGCCCGGCGAGGAGACCATCTACCGCACCGAGCTGCGGCCCGGCCAACAGCTCGTCATCGACCATCAGGCCAACGACCGCACCGGCCGCCCCATCACCCGCAAGGCCCGGCGCGCCGAACGGGCCGCCGAGCGCGCCGGACGCAAGGCCGCCCGTCGCCGCTGAGCCAGCACCTCGCCCACACGCGGAGCCGGTGTCGTGGACCGGCGGTGCGCTTGCCATGATGGAGGCGTGAAGGTCATGTTGAGGAACCCGACGCGCGAGATCGAGGTCGAGGGATCGATCTCGGTGAACACGCTGCTCGCCCGCCTCGAGCTGAACCGCGAGTCGTTCCTCGTGATCCGCAACGACGAGCTCGTGCCCGGTGACGCGATGCTGTCCGACGACGACCGCATCGAGATCCGGCCCGTCATCTCGGGCGGGTCCGTCCCCGTGGAGCCACCCCGGTGAAGTGCCGCGTCTGCCGCGGGCCGGCCGTCATCGACATCCGGCGCCACAACGCCAACTTCTGCACCGAGCACTTCCTCCGCCTGTGCCGCGACCAGACGGCGAAGGCCATCAAGGACTTCTCGATGCTCGCCCCCGACGAGCGGGTCCTCGTCGCCGTCTCGGGAGGGAAGGACTCGCTCGCCCTGTGGGACCTCCTGCTCGACCTCGGCTATGACGCCACCGGGCTCTACATCGGCCTCGGCATCGGCGAGTACTCCGACGTCTCGGGCCGTCACGCCCGCGCCTTCGCCGAGCAGCGGGGGCTGCGCCTCGTCGAGGTCGACCTGCGAGCCGACCACGGCTTCGACGTGCCCACGGCGGCCGCCGTCACCCGTCGCGTGCCGTGCTCGGCGTGCGGGCTGTCCAAGCGCCACATCTTCGACGAGGCCGCCCGCACCGGCGGCTACGACGTGGTGGCCACCGGCCACAACCTCGACGACGAGGCGGCCGTGCTCTTCGGCAACGTGCTGCGCTGGCAGACCGAGTACCTCGGGCGCCAGCTGCCGGTGCTGCCGGCCCGCAACGGCTTCCCCCGGAAGGTGAAGCCGCTCGTCCGGCTCACCGAGCGGGAGATGGCCGCCTACTGCGTGCTCCGGGGCATCGAGTACATCGTCGAGGAGTGCCCGATGGCGGTGGGCAACAAGCACCTCGCCTACAAGGAGGCGCTCAACGCCATCGAGGCCGCCTCTCCGGGGTCGAAGCACGACTTCTACCACGGGTTCCTGGCCCGGGCGTCGGCCCGGTTCACCCCCGAGGCGGAGGCCGAGCAGGCCAACCTGGCGCCCTGCCAGGTCTGCGGTGCGCCCACCCCGGGCGACGTGTGCGCCTTCTGCCGCATGGCCGAGCGGGCCCGATCGGCCACGCCCGTGCCCGTCACCCTCGGACGGCGGTCGTGAGCCGACCGTTCCGCGAAGGCGAGCAGATCATGCTCATCGACCCGAAGAAGCGCCGGTACCTGGTCACCCTGGCCGCCGGCAAGGAGTTCCACTCCCACTCAGGGATCGTGGCCCACGACGCCATCATCGGCGCCGACGAGGGGACGGCGTTCCGGTCCACCCACGGGCTCACCTACACCGCCATCCGCCCGACGCTGTCGGAGTTCATCCTGAAGATGCCCCGCGGCGCCCAGGTGATCTACCCGAAGGACATCGGGCCGATCCTGATGATGGCGGACATCCAGCCCGGCGTCCGGGTCCTCGAGTCCGGGGTGGGCTCCGGGGCCCTGTCGATGGGGATGCTCCGGGCGGGGGCCGACATCGTCGGCTACGAGATCCGGGACGACTTCGCGGCGCGCGCGGTCAAGAACGTCACCACCTTCCTGGGCGAGGACGCCCTGGCCCGCTACCGGGTGGAGATCCGGGACGTGTACGAGGGCATCGACGAGACCGGGCTCGACCGGATCGTCCTCGACCTCCCCGAGCCGTGGCAGGTGGTGAAGCACGCCGAGCGGGCGCTGCACCCCGGCGGGATCCTCCTCGCCTACACCCCCCAGATCACGCAGGCGGCCCAGCTGCGGGAGGCCCTGGCCGACAGCGCGTTCGGCATGGCGGAGACGATCGAGGTCCTCCAGCGGGGCTGGCACATCGAGGGCGCCTCGGTCCGGCCCGATCACCGGATGGTCGCCCACACGGGCTTCCTCACGTCGGCCCGGCTGCTCGGCGCCCCCGGACCCCCGTGATCGCGAGGGTGGGGTGCCGGCGGAGCGATCCGGACCGGCGACCGTGAACACCCTCGACCTGGTGGTCGGCGCGCTGCTGGTCGGTGCCGGCGTGGGCGGCTACCGCCTCGGCCTCCTGGCCCGCGTCACGACCTGGATCGGCATGGCGCTCGGCCTGTTCGCCGCCGCCCGGCTCCTGCCGCCGGTGCTGCGCTCCATCGAGGACGGGTCGGACCAGCAGCTCCTCTTCGTCACGCTCGGCACGCTGCTCGGCGGGGCGTTCATCGGCCAGGCCCTCGGCCTGTGGGTCGGCGCCCGCCTCCACGTCGTCCTCCCGATCGGCGGCGTCCGGGCGGTCGACCGCGGCGCGGGCGCGGCGGCCGGCGCGATCGGCGTGCTCGTCGGGCTCTGGCTCCTGCTGCCGCTCATGGCCGACGTCCGGGGCTGGCCCTCGCACCAGGCCCGCACCTCCACGATCGCCCGGGTCGTCCACGACCGGTTCCCCGAGCCGCCCGACGCGCTCGCCGCGCTGCGCCGCCTCGTCGGCGGCGACCAGTTCCCGCGGGTCTTCGCGGCGCTCCAGGCCGCCCCCGACCTCGGACCGCCGCCGACCGCCGCCGGGATCCCGCAGGCGGTGGTCGACGAGGTGGTTCGCTCGACGGTGAAGGTCGAGGGCGTGGCCTGCCGGCGGATCCAGGAGGGGAGCGGCTTCGTCGTCGCCCCCGAGCTGGTCGTCACCAACGCCCACGTGGTCGCCGGGCAGGGCGAGACCACGGTGCAGCTGAGCGACGGGAGCGAGGTGCCGGCCACGGTCGTGGCCTTCGACCACCGCCGCGACCTCGCCGTGCTCCGGGTCCCCGGCCTCGATCGGGCGCCGCTGCCGCTCGGGGACGCGGACGTGGGCGACACCGGCGCCGTGTTCGGCCACCCTGGAGGCGGCGCGCTGCGAGCGGCGCCGTTCGAGGTGGGCCGGGAGGTCCGGGCCACCGGTACCGACATCTACGACCGGGAGCGCACCGAGCGCCAGGTGCTGATCCTCGCCGCCGCGCTCGCTCCCGGGGACTCCGGGGCCGGGCTCGTGGACGCTGACGGGCGCGTCGTCGGCGTGGCCTTCGCCATCGCCCCCGACAAGCCCGACGTGGCCTACGCCCTCGACGTGGAGGAGCTCCAGGCCGTGCTGGCCGGCGACCTCTCCCAGCCCGTCGACACCGGGCCCTGCCTCTGAGCTCGCCGCCCTGTGACCCCTGTCGCAGGCCGCGTCTGGCACCCGAGCCCCCCGGCGAGCGACCCTAGGGACATGGCCTCGGACCCGATCCCCCCGCAGCGCGGTCCGCGCCCCGCCGGCCCCGCCGCGATGGGCCCGCACCGGTGAGGCGCACCCCGTTCGTCGCGATCGGGGTGACCGCCGTCGTGCTCGCGCTGGCCGTCGTCGTGCGGCTCCAGCTCGACGGCACCGACGCGCCGGACGGGGGCGACACCGGACGCCTCGGGCTGCGGGGCACCGAGCTGGCCGAGCCCGATCCCCGGCCCTCGTTCACGCTCACCACCACCGAGGGCGAGCCGTTCGACTTCGAGGCGGAGACCCGGGGCCGCCTCACGCTGCTCTTCTTCGGGTACACGTCGTGCCCCGACATCTGCCCCATCCACCTGGCCACCCTGGCCGGCGCCCTCGACCAGCTGTCCTCGCTCGACCCGGTCGTGGTGTTCGTGGGCGTGGACTGGGCCCGGGACACCCCGGAGGCGGTGCGCGAGTACCTCGACCGCTTCGACCCCCGCTTCATCGGGCTGGTGGGCACCCGCGAGGAGCTCGAGGCCGCCCAGGTGGCGGCCGGGGTGCCGGTGGCGATCGTCGAGGAGGCCGACGCCTCCGGCGACTACCTCGTCGGCCACGCCGGTCAGATCCTGGCCTACACGGCCGACGACCTGAACCACGTCGTCTACCCCTTCGGCGTGCGTCGCCAGGACTGGGTGCACGACCTGCCCATCCTCGCCGAGATCACCGCAGACGATGGCGCCTCGTGACCCCCGCCCCGGCCGGAGCGCCACCTGGATCACGGCTGCGGTCGTCGCCGTCGCCGTCGCCGCGCTCGGGCTCGGGGCGTGCGCCCCGTCGTCAGAGGCCGAACCGGCCGTTAGCGTCGTGGACGCCTACACCATCCCCGGCGAGGGCAGCCTCGCCATCTACCTGACCCTCGCCAACGAGGGGGGAGGAGACCACATCGTGGGCGCAGCCCTCAGCGGCCCCGACGAGGGCCGAGCGGAGCGCATCAGCCTCCACCGCACCGTCGAGCGGGACGGGCTGGCGACGATGACCCCCACCGACCGCCTGCCGGTGCCCGGCGGCACCGACACCGCGCTCGAGCCCGGCGGCGGGCACCTGATGGTCGAAGGGCTGGTCGATCCCGTCGAGCTCGGCGACACCTTCGAGCTGACCGTCGAGCTGGAGCGCAGCGGCCCGCTCGAGGCCACGGTCGAGGTCATCGACGTCGACGAGGCGCTGGCCCGCCTGGTCGGGGACGAGGGGGCAGGGTCGTGACCTGGTGGTGCGCCGCGACCCGGCTGCCCTGGTCGTGGTCCCCCCGCGCCTACCCGGGCGTGTGGCTGTTCATCGCCAGCATCGCCGTCGGCGCCGTCACCGTCGTGCGCCGCAGCGGGATCCGGCCGAGCCGTCGCGAGGCGCTGGCCTTCTGGTCGGGCCTGGCGTTCCTCTGGATCGCCAGCGACTGGCCGATCGGCACCCTCGGGTCCGGGTACCTCGCCTCGGCCCACATGCTCCAGTACTTCCTCTACACGTTCGTGGCCACCCCGCTGCTCGTGCTGGCCATCCCCGAGCGACTCGCCCTGCGGGCCACCGAGCGGCCTCGGCTGGCCCGGGCCAACGAGCTGCTGTCGCGGCCGTGGGCCGCCGCGCTCGTGGCCAACGCCGTGCTCCTCGCCACGCACGCCCCGTTCACCGTGGACACGTTCCGGGTCAACCAGGCCGGCTCGTTCGTGCTCGACCTGATCTGGATCGTCGGCGGCATCGCCCTCTGGTGGCCGATCTGCGGGCCGATCCGCGAGTTCCGGCCCAGCTACCCCGTCCGCTGCGTCTACCTGTTCCTCGCCGCCGGGCTGGTGCCGATGCTCCCCGGCGGCTTCCTCACCTTCGCGGACTTCCCGCTCTACGCCCTCTACGAGCTGGCCCCCCGGGTGGGCGACCTCGACCCGGTGGAGGACCAGCAGATGGCCGGCGCGCTCATGAAGGTGGGCAGCATCCCGATCATCTGGCCCGTCATCGGCACGATGTTCTGGCGCTGGGCCAAGGCCGACCCGGCCCGCCTCGGCGGTCCCGGCTCGGTGCGCCGGGTCCCCGCCTCGGACACGGCACCGACCGGGCAGGGCTGAGCGCCCTCAGGTGAGGCCGAGCACGCTGATCGCCACGATCAGCGTCATCGCCCCGACGAGGTCCACCGTCGAGGTGACCATCGGGATGCCGTAGGTGTCAGGGTCCAGGTTCGTGCGGATCGTGGCCAGCGTCCCGTAGTAGGCGATCACGAGCACGACGGCCATGGCCGCCAGGCCGCCGAGCAGCGACGCCGCGACGAGCTCGACCGCCCCCGGTGAGCTCACCCCGAGCAGCCCGGCCACGAGGTGGGCGCCGAGGCCGTTGACGACGAAGGCGGGGAGGCTCAGCCCGAGCACGAAGCGCAGCTCGTCGCGGGCGGCTCGCGACGGCACCGCGGTCAGCGGCGCGAGGCCGAGGAGCAGCTTCGAGGACAGCCGGCCCGAGAGGATCCCGCCCAGCGCGCCGGCGCTCGACATGTGGGCGGGCACGAGGATCAGCAGGGCGGGAAGCTCGGTGAAGGTCTCCAGCCGCTTCTCCAGGGTGACGCCGGCGAGGGTGCTGACCACGCCGGCCACGGTGAGGATCGGCAGCGAGATGCGCACGATCCGGCGCACTACGTCGAGGTCGGTGCGCACGCCCCAGGCGATGGCCGCCACCGCCAGGGCGGCCAGCACCCAGCCCGCGCTCGTCGACGCCAGGCCGTAGCCGAGCAGGCCGGTGGCCAGCCACAGGGCGGGCAGGGTGAGGGCGTCGCCGAGGGTGGACACGAGGGGAGCCGTCACGTTGTCGAGGTCCCAGCCGAAGCGGACCGCTCCCGCGGCCAGGCCGAGCGTGGCGGCCAGCACCGGCAGCGAGGCCGCCGTCCCGCCGGCCACCGACACGAGCGCGAGGTCGGCCAGGCCGATCGTCGGGCCGAGGTCGAGCGCGGTGGCGAGGATCGCCGACGCAGCCACGAGCACGACCGACATCCCGAGCGTGAGGGCCAGGGCGGCGAGCACGTTCTGGCCGAGGACCGTGCGGCCCCGCAGCTTGAGCTGCAGCTCCCCGGCGTGGATCGACGTGGAGACGCGGTTGCCCAGGGCGCCGAAGATGTTGCCGCGCAGACCGATCGCCGCGGGGACGAGGAGGAGCATCCCCGGATACCGGGCGAAGGTGTCGGTCAGCGAGCCGAGGACGGCGCCGGCGACGAGGCTCGAGGACGAGTTCAGCCCGAGCGCGACGAGCCCCTGCCGGGCGTCAGCACCCGGCAGGAGGCGGCGGGAGGCCATGGGGGCCGCCCGTGGCGGGCGGGGGTCGAGGCCGGCACGGCGAGCACGCTACCCGCCGGGGGCGGGTCGCCGGAACCTCGCCCGGACGCGCCGATGGGGCCCGGCGGGCCCCATCGCAAGCACTCGGTCAGCGCGCCGGGGTGGCGCGGCGGGTCAGTCGACCTCGATGAAGATGCACTCGCCCGGGCACTCCTCGGCGGACTCGATGACCGCCTCCTCCTGGCCCGCGGGCACGGGGGCGATGCCCTCGGCGCCGCCCGGGTCGGAGAGCACCTTGTCCCCGTCCTTCACGTAGGCCAAGCCGTCGTCGAGGAGGGTGAACACAGCGGGGGCGATCTCCTCGCACAGTCCGTCGCCGGTGCAGAGATCCTGGTCGATCCAGACCTTCATGGTGGGCTACCTCGTGTTGGGATCCGGGTGTGCGGTCACCCTAGCGCGCCGCGCAATAAACCCGGCAACTCTCGGGTTAACTGAGGCGTCGCACACCGCCGTTGCGCGGCACCGCTGCAGGAGTAGGGTGCGCGAAGGCACGCAGGAGGTGGTTCCGGTCGACGGGTCCGAGGACATGGCAGCAGGTCGGGCGGAGCTCGAGGAGCTGCGGGAGCACGTCCGCGCCCTGGAGGAGGAGGTGCTCAAGCTCCGCCGCCGCCTCCAGGACGCGCCCAAGCGCGTCCGCACGCTGGAGGAGCGGCTCCTCGAGATGAAGGGGCAGCTGGCCCAGGCCGTCTCGCAGAACGAGAAGCTGACCTACACGCTGCGCGAGGCCCGCGAGCACATCGCCGCGCTGCGGGAGGAGGTCGACAAGCTCACGCAGCCGCCGTCGGCCTACGGCACGCTCCTCGGCCACAACGAGGACGGCACCGTGGACGTGTTCACCGGTGGCCGCAAGGTGCGGGTGGCGATCCACCCCGAGCTGGCCGACGCCGAGATCCCCCGGGGCGCCGAGGTCGTGCTGAACGAGTCGCTCAACGTCGTGCTGGCCCGCGGCGCCGACATGACCGGCGAGGTCGTCGTGTTCAAGGAGCGCCTCGACGACACCCGAGCGCTCGTCGTGGGTCGGGCTGACGAGGAGCGGGTGGTGGAGCTGCTCGACTCGCTGCGCGACGTCCGGCTCCGCAACGGCGACACCGTCCTCATGGACCCGCGCTCGGGGCTGGTCCTCGAGAAGCTGCCTCGTCCCGAGGTGGAGGACCTGGCCCTCGAGGAGGTGCCGGACATCGCCTACGAGGACATCGGCGGCCTCGACGAGCAGATCGAGCAGATCGCCGACGCGGTGGAGCTGCCGTTCCTCCACCAGGACCTCTACGCCGAGCACAAGCTGCCGGCCCCGAAGGGCATCCTGCTCTACGGCCCGCCGGGCTGCGGCAAGACGCTCATCGCCAAGGCGGTGGCCAACAGCCTGGCCAAGAAGGTGGCGGCGGCCACCGGCGTCGAGACGGCCAAGTCCTACTTCTTCAACATCAAGGGCCCGGAGCTGCTCAACAAGTACGTGGGCGAGACCGAGCGCCAGATCCGCCTGGTCTTCCAGCGGGCCCGGGAGAAGTCCGAGGAGGGCTGGCCGGTCATCGTGTTCTTCGACGAGATGGACTCGATGTTCCGCACCCGCGGCACCGGCATCAGCTCAGACATGGAGTCCACGATCGTGCCGCAGCTCCTCGTCGAGATCGACGGCGTGGAGACGCTGAAGAACGTCATCATCATCGGCGCCTCCAACCGGGAGGACCTCATCGACCCGGCCATCCTCCGGCCTGGGCGCCTCGACGTGAAGATCAAGATCGAGCGCCCCAACGAGGAGGCGGCCATCCAGATCTTCAGCCGGTACCTCACCCCGGACCTGCCGCTCCACGAGGGCACCGTGCAGGAGCTCGGCGGCGGCGACCCGGCCAAGGCCGTCCAGGCGATGATCGAGCAGGCCGCGGCCGAGATGTACCGCACGGACGAGGCCAACCAGTTCCTCGAGGTCACCTACCAGAACGGTGACAAGGAGATCATGTACTTCAAGGACTTCGCGTCCGGGGCCATGATCGAGAACATCGTCCGGCGGGCGAAGAAGCAGGCGATCAAGCGCCTCATCGCCGGCGGCGAGAAGGGGATCACGGTGGACGACCTCATCGAGGCCATCCACCAGGAGTTCAAGGAGCACGAGGACCTCCCGAACACCACGAACCCCGACGACTGGGCGAAGATCTCCGGCAAGAAGGGCGAGCGGATCGTCTACGTCCGCACGATCGTCCAGCGCGAGGAGGACCGCGAGCCCCAGGGCGGCCGGGCCATCGAGCGCGTCGCCACCGGCCAGTACCTGTAGGCCCCACCGCCCGCCCCCAACCCGTTCTCGGGCTGGAAGTCCGGCGATCGTCCGAGTTCGGGCCCGAGAACGGTCGGTGGGTGGGGGAGCGGGCTGGGTGGGTGGTGGCCGTCGTCGTGCGTTCTCGGGCTGGGAGTCCGGCGATCGTCCGAATACGGACCCGAGAACGGTTGGTGGCGGGGTGCGACGGGGTGGAGGGCCCCCGGGGAGCGGGGGGCGGTAGGGTCGCTCCATGGCGCTGCCGAAGGTGCTCGGCATCGAGACGGAGTACGGGATCCTCGTCCGCGGGGGCGAGTCCAACCCGATCGCGGCCTCGTCGGTGCTCATCAACGCCTACGTGCAGGAGCTGGCCCGTCGGGGCGAGGCGTCCGGGCCCACCCGGGTGGGCTGGGACTTCGAGGACGAGCAGCCCGGCAAGGACGCCCGCGGCTACACGGTGGCCGGCGCCACGCCACCTGAGGTGGAGACCCACCTCGTGAACGCCGTGCTCACCAACGGGGCCCGCTACTACGTGGACCACGCCCACCCCGAGCTGTCCACGCCGGAGTGCGCCGACCCCCGCTCGGTCGTTCTCTACGACCGGGCCGCCGAGCTGATCCTGCAGCGCTCCATGGCGGCCGCCCGCCAGCTCCTGCCCGAGGGCCAGGAGGTCGTGGTCTACAAGAACAACTCGGACCGCAAGGGCAACAGCTACGGGTGCCACGAGAACTACCTCATGGACCGGCAGGTGCCGTTCGGGAAGATCGTGGCCAACGTGATGCCGCACTTCATCACCCGGCAGGTCTTCACCGGGGCCGGGAAGGTGGGCACCGAGGCGGCCGGGCTCACGAGCGCCGACGTGCCGTTCCAGCTGACCCAGCGGGCCGACTTCTTCGAGGAGGAGGTGGGCCTCGAGACCACGCTCAAGCGGCCGATCGTCAACACCCGCGACGAGCCCCACGCCGACCCGCAGAAGTACCGGCGCCTCCACGTGATCGTCGGCGACGCCAACCTCTCGCAGGTCGCCACCTTCCTGAAGGTGGGCACCACCGCCCTCGTGCTGTCGATGATCGAGGACGACTGGCTCACCCGGGACCTCGTGCCCGCCCGACCCGTCCAGGCGCTGCGCCAGGTCTCCTACGACCTCACCCTCAGCCGCCCGATCGAGCTGACCGACGGCTCGTCGATCACCGCGCTCGAGGCACAGTGGGAGCTGCACACGCGGGCTCGGAAGTTCGCTGAGGAGCGCGGCCTCGACTGCATCGGCGGCCAGGAGGTGGGCGAGGCGGTCCTCGACCGGTGGGAGGCCGTGCTGTCCGCCCTCGAGACCGACCCCGGCCAGCTGGCCGACCAGCTCGACTGGGTGGCCAAGCACCGGCTCATCGACGGGTACCGGGAGCGCCACGGCCTGCGCTGGGACGACGCCCGGCTCGCCGCCATGGACCTCCAGTACCACGACCTGCGACCCGAGCGGTCACTCGCCGCTCGGGTCGGGCTCGAGCAGCTCGTCTCCGACGCGGAGGCCGACCGGGCCACCACCGAGCCCCCCGAGGACACCCGGGCCTACTTCCGGGGCAGGTGCCTCCAGCGGTGGCCCTCCAACATCGTGGCCGCCAACTGGGACTCGCTGGTGTTCGACGTGGGCGACGAGCCCCTCCGGCGGGTCCCGATGATGGAACCCCTGCGTGGAACCCGCAGCCACGTGGGTAGCCTCCTCGACAGGTGCGAGAGCGCCGCCGACCTGCTCCACCAGCTGGGGCAATAGCGCAAGGAACCCGCCATGGCCGAACGTGAGCACAAGAAGAAGCAAGCGCCGACCAAGAGCGACGAGGTCGTCGAGGAGGTCCCGGGCCAGTCCGAGCAGGGCGAGAAGATCAAGGCCGAGCTCGACGACCTGCTGGACGAGATCGACGAGGTCCTCGAGTCCAACGCCGAGGACTTCGTGAAGTCGTACGTGCAGAAGGGAGGGGAGTAGGCCCCACCATCTCCTGAGGAGATGAGGGCCGCACCCCGTCCGCGACGTCGGCGGCACCGCTGAGGAGGCCGCCGCGCGAACCCCGTCGGGAGCGAGGCGCGCGCTCGCCGCGCTCGTGCAGCTGACGACGGCGCTCCACCTGCGGCAGCGCCGCGAACCGGGTTCGACCCCGACGCGGCCGTCGGATGACCCGACGGCGCGGGTGGGGGAGCGGGGTCGATAGCCTCGCCCGGGTATGACGCTGCCCATCTTCTCGACCTCGGACGACCCGGGGCCCTCGTTCATCGAGCTCCTGAAGCGGGTGAACCCGTCGCCCGCGCCCGTGTCCGTCTCGGCCAGCGGGCACGAGCCGCTGCAGGTCACCCACGGCACCACCGTCCTCGGCGTGCGCTTCGCCGACGGCGTGGTGATGGCCGGCGATCGCCGGGCCACCGCCGGGAACCTCATCGCCCACAAGACGATGGAGAAGGTCTTCCCGGCTGACCGCTACAGCGGCGTGGCCATCGCCGGCGCGGCCGGCGCCGCCATGGAGATGGTGAAGCTCTTCCAGCTCCAGCTCGAGCACTACGAGAAGGTCGAGGGCCAGGTCCTCAGCCTGGAGGGCAAGGCCAACCAGCTGAGCGCCATGGTCCGCGGCCACCTGCCCGCCGCCATGCAGGGCATGGCCGTGGTGCCGATCTTCGCCGGCTACGACCTGCGCCGCGGCGAGGGCCGCCTCTTCGAGTACGACGTCACCGGCGGCCGCTACGAGGAGTCCGAGCACGTCGAGTCCGGCTCGGGCAGCCTCCACGCCGGCACCGTCGTGAAGCTCGGCTACCGGGAGGGGATGAGCCGCGACGAGGCGATCGACCTCCTGCTCCACGCCCTCTACCGGGCGGCCGAGGAGGACGCCGCCACCGGCGGGCCCGACCTCATGCGGGGCATCTTCCCGACGGTGGCCACGATCACCGCCGACGGCTACCAGCGGGTCGACGACGACGAGCTGCGCACCCGGGTCGAGGCGATCATCACCCGGGAGGTGGCCCGATGAGCATGCCCTTCTACGTCGCCCCCGAGCAGGTGATGAAGGACCGGGCCGACTACGCCCGCAAGGGCATCGCCCGGGGTCGCAGCGCCGCGGCCGTGCTCTACGAGGACGGCATCCTCATCGCCGCCGAGAACACCAGCGCCACCCTCCACAAGGTCAGCGAGATCTACGACCGGATCGCCTTCGCCGGGGTCGGCAAGTACAACGAGTTCGACCAGCTGCGCATCGCCGGGGTCCGCCACGCCGACCTGAAGGGCTACAGCTTCAGCCGCGAGGACGTGGACGCCCGCAGCCTGGCCAACGCCTACGCCCAGATGCTCGGCCACATCTTCACCCACGAGATGAAGCCGATGGAGGTGGAGATCCTCGTGGCCGAGGTGGGTGCCGACGCCGACGAGGACCAGATCTTCCACATCCTCTACGACGGCTCCGTGGTGGACGAGGACCGCTTCAGCGCCATCGGCGGCGACGCCGAGGCGATCGGCGAGCGCCTCGAGGAGGCCTTCCAGCCGGGCATGGACCTCGGCGCCGCGCTGCGAGCCACCGTGGCCGCGCTGGCCGGACCGGACCGCACGCTCGCCGCCGAGGACCTCGAGGTGGCCGTGCTGTCGCGCCGCAACGGGCGTCGCGCCTTCCGGCGCATCGAGACGGCCGAGGTGGCCGAGCTGCTCGGGGTCGGCACCGAGCCCGGCCCCGCCGAGGGCCACGGGCCCGAGGGCGACGGGACCGCCGAGGCCCTCTCCGACGACGCCACCTGAGCCGCCGGCCGCGGCTCGGTCCCGGCCTGCGCACGACCTGCGGTCCCGCTGGCCGACCGGGCCAGTCGGCCGCCTGGCGCGGTGGTCCGGCGCGCCCGGCCGCCGCTGTGGTCGGATGGGGCCATGACGCGACTTGGCCTCCAGATCCCGAGCTTCACCTACCCCGACGTCGGGCCCGCCGAGCTGTTCGCTGCCGTGGCC
>DATGRC010000051.1:0-9214 GCA_035303865.1 Acidimicrobiales bacterium
CACGCCGACAACACCGTGGACTTCCAGGAGTTCATGATCATGCCGGTCGGCGCGGCCAGCTTCAGCGAGGCGCTGCGGTGGGGCACCGAGACCTACCACGCCCTGAAGGCGCTCCTGCACGAGCGAGGCCTGTCCACCGCCCTCGGCGACGAGGGCGGCTTCGCCCCGAACCTGTCCACCAACGAGGACGCGGTGCGCCTCCTCATCGAGGCCGTCGAGAAGGCCGGCTACCGGCCCGGTGAGCAGATCGCCGTGGCCCTCGACGTGGCCTCCACCGAGCTGTTCGAGGACGGTCGCTACGTCCTCCCCGGCGAGGACCGCTCCCTCACCCCGGCCGAGATGGCCGACGAGCTGGCCCGCCTCTGCGACGCCTACCCGATCGTGTCGATCGAGGACGGCATGGCCGAGGAGGACTGGGAGGGCTGGCGCATCCTCACCGAGCGCCTCGGCGACCGGGTGCAGCTCGTCGGCGACGACCTGTTCGTCACCAACGTGGAGCGCCTCGAGCGGGGCATCGGCGAGGGCGTCGCCAACAGCATCCTCGTGAAGGTCAACCAGATCGGCACGCTCACCGAGACGCTCGAGACCGTCGGCCTGGCCACCCGCAGCTCGTACACCTCGGTGATGTCCCACCGCTCCGGCGAGACCGAGGACGTCACGATCGCGGACCTCGCCGTGGCCACCAACTGCGGTCAGATCAAGACCGGCGCGCCGGCCCGCTCCGACCGGGTGGCCAAGTACAACCAGCTCCTGCGGATCGAGGCCCAGCTGGGCGAGACCGCCGCGTTCTGGGGCCTCGACGCGCTGTCGCACGGAGGTCGCGCCGGCGGGTGAGCGGCGGCCGCCACCTCCCGCGCCAGGGGCGCCGCGACCTCCCGGTCGCTCGGCGTCGCTCGGCGCGCCCGCACACGCTCGGCCGGCACCGGCCGGTGCGCCGGGACCGCGGGCGCGAGGCGGCGCGCCCCTGGCTGCAGCCGGCCCCCGCGGTCGACCGGCCGGCGGAGCGGCCGGGCCGCCAGCGGCTGCGGCGCATCGGTCGGGCCCTCGGGATGGCCGGCGGCGGCGCCGCCTTCCTCGGCGTGCTCGCCATCGGCCTGTTCCCCACCCAGACGTTCCTCCAGCAGCGGGCCGCCACCGCCGAGATCGAGCAGCGCCTCGCCGTGCTGCGCGCGCAGAACGAGGCGTTCGAGGCCCGGATCGAGGCGCTGCAGACCGACGAGGAGATCGAGCGGCTGGCCCGGGAGCAGTACAACCTCGCCTACCCGGGCGAGGAGGCCTACGCGGTGCTCCCGGCCCCGCTGCCGCCGCTCGACCTCCCCCCGCTGTGGCCCTACGGGGAGATCTACGATCCCCAGATGAGCGCCGGCGAGGTGCACGCCTCCCTCGAGGCACCCTGATCCCGCTCCGGGCCTCGGCCCGGCTGACGGCGCCGGCCCGCGGGTACGGATCGCCCTGCCCCTCACCGCTCGACCCTGGAGGACCGATGAACCAGCCCGTTGACGCCACCCCCGACGACCAGGAGCCGACGACCCCGGCGCCCAGCGATGCCCCCGAGCCCGCCGCCGGGGAGCCGGCGGCGCAGCCCGCGGGCGGGACCGGCGACGAGCCCACCGCAGCCACCGACGCCGCGGACGGCGCGCGGTCGGACGGCGACGATGACGCCGTCACGACCAGCGACGCCGCGACCGCCGCGACGGAGGAAGCGGGTGACGACGCCTCGACCGGGGCGGCGGACGCGGCCCCCGAGCCGCCGAGCCAGCCGGCCGACGCCACCCCGACGCCGCTCACCGCCCCCACGGAGGGTCCGGTCAGCGCCGCGGCCCACCACGACGGGCCCGACCGCGGCACGGTCGGCTCGAAGGTCACGCCGGTCCTCGCCGTCGTGGCCATCGTGTGGGTGCTGCGCAAGCTGCTGGCCCGGCGTCGTCGGTGAGCCGTCCGGGGTGCGGTCGTGACCGCTGAGGAGGACCGGGTCGCCGTCGAGGCCCTCCTCGGGCGGCCCGTGCGCAGCGAGTTCGAGGTGGTCGTCCGCCACCCCGACGGCTCCCCGGTGGTGCTGCGCAACGCCCCCTTCATGGACGACGGCACCCCGATGCCCACCCGCTACTGGCTCGTGGGTGAGCCCGAGCGCACGCTCGTGTCCCGCCTCGAGTCCGACGGCGGCGTGCGGGCCGCCGAGGCCGCGGTGGACCCCGACGAGCTGGCGGCCGCCCACGCCCGCTACGCCGCCGAGCGCGACGCCGCCATCCCGGCCGACCACACCGGGCCCCGTCCGAGCGGCGGCGTGGGCGGCACCCGGCGCGGGGTGAAGTGCCTCCACGCCCACTACGCCTGGCACCTGGCTGGCGGCGACGACCCCGTGGGCCGCTGGGTGGCGGCGCGCCTCGCCGAGGCGGGCGACGGCGAGGCGGACGCTGACGTCGACGCCTGAGGCGCTACTCGTCGCGGTCGGGATCGACCGGCTCGGCCGGCTGCACGAGCACCTCCACGGCGCCGGCCGCGTTGGCCAGGATGCGCTTGAGGTACCGGAAGTACATCGCCCGGGGCACCGCCACCCGGGCCGGCTCGTCGGAGTGGATCAGCCCGTTCACCCGCCGGTCCAGGTCGTCCATCCGGGCCTGGCAGGCGGCCACGAACGGCTCCACCGCCTCCGCGGTGGGCTCGCTGAGCAGGGCCGACGCCTCGCCGAGGCGGTTCGACACCTCGATGCCGAGCTCGCGCAGCTCGTCCGCGTCGGGCACGTTGGTGAACCGCACGCCCTCGGCGGCGAGGTCGTAGACGTTCTTGGCCTGGTCGCCCATCCGCTCGAGCTTCTTCACGGCCAGGATCGACGCCATCGTGGAGCCGAAGTCCGTGGTGCCCCGCACCGCGAGGTGCACGATCAGATCCCGGCGGACGTTCTCCTCGGCCCGGTTGATCCGCGCGTCCGTGGCCCGGATCTCCTCGCCCAGCGCCTCGATGTCGTCCCCGCCGGCGATGAGCGCCGTGAGGGCGAGGTCGAGGCTGTGCCGGCAGTCGCTGAGCATCCCCGCGACCTCCTGGTCGATCTGGTCCAGGGAGTCGGTGTCGCCGGCGCGGAAGAAGGAGAAGACCATGGGAGCCTCAGCGTAGGAGAAGGACCCCGAAGGCGGGGACCACGAGGAAGGTGACGACCACGTAGGCGAGCACGGCGGACCGCCGCCGCATCGCCATCTCGGCCAGCCCGTCGGCCAGGCGCACGGGCAGGGCCCGCATCGCCGGCACCGGGTAGTAGAGCAGCGTCCCCGACACGTTGAACAGCGTGTGGACGAGGGCGATCGTGATCGCCTCCGGCCGCGACGCCGCCATCGCGGCGAGCAGCGCCGTGGCGGTGGTGCCGATGTTGGCGCCGATGGCCATCGGGTACACGTTGCGGGTCGTGACGATGCCCGCCGCGGCCAGCGGCACCATCACCGACGTGGTGATCGATGAGGACTGCACGGCGATCGTGATCACCATCCCCAGCGCGATCGCCGCCGTGCCGCCGCCCCGCTCGAGCAGCTCGCCCACCGAGCGCTCGATCCGGGTGGCCACGAGCACCCGCATGTTCTTGGTGATGAAGGCGAGGGCGACGAAGATCATCCCCAGGGCGAGGCCGATCAGCACGATGCCGAGGGCCGTTCCCGACACGAGGTTGCCGACGCCGTCGATGATCGCCTCGCTCGGGCGCTCCACGATCTTCTTGATCGGGCTGTCGAACTCGGCGCCGTCCTGGCCCACGAGCGCCTCGGTCAGCCATCGGGCTGTCTTGGACAGCACGCCCGTGGCCAGCTCGATCGGCAGCATGACGACCACGGTCAGCAGGTTGAAGAAGTCGTGGACCGTGGCCGCCGCGAACGCGTGGCGGAACTCCTCCGGCCGCCGGACGTGGCCCAACGCGGCCAGCGTGCTCGTCACCGTGGTGCCGAGGTTGGCGCCCATGACGATCGGCACCGCGTCGTCGACGCTCAGCAGACCGGTGGAGACGAGGCCCACCACGGTCGACGTGCTGACCGACGACGACTGGACGAGCACGGTGGCGAGGATGCCCACGCACAGACCGGCGATCGGGTTGCTGACGCTGGAGAACAGCGACTCCTGCACGCCCTCGCCGAGCGAGGAGATGCCCCCCTCCAGGACCGAGATGCCGGCCAGGAAGAGGTACAGGAGCGCCAGCACGATGGCCGCCCGCAGCGCGGTCGGCATCGGACGGACGTCCTCGGCAGGGGCGGGGGCGGACACGCGGCGGGCAACCTAGCGCCCCGGCGACGGGCCGGAGAAGCGGAGGTGAACGAGGTCACCCATCGGCGCCGCCGGCCGGCTCGCCTCAGCCGCCGGCCAGGCTCTCGAGGTAGGCGACGATGGCGTCGAGCTCCTCGTCGCTCAGCTCGAAGCGGGGCATGGCGTTGGCGAAGCCAGCCACCACCTCGGCGCCCGGGTCGGTGATCGAGCGGCGCAGGTACTCGGCGTCGGCGACCACCGTGGAGCCGTCGGACAGCTCTCGCTCGCTGCCGGCCAGGCCGCCCCAGCCCGGACCGGCGGCTCGGTCGGTGCCGGTGCGATGGCAGCTGAGGCAGCCCTTCTCCTGGACGAGCTCGGCCCCGCGGGCGGCCTCGGGGGACAGGCCCTCGGTGGAGGGGGCGTCGTCACCGGAGCACGCTGCGGCGAGCCCGAGCGCGGCGACCAGGGCGAGGGAGCGGAGGCGGGGGCGGGCGCGCATGCCGCTCATCGTCGCACCCCGAGCGCTGCCGGTTCGCATCACCGCCGGCCGGTCCGGGGCGTCGGTAGGGTCTCCCCATGGCTCGCCGCCCCCGTCCGGAGCGCCTCGAGGCCTACCTCTTCGACCTGGACGGCGTGCTCACCCAGACGGCCAAGGTGCACCTGGCCGCCTGGAAGGAGATGTTCGACGCCTACCTGCGGGCCCGGGCCGAGGCCACCGGTGCACCGTTCGAGCCCTTCGAGCTCGCCGACTACACGGTCCACGTGGACGGACGGCTCCGCCAGGACGGGGTGCGCACCTTCCTGGCCTCCCGGGGCATCGAGCTGCCCGAGGGCACCCCGGAGGACCCGCCCGAGCTCGAGACCGTCCACGGGCTCGGGAACCGCAAGAACCAGCTCGTGCTGGAGCTGATCCGCCGCGACGGCGTCGAGACCTACCCCGGGTCGGTGCGCTACCTGGAGGCGGTGCGGGCGCTCGGGCGGCCGTGCGCGGTCGTGTCGGCCAGCCGCAACTGCCGGGCCGTGCTCGAGGCCGCGGGGATCGAGCACCTCTTCGACGTGCGCGTGGACGGCGAGGTGGCCGCTCGCGAGGGCCTCGCCGGCAAGCCCGCCCCGGACACGTTCCTCGCCGCCGCCGAGCGCCTCGGCGTGGCGCCGGCGCAGGCCGCCGTGTTCGAGGACGCCACCTCCGGCGTGGAGGCCGGTCGGGTCGGCGGCTTCGGGTGGGTGGTCGGGGTGGACCGGGCCGGCCACGCCGACGCCCTCTACCGCCACGGGGCCGACCTCGTGGTCGGCGACCTCTCGGAGCTGCCGGAGCCCACGTGAGCGAGCACCCCACCTTCACCGTCGACCCCTGGGCGATCACCGAGACCCGCCTCGACGTGGACCACCTGGCCCGCACCGAGACGATCTTCGCCCTCTCGAACGGCCACATCGGCCTGCGGGGCAACCTCGACGAGGGCGAGCCCCACGGCGTGCCCGGCAGCTACCTGAACGGCGTCTTCGAGACGTTTCCGCTGCCCTACGCGGAGGACGCCTACGCGTACCCCCGCGAGGGCCAGAGCCTCATCGACGTCCACAACGGCAAGCACCTGCGCCTCCTCGTGGACGACGAGCCGCTCGACGTGCGCCTTGGCACGCTCGAGCACCACGAGCGCACCCTCGACCTGCGAGCCGGGGTGCTGCGCCGCGAGCTGGTGTGGACCTCGCCGTCGGGCAAGACGGTCCGGGTGCGCTCCACTCGGCTCGTGTCCTTCTCCCACCGGTCGGTGGCGGCCGTGGAGTACGTGGTCGAGTCCGTCGGGGCGCCGGCCCGGGTCGTCGTGCAGTCGGTGCTGGAGGCCAACGAGCCGATCCCCGCGTCGAGCGGCGACCCCCGGGCCGCGGCCGCGCTGCGGGCTCCGCTCGTCGGCGAGCTCCACAACCACCACGGCCTCGAGGTGATCCTCGGGCACCGCACCCGCGCCAGCGGCCTGCGCGTCGTCGCCGCTATCGACCACCTCGTCGAGGGCGCCTTCGACGTGGCCACGAACGCCGAGAGCGACATCGACCTCGGGCGGGTCACCTTCAGCACCGACGTCGCCCCGGGCCAGCCGCTGCGGGTGGTGAAGCTCCTCGGCTACGGCTGGTCGAGCCGCCGGTCGATGCCGGCGCTGCGCGACCAGGTCGACGCCGCGCTGGCCGCCGCGATGCGCACCGGCTGGGAGGGGCTGCTCGCGGACCAGCGGGCCTACCTCGACGAGGTGTGGGCCCGCGCCGACGTCGAGATCGACGGCGACGACCTGCTCCAGCAGGCGGTGCGCTTCGCCACGTTCCAGGTCGTGCAGGCCGGGGCCCGCGCTGAGCGCCGCCCGATGCCGGCCAAGGGGCTGACCGGGCGGGGCTACGACGGGCACACGTTCTGGGACATGGAGGCCTACGTGCTGCCGGTCCTGATGCGGATCGCCCCCGACGCGGCCCGGGACGCGCTGCTGTGGCGCCACGAGACGCTCCCGTACGCCCGAGCCCGAGCCGAGGAGCTGCGCCTCGGCGGGGCCTCGTTCCCGTGGCGCACGGTGCGGGGCGAGGAGTGCTCCGGGTACTGGCCGGCCGGCACGGCCGGGTTCCACCTGAACGCCGGGATCGCCGATGCCGTGTGCCGGTACGTCGGCGCCACCGGCGACCGCGTCTTCGAGCGGGAGGAGGGCTTCGAGCTGCTCGTCGAGACGGCTCGCCTGTGGGCCTCCCTCGGGCACCACGACACCGAGGGCTGCTTCCGCATCGACGGCGTGACCGGGCCCGACGAGTACTCCGCGCTCGGCGACAACAACGCGTACACGAACCTCATGGCCGCCCGGAACCTGCGCGCCGCGGCCGCCGTCGCCACCCGCCACCCGGACCGGGCGGCGGAGCTCGGCGTCACCGCAGAGGAGGTGGCGGCCTGGGAGCGGGCCGCCGGCAACGTGGTCGTCCCCTACGACGAGGCGCTCGGGGTGACCCAGCAGGCCGAGGGGTTCACCCGCTACCGGCACTGGGACTTCGAGGCCACCGACGACGACCACTACCCCCTGCTGCTCCACCACCCCTACTACGCGCTCTACTCCAGCCAGGTGGTGAAGCAGGCCGACCTCGTCCTCGCCCTCTACCGCTGCGGCGAGCACTTCAGCCCCGAGCAGAAGCGACGGGACTTCGAGTACTACGAGGCGATCACCGTCCGCGACTCGACGCTGTCCGCCTGCATCCAGTCGATCGTGGCCGCCGAGGTCGGTCACCTCGACCTGGCCTACGAGTACCTGCGGGAGACGGCGCTCGTCGACCTCCACGACATCGCCGGCAACACGGCCGACGGCGTGCACCTGGCGTCGCTGGCCGGCGCCTGGCTGGCGGTGGTGGCCGGCTTCGGCGGGCTGCGCGACGACGACGGCGAGCTGTCGTTCGCCCCCCAGCTCCCGGCGGCGCTCGACCGGATCCGGTTCCGGCTCCTGCACCGCGGTGCCCGCCTCGAGGTCGAGCTCACCCCCGGGGCGGCCCGCTACGCGCTGCTCGACGGCGACGACCTCGAGATCGCCCACCACGGCGAGCGCCTGCGCCTCGTGGCGGGGGAGCCCCGGTCGGTGCCGTGCCCGACGCCGCCCACCCTGGCGCCGGTGCGCCCGCCGCACGGCCGGGCCCCGATGAAGCGGGGCATCGGCGCCGACAACGGCCAGCGGACCGGCCCGCTGCTCTGAGCGGCGGCGCCCGGTCAGGCCACGGTCGCCTCGGCCGCCCCGCCGTCGGGCTGGAAGGTCCACGTGGTGATCGGGCTGGAGCGGCCCCGCACCTCGATCGTGCCGACCTCGTGCCAGCGGGCCCGCTCCGCCTCGTCAGCGGCCTCGATCGTCGCGGCGGCGGCGAGCACCCGGGGCCGGTGCTCCTTGGCCTCCTCGGTGAGCCGGGCGGCCACGTTCACCGCGTCGCCGATGATCGTGTACTCGAAGCGCTGCGCGGCGCCGACGTTGCCGGCGGTGACCGTCCCGGTGGCGACCCCGATCCCGGCGGCGAGGGCGTGCGTGGCGCCGAGCCGCCCGAGCCGCTCGGCGAGGTCCCGCACGGCCCGCAGGGCGGCGGTGGCGTGGTCCGGCAGCCCGGCCGGCGGGCCGAACACGCACAGGGCGGCGTCGCCCTCGAACTTGTTCACCCAGCCGCCGTGGGCCTCGACCGCCGCCACCACCTCGTGGAAGAAGGCGTTGAGCACCTCGACGACGGTCTCGGGCGGCACGGTCTCGGTGAGGGTGGTGGAGCCGATCACGTCGACGAAGACGGCGGTCGCCTCGTGGCGCTCCCCGCCGAGCTCGGTGCCTCGCTCGAGCGCCGCTCGGGCCACCTCGTCGCCCACGTGTCGGCGGAACAGGTCGCGCAGCCGCTCCCGCTCCTCGAGCTGCGCCACCATCTGGTTGAACGCCGACTGGAGGCGACCGATCTCGCTGCCGTCGTAGACGACCACCCGGGTGGTGAGGTCGCCCTGCTCGACCTGGCGCAGCGCCGCGGCCAGGGCCCGCAGCGGGTCGGTGACCGCCTTCGTGCCGAGCATCTGGAGCCCGAGCCCGGCGACGATCGTGATCAGGCTGATGACGAGCGTGGTGCGGGCCACCACGGTGGCGGTGACGTCGCTGTCGACGAGCGACACGACGGCCACGATGACGAGCCCGGCCGCGGGAGCGCCGGTGCCGGCCAGCCACACGAGGAGGGTGCGGGAGCCGAGGCCGGGGGTGCGCACCTGGGGTGGTGCGGTGGCGAGCGCCCGGGCGGCCACCGGCCGAAGCGCCAGCTCGCTCAGCAGGTAGGCGAAGGCCCAGGTGACGATGGCCCCGAGCAGCACGGTCAGGGCGGTGCGGATCGACACCCGCACGCCGCCGCCGAGCGCGAGGAGGCCGAACAGCACGATCGCGCCGCACCACAGCACCATCGGGACGACGAGGAGCCGGGTCGGCAGCAGCAGCGACGCCCGCTGCTCCTCGGGGGACGGCGGGCGCTCCTCGGG
>DATGRC010000052.1:0-2671 GCA_035303865.1 Acidimicrobiales bacterium
GACTCCCCCACGAGGCCGAGCACCTCGCCGGGCCAGATGTCGAGGTCGACGTCGTCGACGGCCCGCACGTGCCCGACCACCTGGCCGAAGGCGCCGCCCCGGATCGGGAACGCCTTGACCAGGCCGCGCGCCGACACGAGCGGCGTGCGCCCCTGCCCGTCCCCCCGGGCCGGCGGTGCGCCCACGGTGGGCGTGCCCTCGGCGGTCACCGGCGTCCCACCTCGACCGGCACCTCGGGGACGGCCTCGACCTCGTCGCTGTGCAGGAAGCAGCGCACCTTGTGCCCCGGGTCCACCTCGACCAGCGCGGGCAGCGCCTCGGTGCACTGCGTCAGCCCGTGCTCGACCCGGGCGGCGCAGCGGGGCGCGAACCGGCACGCCACCGGCAGGTCGACGAGGTTCGGCACCCGGCCGGGGATGACCGCCAGGCGCTCACGGCGCTGCCCGATGACCGGCACCGACCCGATGAGGCCCTGGGTGTAGGGGTGCTTCGGCTCGCGGAACAGCGTGCGGGTCGGCGCCTCCTCCACGATCTGCCCGGCGTACATCACCGCCACCCGGTCGCAGATCTCGGCCACGATCCCGAGGTCGTGGGTGATGAGCACGACGCTGGTGCCGAGGTCGCGCTGCAGGTCGGCGATGAGGTCGAGGATCTGGGCCTGGATGGTGACGTCGAGCGCCGTCGTCGGCTCGTCGGCCACCAGCAGGTCGGGGTTGCCGGCCAGCGCCATGGCGATCATCACCCGCTGGGCCTGGCCGCCGGACAGCTCGTGGGGGTAGGCGCGGGACCGGCGGGCGGCGTCCCCGATGCCGACCCGGGACAGGAGCTCCCGGGCGCGGGCCCAGCCGTGCTTGCGCTTCAGCCCCTCGTGGGCCTCGAACACCTCGGCGATCTGGAAGCCGACCCGGTAGGCCGGGTTCAGCGACGAGATCGGCTGCTGGAAGATCATCCCGATGCGGCTCCCCCGCAGGTCCCGCATCTCGGCGTCGGGGAGGGTCAGCAGGTCGCGACCGTCGAAGAGGACCTCGCCGTCGACGATGCGCCCGGGGGCGTCGACGAGGCGCATGACCGACAGGAAGGTGACGCTCTTGCCCGAGCCGGACTCACCGACGAGGCCGAGGACCTCGCCCCGGCCGACGGTCAGGTCGACGCCGTCGACGGCCTTGACCACCCCGCCGGAGGTGAAGAACCACGTGCGCAGGCCGCGCACGTCGAGCAGCGGCCCCGCGGCCGTCCGGTCGTCCGGCGCCGCCTCGCCGCCGGGGGCCGTCGCCGGGGGCACGGGGTCGGCGGGCGCTCCGGTCACGAGTTGAGCCTCGGGTCGAGCGCGTCGCGCAGGCCGTCGCCGATCAGGTTGAAGGCGAGGACGTTCAGCATGATCATCAGCCCGGGGTAGAAGACCAGGTGGGGCGAGGTGAACAGCTGGTTCCGCTCCAGTGACAGCATGCGCCCCCACTCGGCCGTGTCCGGGTCGCCGGCCAGGCCGAAGAACGACAGCGCCGCCAGCTCCAGCACCGCCGTGGCCATGCCGAGCGTCGCCTGCACGACGAGCGGGGTGAGCGAGTTGGGCAGCACCCGGTGCACGAGGATCCGGGCGTTCGAGACGCCGAGCGCACGGTCGGCGGCGACGAAGTCCTGCTCGCGCACCGACAGCACGCGGGAGCGGATGACCCGCGCGTAGACCGGGATCGTCACCACCGACACCGCCAGGACGGCGTTGAACAGGCCGGGACCGCGGGCGGTGACGATGGCGATGGCGAGCAGCAGCGCCGGGAAGGCGAGCAGCACGTCCATCACCCGCATGACGACGTTGTCGATCCGCCCGCCGAAGAACCCGGCCACCAGCCCGAGGATCGTGCCGCACACCACCGCGAAGCTCACCGCCCCGATGCTCGCCACGAGCGAGGTGCGGGCGCCGAAGAGGATGCGGCTGAACACGTCCCGGCCGTTCCCGTCCAGGCCCATGAGGTGCTGGGGCCGGTCGGACGGGCACGAGAACCCGTTGGCCTCGAGGAAGCTCTCGGCCCGCGACAGCACGGGGAGGTCGGGGATCCAGTCGACGCTCAGGTGGATGCAGGGCTCGGCCCGGGGGCGGAGGCCCTCGGTGGCGAGCAGCACCTCGCGCTCGCCGTAGGGCGCGATGAGCGGCGCGAAGAGGGCGATGAACAGCAGCACCGCGAGGATCACGCCACCGGCGACGGCCGAGCGCTTGCGGAACGTCTGGCGCAGCGCCTGCCGCCACAGCCCGCCGCGCTCGAGCTGCAGCGCCGGCTCGGCGTCGCCCGCCTGCTGCTCGCCGAGGGGGATCTCCTCGACCGCCATCAGCTCACCCGGACCTTCGGGTCGAGGATCGTGTACACGATGTCGGTGATCAGGTTGATGATCACGAAGCCGACCGCGACGACCAGCGTGAAGCCTTGGACGACGAAGTAGTCGCGGCCCTCGATGGCGTCGAAGAGCGTCTTGCCCATGCCGGTGAGGTTGAAGATCGTCTCGGTCAGGATCGCCCCGCCGACCAGCGTGCCCAGCGACAGGCCCACCACCGTGACCACCGGCAGCAGCGAGTTGCGAAGGGCGTGGCGGACGATGACGACCCGTTCCCGCAGGCCCTTGGCCCGGGCGGTGCGGACGTAGTCGAGCCCCAGCACGTCGAGGAGGCTGGAGCGGGTCA
>DATGRC010000053.1:0-2727 GCA_035303865.1 Acidimicrobiales bacterium
GTCGCCGAGCGCGGCGTGGGCCAGCGCCGACGCGGCGCTGGCCCGGGTCCGGGCCGGCGTGGACGCCACCGGCGACGTCGTCAACCAGGCGCTGGCCCGCCTGGCCACCGCCGTGGTGGGGGAGGCGCTGGGCGCCCCCAACGCCGCCGACCGGCGAGCCGAGGCCGACGCCCGGCTCGGCGCGCTCGGCCTCCACGACACGGCCTGGCGGCGGGCCTTCGCCCTCGGGCTCGGCCTCGCGCCGGCCTGAGCGCTCGGTGGCGGTGCCCACCGTCACGTTGCATCCCAAGCAAGATGCTTGATATTCTTAGCACGAGACCGCGCGAGCGAAGATCCCCCCACCGGAAGGAGCCACCATGGCCACCACCCTCCTCGACAAGGTCGAGAGCTACGAAGCCGAGCTGATCGACCTCCTCAAGAAGGCCCGCACCCCCGTGGCCGAGACCGTCGCCAAGGGCGTCGAGCGCCTCGAGGGCCGCCTGCCCGAGATCACCTACCCCGACGGGCTCCCCACCCCGATCGAGGTCGTCGAGTCGCAGGCCCGCTTCGCCAAGAAGCTGATCGACGCCAACACGGCGGTCGTCACCGCCGTCCTCGAGGCGGTCGCCCCGGTGGCCGGCTACCCCACCAAGAAGGCCGCCAAGGCCAGGACCACCAAGGCCGCCGCCAAGGCCGCCTGAGCACCGGCCCGACGGGCCACCCCTCCGACGTCGAGCGGCGCGCCTTCTCCCGGGTGCGCCGCTCCGTCGCGCTCGGGGCCGGTGCGCCTCGGCGGCTCAGTCGTCGCCCACGTAGCTGCGGTACACCGAGCGCAGCGCCGCCTTCTGCTCGTCGGTGAGCCGCGGGTCTCGGCGGATCGCCTCCTCGACCGACGGCGGGCCGGGCTCGTCGCCGTCGCCGTCGAGGAGCCCGCCCTGCTGCAGCAGCGTCTCGGCCGACAGGTTCAGCGCGCCGGCGATCGCTTTGAGCACCCGCACCGACGGCTCGTGCAGACCCCGCTCGATCTGCGACAGGTAGGGGTTGGACACGTTGGCCCGAGCGGCCAGGTCCCGCAGCGTGAGCTCCGCCTGCTGGCGCTGCTGGCGGATGAGCGCGCCGAGCTGCTCGAGCTGCTTGCGGGGCTTGCGCTCGCTCATCGCCCGCCTCTCGCGGCCACCGGCATGCCTGCAGGCTACGCCGAGCCACGGCGCACCCCGCTCCGCCGAGCCGAGCCCGGCGAACGCTGGCAGGATCACCGCCCATGACCCTCGTCGAGCTCGCCGTCGCCCACCCCGACGCCCCCGCCGTCGACGACCTCACCCGCCGGCGCACCAGGGGCGAGCTGCTCGACCGAGCCGTCCGGCTCGGGCACTGGCTCGTCGACGACACGGTGGGCCCGGGCGGCCACGTCGCCGCGCTGATGGGCAACCGCGTCGAGCTGGTCGAGCTCCTCGTGGCGGCGCAGCTGTCCGGCACCTGGCTCACCGCGATCAACTGGCACCTCACCGCACCCGAGGTGGCCTACATCCTCGACGACGCGGGTGCCCGCACCCTCGTCACCGACCCGGACCACGAGGCCGTCGCGCGCGACGCCGCGGCGCGGGCGGCCGGCGACGTCGCCGTCGTGCTGGCCGACGACCTCGCCGCGCTGGCCGCCGGCGCCTCGGACGCCCCCTTCTCCCTCGACGGCCCGAGCGGCGGCACGATGCTCTACACCTCGGGCACCACCGGGCGCCCGAAGGGGGTGCGCCGCAAGCGCCAGCCGTCGCTCGGCACCGCCCTCGAGATGGGCGCCGCGTCCGGGATGGCCCTCGGCCTCGACGGCCAGGGCCCTCACCTCGTCACCGGGCCGCTCTACCACGCCGCCCCGCTCGGCTTCGCCCACATCGACCTGGCCAACGGCGCCGAGCTCGTCCTCATGCCCCGCTGGGACGAGGCCCAGTGCCTCGAGCTGATCCAGCAGCGCCAGGTCCGCAACACCCACGTGGTGCCCACGATGTGCGTGCGCCTCCTGCGCCTCCCCGAGGAGGTGCGGGCGGCGGCCGACGTGTCGTCGCTGCACACCGTCCTCCACGGCGCCGCCCCGATCGCCCCGCAGGTGAAGCACCGGATGATCGAGTGGTGGGGCCCGGTGCTCCTCGAGTACTGGGGCAGCACCGAAGGCGGCGTGTTCACGCTCGCCGACAGCGAGGCGTGGATGGCCCGGCCCGGCACCGTCGGGCGGGCCATCCCGTCCTACGAGGTCTTCGCGGTCGACCCGAGCGGCGCCCGGGTGCCGGCCGGCCAGGTCGGCACCCTCTACTGCCGCAACCTCGTCACCGACGAGGTCTTCGAGTACCACCAGGCCCCGGAGAAGACGGCTGAGGCGCACCTGGCGCCGGGGACGTTCACGATGGGCGACGTCGGCTACGTGGACGAGGACGGCTACGTCTTCCTCTCCGACCGGGCGGCCAACGTGATCATCTCCGGCGGCGTGAACATCTACCCGGCCGAGATCGAGCAGGTCCTCATCGACCACCCGGCGATCGCTGACGTGGCCGTGTTCGGCATCCCCGACGAGGAGTGGGGCGAGCAGGTGAAGGCGGCCGTCGAGCTCGAGGCCGGCTACCAGGCGTCCCCCGAGCTCGAGGCCGACATCCTCGCCTTCGCCCGCCAGCACCTCGCCGGCTACAAGGTCCCGCGATCCGTCGACGTCGAGGACGAGTTGCCCCGGCACCCGACGGGCAAGCTCTACACCCGCCTCCTGCG
>DATGRC010000054.1:0-4666 GCA_035303865.1 Acidimicrobiales bacterium
TCGGGCTCGCTGAAGAGCTGGCACCAGATCTCCTCGCCGGCGAGGAGCGGCATCAGGTACCGCTCCTTCTGGGCGTCGGTGCCGGCGTGCAGGATCGTCGGGCCGGCCCAGCCGATGCCGATCGGGTTGACCGGCCGCGCCACCCCGGCGGCCCGCAGCTCGTCGTCGATCAGCAGCTGGTGGATCGGGTCCGCGTCGAGGCCCCACGGGGCGGGCCAGTGGGGCGCCACGTACCCGGCCTCGGCCAGCTGCCGGCCGGTCGGCGACGGGTGCTCGGCCAGCCACGCCCGCACCGCGACCCGCCTCGGATCGTCGTCACCCGGCAGCTCGAAGTCCACGCCGGCCAACGTAGCCCCGTTCTTGACTGCTCGGTCAAGAACGCTCGCGGCGGCTACGCTCGCCCCTCGACCGTCCGCCGCGGATCGGTCGTCCACGAGGGGAAGAGGGGACCATGTCGGGTTGGAACTTCGCTGACATCTGGGAGACCGTGGCCGAGCTGGTGCCGGACGCGCCGGCGCAGATCCAGGGCGAGCGGCGCATCAGCTGGGCCGAGTTCGACCGCCGCGCCAACGGCGTGGCGCAGGCGATGCTCGACGCCGGGCTCCAGGAGCAGGAGAAGGTCGCCCAGTACCTCTACAACGGCCCGGAGTACCTCGAGTCCATGTTCGCCGCCTTCAAGGCGGGCATGGCCCCGGTAAACACGAACTACCGGTACCTCGACGACGAGCTGCTCTACCTGTGGGACAACGCGGACGCCGCCTGCGTGGTGTTCCACGGCACCTTCGCCGAGCGGGTCGACGCCATCCGCGACCAGCTCCCCAAGGTGAAGCTGTGGCTGTGGGTGGACGACGGCAGCGGCCCCTGCCCCGAGTGGGCCACCCCGTACGAGGACGCCGCCGCCCAGGGCACCGCCGACGCCGTGGCCGGTCCGTGGGGGCGCTCGGGCGACCACCTGAACCTGCTCTACACCGGCGGCACCACCGGCATGCCCAAGGGGGTGATGTGGCGCCAGGACGACCTCATCCGCAACCTCGTCGGGTCGTTCGTCCCCGCGGTGCGCGAGCAGGACCCTGACGACGAGCTGACCGTGATCCGCGAGAGCGTGTCGGGCCCCGGCCTCGTGGGCCTCCCCGCCTGCCCCCTCATGCACGGCACCGGCTGCTTCACCCAGCTGATCGTACTCTCCGGCGGCGGGTGCACCGTCACCCTCGAGAGCCGCTCGCTGGACATCGAGGAGCTGCTGTCGACGATCGAGCGGGAGCGGGTCAACTCGATCGCGATCGTGGGCGACGCCTTCGCCAAGCCGATGGTGCGAGCCCTCGACGCCAACCCCGGCAAGTGGGACATCTCCAGCCTGATGATCGTCTCGTCGTCGGGCGTGATGTTCTCCGAGGAGTCCAAGCAGGGCCTGCTCGCCCACCACCCGGGGATGATGATCATCGACGCGTTCTCGTCGTCCGAGGCGCTCGGCATGGGCCAGTCGGTGTCCACCGCCGGCGGCACCGCCAGCACCGCCAAGTTCATGGTCGGCGAGCACACCAAGGTGATCACCGACGACGGCCGCGAGGTGCAGCCCGGCTCGGACGAGACCGGGCGCGTGGCCGTCGGCGGCTACCAGCCGATCGGCTACTACAAGGACGAGGAGAAGACGAAGGCCACCTTCATCACCTTCGAGGGCAAGCGCTACTCGGTCCCCGGCGACTACGCCCGAGTGGAGGCCGACGGCACGCTCACCCTCCTCGGCCGGGGCTCGGTGTGCATCAACACCGGCGGCGAGAAGGTGTACCCCGAGGAGGTCGAGGAGGTCCTCAAGACCTACGAGGGCGTGCTCGACGCCGTGGCCGTGGGCGTGCCCGACGAGAAGTTCGGCGAGGCGATCACCGCCGTCGTGGAGCTGGCCCCCGGCGTCGAGCTCGACGAGGCGGGGATCATCCGCCACGTCCGATCGAAGCTGGCCGCCTACAAGGCGCCCAAGCGGGTGCTCGCCGTCGACACGATCGGCCGAGCCCCCAATGGCAAGGTCGACTACAAGCGCCTCAAGGGGTGGGCGGCGGACCAGCTCGGCGTGAGCCTCGGCTGAGCCCGTGAGCGAGGAGGGCCCGGTCCCCGAGCGCCCGCAGCCGCTGCGGGTCGGCTACCACCAGCAGCTCGACGCGCTCGGGGCCACGGTCACCCGCCTCTTCGCGCTCGTCACCGAGGGCGTCGCCGCCGCGAGCCAGGCGCTCATGGCCGACGACGCCGAGGCCCGAGCCGCCGTCCTCGCCGGCGAGGAGACGGTCGACGAGCTGATGGTCCAGCTCGAGGCCGACATCGAGCGGGTGCTCCTGCTCCAGGCCCCCGTGGCCGGCGAGCTGCGGTGGGTGCTCGTCCTCGTGCGGATCGTCCCCCAGCTCGAGCGGTCCGGGGACCTCGCCGTCCACATCGCCAACCGGGCGGGCACCGGGCTCGTCGAGGGCCTCCCGCCCGCCGCCCGGGGGATCCTCGAGCGGATGGGCGAGACGGCGGTGCAGCTGTGGCGAGGCGCGGCCGACGGCTTCGCCGAGCGCGACCCCGACGCCGGGCCGCGGCTCGAGCGCGAGGACGACGTCCTCGACGAGCTCCACCGCCAGCTCACCGAGCAGCTCGTGCGCGGCGACCTCGACCCCGGGGTGGCCGCCGAGGCCGCGCTCGTGGCCCGGTTCTACGAGCGGCTCGGCGACCACGCGGTGCACATCGCCACCCGGATCTCCGACGCCGTCCGCTGACCCGAGCACCCCGTTGCCGCCCCGGCCAGGCACAATGGGCGCCATGCGCACGTCGAACCCCGCCCTGAACGAGAAGGCCTTCGAGGACGCCGCCGGCTGGGCGATGGGGGTGGAGCAGCTAGAGGAGGCGTACGCCGCCCCCGCCTACCAGCCGGTCCAGCGCACCGACGTGATGACCGTGAACGGCACCGTCTGGGCCACCGCGGCCCTGCTCGTGCTCGTGCTCGCCGCCGGCGTGGTCGGCTGGACGAGCGTCGACAGCACCGCCACGTCGGTGTCCCTGCCCGGCTGGCTGCCGATCGTGCTGCTCGGCGGCCTCGGCGTGGCCGTCCTCACGATCTTCAAGCCCACGCTGGCCCGGTTCACCGCCCCGGTCTACGCCCTCCTCCAGGGCGCGCTGCTCGGCGCCATCTCGGCCCTCTACAACACGGCCTACGACGGCATCGTCGTGCAGGCCGTGGGGCTCACCGTCGGCGTGCTCGCGGTGATGCTCTTCCTGTACGCCACCCGCGTCATCGAGGTCACCGACAAGCTGCGGATGGGCATCGTGGCCGCCACCGCCGGCATCGCCCTCGTCTACGTCGTGAACCTCGTGCTCAGCCTCTTCGGCGCCTCCGTGCCGTTCCTGCACGACACCGGGGCCATGGGCATCGGCATCAGCCTCCTGATCGTCGGCGTCGCCGCGTTCAACCTGCTGCTCGACTTCGACCTGATCGAGCGGGGCTCGAAGCTCGGCGCCCCCAAGCACATGGAGTGGTACGCCGCGTTCGGGCTGCTGGTCACCCTGATCTGGCTGTACCTGGAGCTCCTCCGGCTGCTCGCCAAGCTGCAGTCCCGGGACTGATCCGGCCCCCTCCAGGGCGGGCCCGGCGGGATTCGGAGGCGGCTCCGGGCGCCGCCTACGCTCGCACCCGCACATCCCCCGATCTGGTAGGAGCAAGGCATGGCTGATCTCGGATTCGACGGCAAGGTGGCGATCATCACGGGCGCCGGCGGCGGCCTCGGGCGGTCCCACGCCCTCGAGCTCGCCAAGCGCGGCGCCCTCGTCGTCGTGAACGACCTCGGCGGCGCCACGGACGGGACCGGGTCCTCCGAGACCGCGGCCCAGAAGGTCGTCGACGAGATCAAGGCCGCCGGCGGCGAGGCCGTCGCCAACTACGACAGCGTCGCCACCCCCGAGGGCGGCCAGGCCATCGTCCAGCAGGCCGTCGACACCTTCGGCCGGGTCGACATCATCATCAACAACGCCGGCATCCTGCGCGACACCTCGTTCAAGAACATGACGCCGGACCAGCTGAACCCGGTGCTCGACGTGCACCTGCGGGGCGCCTTCTACGTCACCCAGCCGGCCTGGCAGCTGATGCGCGAGCAGAACTACGGCCGCATCATCAACACCTCCTCCGGCGCCGGCATCTTCGGCAACTTCGGCCAGACCAACTACGGCGCCGCCAAGATGGGCCTCGTGGGCCTCACCCGCGTCCTCGCCGTGGAGGGCGCGAAGAACAACATCAAGGTGAACGCCATCGCCCCGGTGGCCAAGACCCGCATGACCGAGGACCTGCTCGGCCCGCTGGCCGACAAGCTGGCCCCCGAGTTCGTCACCCCGGTGGTCACCTACCTCGCCCACGAGGAGTGCCAGGTGAGCGGCGAGGTCTACTCGGTGGCCGGCGGCAAGGTCAGCCGCGTGTTCATCGGCGTCACCCCCGGCATCGTCGACCCCGAGCTGTCCGCCGAGTCGGTGCGCGACAACCTCGACAAGATCCGCGCCGAGGACGGCTACGCCGTCCCGGCCAGCATGAACGACGAGCTCGGCCTCGTCCTCAAGGCCCTCAGCTGACGCCCACCGGGCCCGGCTGCTGACCGATCCAGCGGCGCTCGTCCACCTCGACGGGCGCCGCTGGCGCGTCCGGGCCCCGGTTCAG
>DATGRC010000055.1:0-4973 GCA_035303865.1 Acidimicrobiales bacterium
GGCCATCCACGGTCGCCGCCAGATCGGCACCACGGCCCGCCACCGGATCGGCGGCGCCGGTGGCTGCGGCGGTGGCGACCAGTCGACGCCCACGGCGGCGGCGAGGCGGCCGAGCTCGCGGTCGACGTCGGCCAGCGTGCGCACGGCGAGGGCCAGGGCGGGGACCCCGGCGGCGACGAGGCGGTCGTGGTCCTCCCGGCGGTTCTCCTCCTCGTCCATGACGACGAGGTCGGGGGCCAGGTCGCCGATGGCGGCGAGGTCGGGGTTCTTGGTGCCACCCACCGTGGGCAGGTCGGGCTGCTCGCAGAAGCGGGTGCAGGCCACCGGCTCGACGCCCCAGGCCCGGAGCGTCTCGGTGACCGACGGGACGAGGCTGACGACGCGCACCTCGGCCACGGTAGGGGCCCGGCGGTACTACGGTCCCGGCCATGACGGGGGACGTGCTGGACGGGGTGCTCGACGAGGCGGGGAAGCTGCTCGATGACGTGGTGGCGCTGCGGCGCCGCATCCACGAGCAGCCCGAGCTCGGCCTCGAGCTCCCCACCACGCAGGCCGCGGTGCTGGAGGCCATCGACGGGCTGCCGCTCGAGGTCACCACCGGGCGGTCGACCACCTCGGTGGTGGCGGTCCTCGACGGCGACGAGCCGGGGCCCACGGTCCTGCTGCGGGGCGACATGGACGCCCTGCCGATGCCGGAGGACACGGGGCTCGAGTTCGCCAGCCGGGTCGACGGCGCGATGCACGCCTGCGGGCACGACGCGCACACGGCGATGCTCGTGGGGGCGGCCCGCCTGCTGAGCGGACGGCGGGCCCACCTGGCCGGACGGGTGGTGTTCATGTTCCAGCCCGGCGAGGAGGGGGACGCTGGCGCCAAGCACATGCTCGACGAGGGGCTCCTGCAGACGGCCGCCGCCGGGGCGGAGCCGGTGTCGATGGCCTTCGCCATCCACCAGTCCCCGAACATCCCGAGCGGGATGATCGCCTGCAAGGGGCGGGCCATCATGGCGTCCGCCGACGAGTTCCAGATCACCGTGCGGGGCCGGGGCGGGCACGCCTCGATGCCGCACCACGCCGGCGACCCGATCCCGGTGGCGGCCGAGATCGTCAGCGCCATCCAGTCGATGGTGACCCGCCGGGTGGACGCCTTCGACCCGGCCGTGGTCACGGTGGCCAAGCTGCGGGCCGGGACCACCACGAACGTGATCCCCGAGACGGCCACGATGTGGGGGACGATCCGGGCGGTGTCGGCCCGCACCCGCGAGGCGGTGATGACCGAGCTGGAGCGGGTGGCCCGGGGCATCGCGTCAGCCCACGGCGCCGCCGCCGAGGTGGAGCTGCTGCCCGGCTACCCGGTCACGGTGAACGACGCGTCGGCGGCCCGGTTCGCGCTCGACACCGCCGCGCAGCTGGTGGGGGCAGCGCAGTCCGTCGAGATCCCGCAGCCGGTGATGGGCGCCGAGGACTGGAGCTACGTCCTCGAGCAGGTGCCCGGGGCGATGGCCTTCCTCGGCACCCGCCCGCCCGGGGTGGCCCCCGCGGACGTGGCGCCCAACCACTCGAACCGGATGGTCCTCGACGAAGATGCCCTCCCGGTGGGGGTGGCCACCTACGCGGGGGTGGCGCTGCGCTGGCTGGCCGGGGACGGCGAGGCGGCGCCGCGGGGCGCCGGGGGCTGACCGCCCGCAGCCGGCCGAGGCGCTCGCGTCAGGCGGCGGCCGACCGCTCCGGGGTGGGCCGCTTCGTCCACCGGCGCCCGAGCACGAGGATGATCGGCAGGGTCACCACGAGCGGGCCGATGAACGCGGTGGGGCGGGTCAGCCACCAGCGCAGGTCCGGTTCGCGCACCGCTCGGGTGCCGAGGACCTCGTGCGAGAACGCCCACCAGATCGCCATGCCCGTGGAGTGGAACAGGTAGATCGGCAGCGCGAACCGGTTCACCACCGTCTGCGCGCCCTGCCAGCGGGCCCGGGTGCGCAGGCGCTCGAGCACGGCGTCGCGCACGAGCAGCACCACGCCGATCTGGAAGAAGACGAGCGCCACGATGCACACGGTGGGCGGCGCCATGTTCGAGAAGCGCTCCCCCGGCACGCCCACCATCGATCCGGGGTAGAGGCGGGTACCGACCAGGGCGACGAGCGCGAAGAGGCCGCTCCACGTGAGCGCCCACGCCACCCGCCGGCCCGCGTCGACGAGCTGGCGGTAGAAGAAGCCGAGCTGGTGGCAGAGCCCCCAGACCACGACCATGTTCACCCAGGCCAGGCCCTCGTAGCCGTGGGCGAAGCGACCCACGTCGACGAGGGCGGCGATGGCGGCGGCCCACACGACCACCAGGATCCCGAACCGCTGGTGCAGCCGGTGGGCGAGCGGGAACAGGGCGATGAGCAGCAGGTAGACCGCGAGGAACCACAGCGGGCTGACGATCAGCTGCACGGTGCGGCCCACGCCGTCGAGGTCGTAGAGCGACACGACCAGGGCGCCGAGCGCCCACCAGGCGCCGAAGAGGGCGAGCGCCGGGCGGGCCAGCGCGCTGATGCGCTTCCAGACGAAGGTGCCGAGGCGAGTGCCGGACGCCTGCTGCGCGGCCCAGGCCTGCTGGTGGGCGAAGCCGCCGACGAAGAAGAAGAGCGGCAGCACCTGGAGGAGCCAGGTGGCCACGAAGAGGCCCTTCGTGAAGCCGATGGGGTTGGTGGCGTGCGGGCCGTCGTCGCGCCAGATGATGATCGTGAAGACCCAGTGCCAGGCCACGACCACGAGCAGGCTGAAGGCCCGCACGAAGTCGACGAACGGGTCGCGCTCGGCCCCGGTCGACGCGCCGGTGCTCATCGGCTCAGGCGAGGTGGGCCGGCTCGGCGGCCTGGTCGTCGCGAGCCAGGACCCGCCGGGCCAGGCGGACGAGGAGCAGGACCACGAGCGCGAGGGCGCAGAGCCCGCCGATGCCGGCGGCGACGAGGGTGGCGGTGCGCCGCTCGGTCCCCTCGGCGGAGAGCTCCATCGGGTCCTCCCCGAACCGGACCTGCCACACGGCGCCGTTGTCGGCCTGGGTGGTGGCGTTGGAGGTGACCTCACCCGGGAGGCGGACGCTCACCCGGACCTGGAGGAGCCGGCTGAGCGACTCCCCGAGCTGGGCCTCGAGCTCCTCGACGGGCAGGCCGATCGGCTTGCCGTCGAGCTCGGCGGCCAGCCCCTCGTCGCCGAAGGCCTCGAGCCCGCCGGTGAGGTCGACCCGGCCGGTGAAGGACCAGCGGGTCTCGGCGAGCGAGGTCTCCCGGCGCACGGCGAAGTCCTGGAACGGGCCGTCGTCGCCGGCGATCTGGTCGAAGACGGTGGCCGCCTCGTCGGGGGTGCCGAAGGGATGGCTGATCCGCACCCGGGTCCACCCGTCGGGCTCCTCGACCGGCCCGTCGACGGTCCAGCCCGCCTCGAGCAGGTCCCCCACCTCCATCACCGCCTCGAGGTCCCCACCGATCGCCTCCACGGCGTCGGGATCGAGCGCCACGACCACCTCGACCGACCCCGACCCGTCCTCCGCCACGGTGACGTTCACCTCCACCCCCACCCGGCAGGCGGAGGCAGCGACGATCACGAGCAGCGGGACCAGGACGAGTCGAGGACGGCAAGTGCCACGACGGCCGCACCCAGCAGGGCGCGCGTGCCGCAGCGAGCCCCGGCGGGGGGCGTGCCCCCTCATGTGGTCTTGACGATGAGGAGGTTGCAGGGCAGGTGGTGGGTGAGCTTGTTGGGGACCGAGCCGAGGTTGAAGAACCGGCTGACCCCGGTCATGCCCTTGTTGCCGACGACGAGCAGGTCGTAGCCGCCGTCGCGAGCGGTGTCGATGAGGGCCCGGACGGCGTCGCCCTCGACGACCCGGGTGTCGATGGCCACCCCGGCGTCGGCGTGGGCGTCACGGGCGGCGTCGACGACCGCTCGGCCCCGGTCGGGCCGGTTGGCGGCGGTGAGGATCGTGAGGGAGGCGCCGGTGGACGCGGCCACCTGCACGGCTCGGGCCACCGCCTTGGCTGCGGTGGCCGACCCGTCGGTCCCGACGAGGATCCGCTCGTACGACATGCCCGGAGACGCTACTCCCCGGCAAACCTCCCATGACCACCCAGGTCGGACAACGCGGACGAGCCGCCCCGGAGGGCGGCTCGTCACCGGATCCCGAGGGCTCGCCGGGCGGCGAGCGAGGTCAGGACTCGCTGGCCTCGGCGAGCTCCATGGGCGGCGGCTCGAAGCCCTCGACGGCCCGGAAGGTGAGCTGCTGCTCGCCGGTCTCCGGGTCGTCCTCCACGTCCACGACGACGATCTGGCCGGCGTGGAACTCCTTGTAGAGGAGCTTCTCGGAGAGCGGGTCCTCGATGAGGCGCTGGATGGCCCGGCGCAGCGGGCGGGCGCCGAGCGTGGGGTCGTAGCCCTTGTCGGCGACGAAGGTCTTCGCGGCCGGCAGGAGCTCGAGCCCGATGCCCTGGCCCTCGAGCTGCTTCTGGGTGCGGGCGATCATCAGGTCGACGATCTGGGTGACCTCGTCCTTGCTCAGCTCGTGGAAGACGATCGTCTCGTCGATCCGGTTCAGGAACTCGGGCCGGAAGTGCTGCTTGAGCGCCTCGTTGACCTTCTCCTTCATCTTCTCGTACGTGACCGCCTCGTCGGCCCGACCGAAGCCCAGGCTCGTCTTGCGCAGGTCGGCCGTGCCGAGGTTCGAGGTCATGATCAGCACGGTGTTGCGGAAGTCGACCGAGCGGCCCGGGGCGTCGGTGAGGCGCCCCTCCTCCAGGATCTGCAGGAGCGTGTTGAACACGTCGGGGTGGGCCTTCTCGATCTCGTCGAAGAGCACCACGGAGAAGGGCTTGCGGCGCACCGCCTCGGTGAGCTGGCCGCCCTCCTCGTAGCCCACGTAGCCGGGGGGCGAGCCCACGAGCCGGCTGACCGTGTGCTTCTCCATGTACTCCGACATGTCGAGGCTGATCATGGCGTTC
>DATGRC010000056.1:0-2358 GCA_035303865.1 Acidimicrobiales bacterium
ACGTGGACTTCGGCCCGCTGTTCGAGACCCCGGCCGAGGTGGCCCGGGCGGCCATCGAGAACGACGTCCACGTCGTCGGCGTGTCGAGTCAGGCCGCCGGCCACAAGACGCTCGTCCCCCAGCTCATCGAGGAGCTGGCCAAGGCGGGCGGCTCTGACATCCTCGTCGTGTGCGGCGGCGTGATCCCGCCCCAAGACTACCCGGCCCTCGAGGAGGTCGGCGTGGCCGCCGTGTTCGGGCCCGGCACGAACATCCCCGCCGCGGCCGAGCGGGTCATCGACCTCATCCGCGCCGCTCGCACCGGTTCGTGAGCTCGCTCGCCGAGCGGGTCCGGGCCGGGGACCGACGGTCGCTGGCCCGAGCGATCACCCTCGTCGAGTCCACTCGGGCCGACCACGGTGACGAGGCCCGGGCGCTGCTCGACGAGCTCCTCCCCCACACCGGCCGGGCCATGCGCGTCGGCGTGTCCGGCGCGCCCGGGGCCGGGAAGTCCACGCTGATCGAGGCGCTGGGCCTCGCCGCCATCGACGCCGGCCACCGTGTGGCCGTCCTGGCCGTCGACCCCTCGAGCGCCCGCACCGGCGGCTCGATCCTGGGGGACAAGACCCGCATGTCGGAGCTGAGCCGTCACCCCGACGCGTTCATCCGGCCGTCCCCGAGCGGCGCGACCCTCGGCGGGGTGGCTCGCCGCACCCGCGAGGCGATGCTGCTGTGCGAGGCGGCCGGGTTCGACGTCGTCCTGATCGAGACCGTGGGCGTGGGCCAGTCCGAGGTGGCCGTGGCCGACCTGGTCGACCTGTTCCTGTTCGTGGCGTCCCCAGCGGGCGGCGACGAGCTGCAGGGGATCAAGCGGGGGATCATGGAGCTGGCCGACCTGATCGTCGTCAACAAGGCCGACGGCGACCTCGTGCCCGCCGCCCAGCGGGCCGCCTCGGACCTGCGCAAGGCGGTCCACCTGCTCCGCCCCAAGCGTCTCGACTGGACCGTCGAGGTGCTGACCTGCTCGGCGTTCCGGGAGGAGGACGTGGCCCGCCTCTGGGAGGCGCTCGCCGCCGCGCACGCCCGCCTCGTCGAGTCCGGCGCGCTGGAGCGCCTCCGGGCCGAGCAGGCGGTGAGCTGGATGTGGTCCGAGGTGCGCGAGCAGCTCCTGGCCCGGCTCGACGACCCGGACCTGCGCGAGCTGCGGGCCAGCGTCTCCGACGCGGTGGCCAGCGGCGCGCTGAGCGCCACGAGCGGTGCCCGGCGCCTCCTCGACGCGCTCGAGGAGCGCCGGTGAGCCGCATCCGGGCCCTCCTCGGCCGCTGGCGTCGGCCGGCCCCCCGCCCGGCGGCGCGGCCGCTGCCGCCGTGGATGGACGACGCGCCCCGCGACCCGTGGGCCCGCACGGCCCCGGCTGCGGGTCGGTGGTGCCGGATCTGCGGCTGGACCGGCGAGGCGTTCGACGGGGTCGCCCACTGCGAGAGCGCCACCTGCCCCACCTGCGGGTCGATCGCCCGGGACCGCTTCCTGTTCCACTGCTTCGTCGCCACGACTCCCCGCCCGACGCAGCGGCTCCGGGTGCTCGAGACGAGCCCCCGCCTCGACGAGCGCTACCGCCGTGCGATGGCCGGCTGGTTCGACTACCTGAGCAGCGACTTCGACGAGCGCGCCCACAGGGGCGCCATCCGGGTGGACCTGCAGGCCATCGACCTGCCGGACGCCTCCCTCGACGTCGTGCTCACCCCGCACGTGCTCGAGCACGTCCCCGATACCGACCGGGCGCTCGCCGAGCTGCACCGGGTGCTCGCGCCCGGTGGGGTCGTGCTCCTGCAGGTCCCGCTCCTGCAGGCCGCCACCGCCCCGCCGGCCGAGCCCGAGTTCCACGGGGACGACACCCCGGTGTTCTGGCGGTTCGGGTGGGACCTGACCGACCGGCTGCGTGACCACGGCTTCGAGGTGTCGGTGCTCGTGCCCCAGGCGCTGGCCGAGGCAGCCGGGGCGGGCTGGCCGGGGCCGTCGAGCCCCGAGTTCGACGCCGACGCCATCGCTCGCGCCGCCGACCCCGCGGCCCTCACCGTGGTGGCCGACGCCGCCGCGAGCCGTCAGCAGGGGTTCGAGCCCGGCTACCAGTTCGTGACCTGGCGGGCGTCGCGGCCCCGCTGAGGTCCGGTTCGCGGCGATCGCGTGACATCGAGCACCACATCGGGCGTTTAGCCGAGCACCCATCGCGTCGATACCTAAGGGGATGGATGCGATCTCCCGCCCCCGCCCCCAGCGCCTTCTCGCCGCCTTCCTGACCCTGCTGCTCGCTCTCGGCACCGTCGCCGTGGTGAGCGCCTCGCCCGCCTCGGCGTCGGTCGCCAGCGACGAGAGCACGTT
>DATGRC010000057.1:0-19105 GCA_035303865.1 Acidimicrobiales bacterium
GACCTCTTCTCGGCTGCCGCGGAGGACGTGCTGGCTCGCAGCGCGCCGCTGGCGGCCCGGCTCCGACCCCGCCGGCTCGACGACATCGTGGGCCAGGACCACCTCCTCGGCCGCGGTCAGCCCCTGCGCACGCTCATCGAGGGCGACCGGCTGTCGTCGGTGATCCTCTGGGGGCCGCCGGGCACCGGCAAGACCACCCTGGCCCAGGCGATCGCCACCCACACCAGCCGATTCTTCGAGCAGCTCTCGGCCGTGAGCGCCGGCGTGAAGGACGTGCGCGACGTCCTCGAGCGGGCCCACCACCGCCTCGGCGAGCGGGACCAGCGCACGATCCTGTTCCTCGACGAGGTCCACCGCTTCAACAAGGCCCAGCAGGACGCCCTCCTTCCGGGCGTGGAGAGCGGGCTCATCACCCTGATCGGCGCCACCACCGAGAACCCGTTCTTCGAGGTCAACCCGCCGCTGCTGTCGCGCAGCACCCTCTTCCGGCTCAACCCCCTCGACGCCGACGCCGCCCGCCAGCTGATCGCCAAGGGCCTGCAGGCCGAAGCCGTGGACGCCGACGAGGACGCCATCGAGCACCTGGCCGGCCACGCCAACGGCGACGGCCGCCACGTGCTGACCAGCCTCGAGGTGGCGGTGGCGATCGCCCGGGCCCGCTGGGAGCACGTCCGGGCCGGTGATCCCGCCGCGGGGGACGGCCACGGCGGGCCGGACGGGCGGGACGATGCCTCGCTGCCGAGACCCCGGGTGCGGCTGGCCGACGCCGAGGCCGCGCTCGGGACCAAGGCGCTGCGCTACGGGCGCGACGAGCACTACGACGTGATCTCGGCGTTCATCAAGAGCATGCGGGGCAGCGACCCCGACGCCGCCCTCTACTGGCTGGCCCGGATGCTCGAAGCGGGCGAGGACGCCCGCTTCATCGCCCGCCGCATCGTGATCGCGGCGAGCGAGGACGTCGGCATGGCCGACCCGATGGCCCTCGTGGTGGCGGTGGCCGCGGCCCAGGCCGTCGAGCACGTCGGGCTGCCGGAGGCGCAGCTCAACCTCGCCCAGGCGGTGGTCCACCTGGCCACCGCCCCCAAGTCGAACCGCGCCGCCGTGGGCATCTGGTCGGCCCTCGAGGACGTGCGCCACGGCCCGTCGGTGGAGGTCCCGATGCACCTGCGGGACGCGCACTACCGGGGGGCGGCAAAGCTCGGCCACGGTGTCGGCTACGACTATCCTCACGACGACCCCGCCGGGTGGGTGGATCAGCAGCACCTCCCCGACGAGGTCCTCGGGCGGCGGTACTACGACCCCTCCCCCCACGGCTTCGAGCAGGAGATCCGCACCCGCATGGCACGACGAACGGACGCCGACCGGTGAGCGCCACCGAGCTCGCCGCCCTCATCGTCGCCATCGCCAGCGTCGTGGCCGTCGTGCTCCTCGGCGTGGCCCTGGTGTCGATCACCAAGACCCTGCGCGCCGTGCGCGACGCCGTCGAGCTCCTCCGCACCGAGACCGTGCCGGTCATGGAGGACCTCGGGGCCACCGTCCGCAGCGCCAACGCCGAGCTCGAGCGCCTGGGCGGCGTGATCAGCACGGCCGAGTCGATCGGCGGCACCGTCGACTCCGCGTCGCGCCTCGCCTACCTCGCCTTCTCGAACCCGGTGATCAAGACGATGGCCTTCGCCACCGGCACCGGCCGGGCCGCCGCGCGCCTGCGGCGGGCCCGGGCCCGCCGCTGATGTTCCGGCGCCTCTTCTGGCTGATCGTCGGCGCCGGCTTCGGCTTCGGCGTGTCGTTCTGGCTCATGCGCTTCGTGCGGGAGACGGCGTCGCGGTACACCCCGGAGCGCATGAGCGCCGACCTGGCCGACGCCATCCGGTCCTTCGGCAGCGACCTGCGGGCCGCCGTGGAGGAGGGCCGGGAGGCGATGCGCGAGCGGGAGGCCGAGCTGCGGGCCGAGACCGGCCAGAGCTGGCGGGCCTGATCCGCTCGGGAGCCCCGCCCCGCCCCCCGTAGACTCGGAGCACCATGGACGCCAACGGACTGCGCCGCGCGTGGAACGACTTCTTCGAGGCCCGCCAGCACACGCTGGTGCCGGCGGCGAGCCTCATCCCCACGCACCCGACGGCCCCGATGTTCACCAACTCGGGGATGATGCAGTTCGTCCCGATCTTCCTCGGCGAGGAGCCCTCGCCGTACGACCCGCCCCGCGCCGCCTCGATCCAGAAGTGCGTGCGCGCCGGCGGCAAGCACAACGACCTCGACGCCATCGGGCGCACCCCCCGGCACCTCTCGTTCTTCGAGATGCTCGGGAACTTCAGCTTCGGCGACTACTTCAAGGCCGAGGCGATCCCGTGGGCCTGGGAGCTGCTCACCGAGGTGCTCGGCCTCGACCCCGACCGCCTGTGGGTCACCGTCCACGTCAGCGACGGCCAGGCGGCCGAGATCTGGACCGACGCGGTCGGCTTCCCCCGGGAGCGCATCCAGCGGCTCGACAAGGACAACTTCTGGGAGATGGGCGACACCGGCCCGTGCGGGCCGAGCTCGGAGATCTTCTGGGACTACGGCCCCGAGTTCGGGCCCGACGGCGGCCCGGAGAACCCGGCGGCGGAGAACCGCTACGTCGAGATCTGGAACCTCGTGTTCCCGCAGTACTTCCGGGGCCCCGACGGCAGCCTGAGCGACCTGCCCAAGCCCGGCATCGACACCGGCGCCGGCCTCGAGCGGATGCTCACCGCGCTGAACGGCACCCACACCGTCTACGACGTCGATCCGCTGAACCGCCTCGTCGAGGTGGCCCAGTCGATCACGGGCAAGCGCCTCGGCACCGACGAGCGCACCGACATCGGCCTCAAGATCCTCGCCGACCACGGCCGCACGATGACCTTCCTCGTGGCCGACCGGATCGTGCCCTCGAACGAGGACCGCGGCTACGTGCCGCGCCGCATCATCCGCCGCGCTGTGCGCTACGCCTACCTGCTCGGCCGGGAGTCCGACCTGACCGGCCCGCTCGTGGCGGCCGTCATCGACGCCATGGCCGACGGCTACCCCGAGCTGCGGGCGGACCAGGACCGCATCGTCGGCGTGATCTCCCGTGAGGAGGAGCGCTTCCGCCAGACCCTCAAGCGGGGGAGCGCGCTGCTCGACGCCAAGCTGGCCGAGCTCCCCGAGGGGGAGCCGCTGCCCGGCCCCGTCGCCTTCGACCTCTACGAGACCTACGGGTTCCCGCTCGAGGTCACCCAGGAGATCACCGCCGAGCTCGGCATCGAGGTCGACGAAGCCGGCTACCGGGCGGCCCTGGCCGAGGCCCAGGAGCGGTCCAAGGCCAGCGCCAAGGCGGGGCACGACTACAGCAACCTCACGTCCTTCCAGGAGATCCTCGACCGCTACGGCCCCACCGAGTTCGTGGGTCGCGAGGAGTACGAGACCAAGGCCACCGTGCTCGCGGTCGTGCCCGGCGACGACGGCACGGCCTCGGTGTTTCTCGACCGCACGCCCTTCTACGCCGAGTCGGGCGGTCAGGTGGGCGACACCGGCACGATCAGCACCGACACGGGCACCGCCGAGGTGCTCGACACCACCTACGCCCTCCCGGGGCTGCACCGCCACCACGTCCGGGTGATCGACGGCCAGATCGAGGCCGGGCAGGTCGCCACCGCGGCGATCGACGGGGCCCGCCGCGACGCCATCCGGCGCAACCACACCGGCACCCACATCCTCCACTGGGCGTTGCGCAAGGTGCTCGGCGAGGACGTGCAGCAGCAGGGCTCGCTGGTGGCGCCCGACCGGCTCCGGTTCGACTTCGGCCCGTCCGACGCCCTCACCGAGGAGCAGATCCAGGCCATCGAGGACCTCGCCAACCAGGAGATCCTCCGCAACGACCCGGTCCGCCACTACGAGACCACGAAGGCCGAGGCCATGGCCCGCGGCGCGATCGCGTTCTTCGGGGACAAGTACGGCGACGTGGTCCGGGTCCTCGAGGCCGGCCGCAACTCGATCGAGCTGTGCGGCGGCACCCACGTCCGGGCCCTCGGCGACATCGGCCCGATCAAGATCGTGTCCGAGAGTTCGATCGGCTCGAACCTGCGCCGCATCGAGGCGGTCACCGGCACCGGCCCGATCGAGCGCCTGCGGGAGGAGGAGGCCGTCCTGCGGGAGCTGGCCGCGGTCCTCAACGTGCCCGTCGGGGAGGTGGTCGACGGTGCCCGCAAGCGCCTCGAGGAGATCAAGGCGCTGCGCGACGAGGTGAAGGCCCTCAAGCGGCAGCTGGCCGGCGACCAGGCCGAGCAGCTGGCCGGCCGGGCCGTGGACGGCGTGGTCGTCGAGCGGGTCGACGGCGTCGACCGCGACGGCCTGCGCGACCTCGCCATCGCGCTGCGGGACCGGCCCGGCATCCGGGGGGTCGTCCTCGGCACCGCCCCCGAGGGCGGGGGCGCGGCGCTCGTCGCCGCGGTCACCGCCGACAGCGGGCTCAACGCGTCCGAGCTCCTGGAGGACGCCAAGCGCCTCATCAAGGGCGGCGGAGGCAAGGACCCGCTCCTCGCCGTGGCCGGCGGCAAGGACCCCGACGGCATCGGTCCCGCCCTCGACGCGGTCCGGGCCGCGGTCGGCGCCGCCACCTCGTGAGGGCGCTGGGGATCGACCTCGGCGCGAAGCGGATCGGCGTGGCGCTCTCCGACAGCGCCGGCACCCTCGCCACCCCCTACGAGGTCGTCCAGCGCAGCGGCGATCGGCGCCGGGACCACCGCCGCATCGCGGCGCTCGCCGAGGAGGCCGGCGCGACGGTCCTCGTGGTCGGGCTGCCCCGCTCGCTCGACGGCGGCGAGGGCCCGGCCGCCCGCGCGGCGCGGGCCGAGGCCGACGAGCTGGCCGCCGCCACCGGCCTGCCGGTGGAGCTGTGGGACGAGCGCCTCACCACCGTCACCGCCGAGCGGGACCTGGCCGCCATCGGCCTGAAGGGCCCCGCCCGCCGCAAGGTGGTCGACAAGGTGGCAGCATCCGTGCTGCTCCAGGCCTGGCTCGACCACCGCCGCCAGACCGCCGAGGACACCCGATGAGCGACCGCCCACCCCTCCCCGACGACGCCGACCCCGGCCGCTCCGACGCCCCGGCCGGCCCTCGCCCCGACCCGCGCCCCGTGCGCCCCGACCCCCGGCCGGCCCCCAGGGCCGAGGACGCGGCCCCCGGGCGCCACCTGCCCGGGCCCGACGACGAGTGGGACGAGGGCTGGGACGACGAGGACGACGCCTGGGCGGACGACGACTACGTCGAGCTGCGCCGCGAGTCGTCCCGCGGGCGGCGGGCCGTGCTGGTCGTCGGCTCGGTCGTCGTGGTCCTGCTCCTGGCCGTGGGCGGGGTCGGGCTGTGGGTGAACCGCCAGATCGACCCGCCCGGCGGCCCCGGCGAGGTCGTCGAGGTGGAGGTGCCCCAGGGCGCCACCGCCGACGACATCGGCCGCCTCCTCGCCGAGGCGGACGTGATCACGAGCGACCTCGTCTGGCGCTGGTACCTGCGCATCAACGGCGGCGGCCCGTTCCAGGCCGGCCGCTACGAGCTGCCCCGCAACAGCGCCATGGGCGACGTCGTCGAGCTCCTGAGCGCCGGGCCGCTCCCGCCCGAGGAGCGCAGCTTCACCGTGCCCGAGGGCCTCACCGTGTCGGAGACGGTCGCCCGCCTGGCCGACCCCGACAAGGGGCTCGGGCTCGACGCCGCCGTCCTCCAGGAGCTGCTCGACAGCGGCCAGGTCCGCTCCGCCTACCAGCCGCCGGACCAGCCCTCGAACGAGGGGATCCTCTTCCCGGAGACCTACCGGGTGGGGGAGGGCTACGACGAGCTCTCGGTCCTGCAGCTCATGGTCGCCCAGCTCGATCGCACCATGGCCGAGCTCGGCGTGGAGTCGGCCCAGGAGCGCTTCAACCTCACCCCCTACGAGGTGCTGATCGTGGCCTCGCTGATCGAGGAGGAGACGAAGGTCGACGCCGAGCGCCCCCAGGTGGCCCGGGTCATCTACAACCGGCTGCGCCAGGGGATCCCCCTCGGCATCGACGCCACCTCCCGGTACGAGGCCGAGCTGGCCGGTCGCAGCCGCGAGCAGATCGACTTCGACAGCGACTCCCCCTACAACACCCGCAAGGTGGCCGGCCTGCCCCCCACCCCGATCGCCAACCCGGGGCGGGCCAGCATCGCTGCCGCGCTCGAGCCGGCCGACGGCGACTGGCTCTACTACGTGCTCCAGGACGCCGAGGGGAACCACTTCTTCACGGCCAGCTACCAGGAGTTCCTGGCCGCCAAGCAGCGCTGCGCGGACGCCGGGCTCGGGTGCGGCTGACGTGACGGCGCCGCCGGGCCGGGAGCTGACCGGCCACACCCGCACCGCCGGCGTGATCGGCTACCCCGTCCGCCACTCCCTGTCGCCCGCCATCTTCAACGCCGCGTTCGCCGCCGCCGGGCTCGACTGGGCCTACCTGGCCTTCGAGGTGCCAGAGGGCGCGGCCGGGCTGGCGATGGGCGGGGTGCGGGCGCTCGGGCTCGAGGGCGTCTCGGTGACGATGCCCCACAAGGCGGCCGTGATCCCCGCGCTCGACCGCCTCACCGCCGACGCCGAGGCCCTCGACGCCGTCAACTGCGTGCACCGGGCGGGCCACGAGCTCGTCGGCCACAACACGGACGGGCCCGGCTTCGTGGACAGCCTCCGGATGGACGAGGGCCTCGACCTGGCCGGTCGCACGGTCACGATCCTCGGCGCGGGCGGCGCCGCCCGGGCGGTGATCCGGGCGGTGGCCGGCGCCGGCGCCCGCTCCGTCGTCGTCGTGAACCGCTCGCCCGACGCCGCCGCTCGGGCCGTGGCCCTCGCCCCCGACGTGGCGCGCGTCGGCACGCCCGACGAGGTGGGCGACACCGACCTCGTGGTCAACGCCACCCCCCTGGGGATGGGCGTGGTGGCCGGCGCCGACGGCGCCGACGAGCCCCTCCCGCTCGACCCCGACCGCTTCCAGGCCGGGCAGGTGGTGGTCGATCTGATCTACCACCCCGCCGTCACCCCGCTGATCGCCGCGGCCCGGGCCCGTGGGCTCGTGGCCGTGAACGGGCTGGGGATGCTCATCCACCAGGCGGCGCACGCGTTCCGCATCTGGACGGGGGAGGAGCCGCCGCTCGAGGCGATGAGCGCGGCGGCCCTCTCGTCCCTTCTGCACCGTTCTCCAGATCAGGACTGAAGTTCCCAGCGGCACCTGCCGATAGGGCATTGGACCCACTCGCGAACCCAGGAGGCTCCGTGGCGCTTCAAGGCACCCTCGACACCTTCGCCCTTCCCGACGTCCTCCACCTCCTCGCGACCACGAAGAAGACCGGCCAGCTCCGCCTGGAGGGGCAGCGGGGCTCGGGCACGGTCCACCTGGACGGCGGGCAGGTCGTCGGCGTCGAGGCGGCGCACGCCCCGCTGGCCACCGAGCCGGTCGACGCCCTCTTCGAGCTCATCCGCTTCGAGGACGGCACGTTCGCGTTCGCGGCCGACGCCGCCCCGGCGGCCAGCGGCCCGGCCCGCGACGTCGGCGAGCTCCTCGAGGGGGCCGAGGCGCTCCTGCGCGAGTGGCGCGAGATCGAGTCGGTCGTCCCCTCGCTCGACGCCTACGTCACCCTCCGGCGGAGCCTCCCCGCGGAGGCGGTGACGATCCCCCAGGCGCAGTGGTCCACGCTCGTGGCGGTGGCCGGCGGCACCACCGTCCGGGCGCTCGGCCACGCCCTGTCGCTGCCCGAGCTCCCGGTCAGCCGCGCCGTGCGGGACCTCGTCGAGCTCGGCGTCGTCGAGCTGGAGGACCGCGCGCCGGCCGGGCCTGCGACCGCGCCCGCCAACGGGAGCGACCACGCGGCCCCGCCTGCGGTCGGCGTCGACCTGACGCAGCCCGTGGCGGCCCCGGCGCCCGCCAGCGAGGTCTCGCCGCCCCCGCCTCCGCCCGCTCCGGTGGAGGCCGAGCCGGAGGCAGAGGTTCCGGCCGCCCAGGCCTCGGCGCCGGACGGCGAGCTGCCGGTGGCCCGCCCCATCCGAGCCCACCGTCCCCGCCCCCGGGTGGCCGAGGCGTCCGACGAGCCGGAGCGGTTCATCCCGCTGGACCTGCCCGGCCACGAGCCGAGCCCCGCCGTGGCTGCCGCGGAGACCGAGGACCTCGACGACCTGGCGGCCGCCTTCCCCGGTCTGGCGTCGCGCTCGCTGTCCGAGGAGGAGGGCGCCGCCGTCTCCGAGCAGCTGGCCCAGCTGTCGCCAGAGGCGGCCGACGCCGTGCTCGCCGCGGTGGACGCCCCCGACGAGGAGGCGCGCGAGGCGGCCCTCGACGAGGCCGTCGCCGGTGAGGACGCCCCGATCAACCGGGGCCTGCTCCTCAAGTTCCTCGGCTCGGCCAAGAGCTGATCCCCCCGGGCGTCGCTGCGGTGGGGCAACCTGACGTCCATGCGCATCTCCTCTCGCCGCCTCGGCGAGCTCCTGGTCACCCGGCGGGTGCTCTCCCGCGACGCCCTGGAGGAGCTCCTCGCGCGTGAGGCCGCCGACGGCGTGCCCCTCAGCCGCCTCCTGCTCGAAGGCGGCGTCGTCAGCACCCACGACCTCGTCGCCGCGCTCGCCACCGAGCTCGGCGTGCCCTTCGTCGACCTCGCCGACCCCACCATCCCTCCCGACGTGTGGGGGATCGTCCCCGAGGACCTCGCCCGCGGCTACCTGGCGGTGGCCCTCGAGCGGCGCCCCGAGGGGATCTTCGTGGCCATGGAGGACCCGAGCGACGACCAGCTGCTCGCCGCCCTCGAGGAGGAGCTGCGCAGCCCGATCGTCGCCGCCGTCGCCGCCCGCGACGAGCTGGAGCGCCTCGTGGCGCAGATGTACGGGCCAGGCGACGACCGGAGCTGGGCCGAGGAGCCCGTCGGCGCCGGCGCGGCGGGCGGCGCCGAGGTGCAGCTGCGGGACCTCCTCAACGAGGTGACCCGCGTCGGCGGCTCCGACCTGCACCTGACCGTGGGCACCCCGCCGCTCGTGCGGGTCCAGGGCGTGCTCCACCGCATCCCCGGCTTCCCGGCCCTGACCGGCTCGGACACGCGCCGCCTCGTGCTCGGCACCCTCACCCAGGCCCAGCAGGAGCGGTTCCTCCAGACCGGCGAGCTGTCCACGTCGCACGCCATCCCGGGCCGCGGCCGGTTCCGGGTGTCCGCGTTCGTCCAGCGCGACTCGGTGGGCGCCGTCATGCGCATGGTGCCGCCGGAGATCCCGCCGGCCGAGGACCTCGGGCTGCCCGACGAGGTCATCGAGTGGGCCGACAGCCGCCGCGGCCTCGTGCTCGTCTGCGGTCCCCACGGCTCGGGCACCTCCACCACCCTCGCCGCGCTCGTGGACCGCATCAACCGGTCCCGGGCCGCGCACATCCTCACGATCGAGGACCCGATCGAGTTCCTGCACCGGCACCGCACCGGGGTGGTGAACCAGCGGGAGGTGGGGGAGGACACGGCCACCATCGCCACCGGCCTGCGGGTCGCGCTCCGCCAGGACCCCGACGTCATCGCCGTCAGCGACCTGCCCGACCTCGAGAGCCTCCGCCTAGCCCTCACCGCCGCCGAGACCGGGCACCTGGTGCTGGCCTCCCTGCGGACGATGACCGCCGTCCAGACCGTCGAGCGGATGGTGGACGTGTTCCCCGCCGACCAGCAGCCCCAGGCCCGCGTGCAGCTGGCCAACACGCTGCGCGGCATCGTCGTGCAGCAGCTCGTCCCCGCCGTCGACGGCGGGTTCGCCCTCGCCACCGAGGTGCTGCTGCCCACGCCGACGGTGCTCGACTGCATCCGCGACGGGGACTGGCCCAACCTGGCCAAGGCCATCCTCGGCGGCGCCACGAGCGGGATGGGGACCATGGACCAGGCCCTCGCCGCGCTCGTGCAGGACGGGATCGTGGCGCCCGAGGTGGCAGCCGACCGCGCCATCGACCGGGCCGAGGTGGCCTACCTCGTCGGCGAGGGGAGCCGGGGCTGACCGGACCCACCGGGCGACGTCGATAGCCTCAGCCGCCGTGCACGCCGCGGTCACCATCGTCCTCGCGCTCCTCGGGGTGCCCGTCGGCGCGCTCCTGAACGTCGTGATCGACCGGGTGCCGGACCGCGTCCCGCTGCGTGGCCCGAGGGAGGGGGAGCCCGCCGATCCCGTGCACCTCGGCCCGGTGCCGCTGCAGCCGTGGCTGCTGCGCGCCGGCGGGCGGGACCACCTGCCCCGGCGCTGGCTGTGGGTGGAGCTGACCACCGTCGCCGTGCTCGCCGTCGTCGGCCTCCGAGCCGGGGACGACCTGCGGGTGGTGCCGCTGGCCTTGCTTGGCGCGGCGCTCGTGGCCGTCACCGTCATCGACCTCCAGCTCCTGCGGATCCCCGACCGCGTGACGTTCCCCACCCTCGCCGTGTCCGTCCCGCTCGTGGCGGCCGTGTCGCTCCGCTACGACGGCGGCGAGGCCTTCGTCGGGGGCCTGATCGGCATGGTCACCTACTTCGTGGCGCTGCTCGTCCCGCACCTCGTGTACCCGAAGGGCATGGGCTTCGGGGACGTGAAGCTGGCGCTGCTCATGGGTCTCCACCTCGGCTGGCTGGGCTGGGAGCCGGAGCACCCCGTGGCCGGCCCGGTGTCCCACGTCCTCTACGGCCTGATGCTCGGCTGCGTGCTCGGCGTCGTTTTCGGCATCGGCCACCAGGTCGTCACGCGCCGGCGCGGCGAGTTCCCGTTCGGCCCCGCCCTGGCCCTCGCCTGCCTGGTCGTGGCCCTGGCCTGATCGCCGGCAGCCGCCGCGCTGGTGGGCTACACAGGCCGGGGCGAGAGCACGTTCCACTCCGGGGGAGGCACGATGGCGGTCACCGCCGAGCGCGACGTCGACGAGCTCCGGGCCGACCTCACCGGGTGGCTGGCGGACCGACTGGACGGCCGGCCGGTGGCGGTGGGCGACATCGAGATCCCGGGGCTCACCGGCGACCAGCGCGTCGCCGCCGTCCTCGACTGGGAGATGGTGACCGCCGGCGACCCGCTGCAGGACCTGGTCTGGTACCTGATCGTCGACCGGCACCACCACGAGGCCCTCGGCGTCCCCCGCCTGGAGGGGCTGCCGGACCGGGCGGCCTCCGTGGCGCACTGGGAGGCCGCGACCGGGCGCTCCGCCGAGCACCTCGGCTGGTACGAGGTGCTCGGCGCCGTGCGCTACGCGGCCATCGTCACCCGGGTCCTGCACCTCCTCGACGGGACCGGGATCCTGCCCGGCGCGGCGGCCATGGCCCACGACCACCCTGGCCTCCGGCTCCTCGACGCGCTCCTCGCCGAGCAGGACGGCTGACCGTGCTGTCCCCGCTCGACGACCTGCCGCTCCACCAGGCCCCGCTGCCGGCCCGCCAGCCGGCCACCAGCGACCGCAACTTCTACGACCGGTACTACCTCAACTGCCACCCGTGCTCCGACGAGCTCTTCCTCGTCATCGGGCAGGGCCAGTACCCGAACCTCGGCGTGCAGGACGCGTTCGCTCTCGTCCGCCGGGGGAACGAGCACCGGGTCGTGCGGGCCTCGCGGGAGCTCGGCCTCGACCGCCTCGACACCACCGTGGGCCCGTTCGCCATCGAGGTCGTCGAGGGCCTGAAGGTGCTGCGCTGCAGCTCGACGCCCCCGAGCACGGGCTGGCCTACGACCTCACCTGGACCGGGTTCGTCCCCGCCTTCCAGGAGCCCACGCACCTCGACCACGACGCCAACGGCCGGGCCTTCCTCCACGCCTGCCGGCTGGCCCAGCTCGGGTCGTGGAGCGGCTGGCTGGAGGTCGACGGAAACCGCTACGAGGTCACCCCCGACCGGTGGTGGGGGAGCCGGGATCGCTCCTGGGGGATCCGTCCCGTCGGGGACCCCGAGCCGCCCGGGAACCTGGCCGGCAAGCCGGCCCCCGGGTTCCGGTGGCTCTACGCCCCGTTCCGGATGCCGGACCACGCCATGATCCTCATCTGCCAGGAGCGCGACGACGGCCGGCGGCTCCTCGAGGAGGCGGTGCGGCTGTGGCCCGACGGTCGCGTCGACCACCTCGGCCGGCCCGAGCACGACCTCACCTGGGACGCCGCCGGACCCGGCCTGTTCGGAACGGTGGAGCGAGCCGCGCTGCGCCTCGGCGCCGTGGAGGTGGACGTGGAGGTCGTGCTCCCCGTCCACCTCGGGGTGGGCACGGGCTACGGGTTCGACAGCGACGGGTGGCGCCACGGCAAGCACCAGGGCGAGCTGGTCGTCGAGGGCCGGGTCTGGGACCTCGCCGACGAGACCGACCGCTCGGCGATGTTCGGCATCGTCGACGCGGTGGCCCGCTTCCGCTCCGACGGCCAGGAGGGCTGGGGCCTCCTGGAGTGGCTCCACCTCTGAGGGAGCCCGCACCGGGTTCCAGGGGCGACGGCGCCGACCACTAGCGTTGGCCCGATGCTCAGGTTCTTGACGGCGGGTGAGTCGCACGGGAAGGCGCTGGTCGTCATCGTCGAGGGGCTGCCCGCCGGGCTGCCGGTGTCGGTCGAGGCGCTCCAGGCCGAGCTGGCCCGCCGGCGGCTCGGCTACGGCCGCGGGCCCCGTCAGCGCTTCGAGCAGGACGAGCTCACGATCCTCGGCGGCGTCCGCCACGGCCGGACCCTCGGCTCTCCCGTGGCCGTCGAGATCGGCAACAGCGAGTGGGACCGCGACCCCGACAAGTGGCAGAAGGAGATGTCGGTCCGCGCCGAGGACGGCCCCACCGAGAAGCCGCTCACCCAGGTGCGCCCCGGTCACGCCGACCTGGCCGGCATGCAGAAGTACGGGTTCAGCGACGCCCGCGACGTGCTCGAGCGGGCCTCCGCCCGCGAGACCGCCGCCCGGGTCGTCGCCGGCACCCTGGCCAAGGCCCTCCTGGCCCAGCTCGACGTCGAGGTCATCAGCCACGTGATCCAGATGGGCCGGGCCCGCTCGGCCCTCGCCACCCGGCCGCTGCCCAGCGACCTGCCCCGGATCGACGAGTCCGCCGTGCGCTGCTTCGACCCGGAGGCCGAGGCGACCATGGTGGAGGAGATCAAGGCCGCGGCCAAGGACGGCGACAGCCTCGGCGGCGTCGTCGAGGTCCTCGCCTACGGCGTCCCCGTCGGACTCGGCAGCCACGTCCACTGGGACCGCAAGCTCGACGCGCTCCTGGCCGAGGCGCTGATGTCGATCCAGGCGGTGAAGGGCGTCGAGATCGGCGACGGGTTCGAGGTGGCCGGCCGGCGGGGCAGCGAGGCCCACGACCCGATCTCCTGGGACGCCGAGGCCCGCACCTACCGGCGCGAGTCCGCGCTGGCCGGCGGCATCGAGGGTGGCATCTCCACCGGCGAGGTCATCGTCGCTCGGGCGGCCATGAAGCCGCTGTCGACGCTCAACCGCCCGGTGCTGAAGACCGTCGACACCGTCACCAAGGAGGAGACGGTCTCGTTCAAGGAGCGCACCGACGTGACCGCCGTCCCTGCCATGGGCGTCGTGGCGGAGACCATGGTGGCGCTCGTCCTCGCCCGCGAGGCGGCCCGCAAGTTCGGCGGCGACAGCGTCGAGGAGATGCGCCGCAACCGGGACGCGTTCCTCGCCTCGTTGGACTAGCGATGGCGCGCCACGTCGTGCTCGTGGGCCTCATGGGCTCCGGCAAGACCACGGTGGGCCGCCGCCTCGCCGCCCGCCTGGAGCGCGCCTTCGTGGACGCCGACGAGGCCCTCGAGGAGATCGCCGACCGCACGATCGCCCAGGTGTTCGCCGAGGACGGCGAGCGCGGGTTCCGGGCGATCGAGGCCGACGTGCTCGAGGAGCTCCTCGAGCACCACGAGCCCACGGTGATCGCCAGCGGCGGCGGGGTCGTGCTGAGCGGCGAGAACCGTCGCCGCCTCCGGCAGCCGAGCGTCACCACCGTCTGGCTCGACGCCTCCCCGGCGTTCCTGGCCAGCCGCGTCCAGGCCAAGCCCCACCGTCCGCTGCTGGCTGGCGAGGAGACGCCCCGGCAGGTCCTCGAGCGCCTCCACGGCGAGCGGGCTCCCCTCTACCGGGAGGTGGCCGACCTCGTCGTCAACGTCGAGCCGTTCCACCGCGACGAGGAGAAGCCGAAGAAGGCGCTCGCCGCTCGGATCGCCGAGCTGGTCCTCGCCCACGAAGCCGCCCACCCCCTGGAGGAGGCTCGGTGATCACCGTCGAGGTCACGGCCGGGCCGCACCGCTACCCGGTCGTCGTCGGTCCCGGCGCCCGCCGGGAGCTGGCCGGGCTCCTCCCGGCGTCGGCCCGTCGGGCCGCGATCGTCACCCAGGCCAGCATCCCCCTCGAGGTCGACCCCGGCGTCGAGCACCGGCGCTTCCTGATCGGCGACGGGGAGGCGCACAAGGACCTCGCCACGATCGGGGCCCTGTGCTCCGACTTCGCCCGCTGGGGCCTCACCCGGGGGGACGTCGTCGTCGCCGTCGGGGGCGGCATGGTCACCGACGTCGCCGGCTTCGCCGCCGCCACCTACCACCGGGGCGTCCCGGTCGTGCACGTCGCCACCACCCTGCTCGGCATGGTCGACGCCGCCATCGGCGGCAAGACAGGCGTGAACCTCCCCGAGGGCAAGAACCTCGTCGGGGCGTTCTGGCAGCCCCACGCCGTCCTGTGCGACACCGACGCCCTCACCACCCTGCCCGCCCGCGAGCTGGTCAGCGGGCGAGGTGAGCTGGCCAAGTATCACTTCCTCACCGGCGAGGACCTCCTCGCCCTCGACCTCGAGGCGCGCATCGCGGCCGCGGTGCGGACCAAGGCCGCGGTGGTGGCCGCCGACGAGCGCGAGGACCCCACCAACCGGCGGGGCCGGGCCATCCTCAACTACGGCCACACCCTGGCTCACGCCCTCGAGACCGTCGGCCGCTACGACCTCCGCCACGGCGAGGCGGTGGCCGTCGGGCTCCGCTACGCGGCGCTCCTGGCTCGCCGCCTCGGCCGCATCGACGACGAGCGGGTGGCCCACCACGACGCCGTGCTGGCCGCCTACGACCTGCGGGCCGACCTGCCCGAGGGTTCCGATCCGGCCCAGCTGATCGAGGTGATGGCCCGCGACAAGAAGGCCCTCGACGGGCTCACCTTCGTCCTCGACGGCCCCGACGGGGTGGAGGTGGTCCCGAACGTCGATGCCCGCGTCGCCGCCGACGTGCTGGACTCGATGCGATGACCGCCACCGTGCTGCTCCTGTCGGGCCCCAACCTCAACCTGCTCGGCGAGCGCGAGCCCGAGGTCTACGGCACCGCCACCCTCGAGGACCACGTGGGCGCGGCCCGAGCGGTGGCCGAGGCCCACGACCTCGAGCTCGAGCACGTGCAGTCCAACCACGAGGGCGACCTCGTCGACGCGATCCACGGCGCCCGGGGGCGGTGCGCGGCGATCATCGTCAACCCCGGTGCGCTCACCCACTACGCCTGGGCCCTCCACGACGCCCTCGCCGCGTTCGACGGACCGATCGTCGAGCTGCACCTGTCCAACCCCACCTCCCGGGAGCCCTGGCGGAGCACCTCCGTCGTGGCGCCGGTGGCGACCGGCACGATCAGCGGGTTCGGCGGCCACGGCTACCAGCTGGCCGTGGCCGCGGTGGCCCGGCTCCTCGCGTGAGCGGCGCCGCCCTCCCCCCGATGGACGTGGCCGGCCGCCTCGCCCGGCTCCGATCCCGCCTCGACGGCGCCGGCTGCGAGGTCCTGCTCGTCACCCACCTCACCAACGTCCGGTACCTGAGCGGGTTCACCGGCTCCGCGGCCAGTCTCGTGGTGAGCTCCGAGCGCGCCGCCTTGATCACCGACGGCCGCTACGAGGAGCAGGCCGCCGAGGAGCTGGCTGCAGCGGGCGTCGGCGCCGAGGTGGTCATCGGGCGCACCCAGGCGGCCCAGGCCGACGAGCTCCGCGACCGCCTGGCCGCCGCCGCCACCGTCGGCCTGGAGGCCCACCACGTCACGTGGGCCGAGCAGCGACGCCTCGCCGACCTGGTCGACGGGGAGCTCGTCCCCACCGAGGGCCTCGTCGAGGACCTGCGGCAGGTCAAGGACGACGGCGAGGTGGCCCGCATCGAGGCCGCCGCTCGCATCGCCGACGCCGCGCTCGAGGCCGTCCTGCCCCAGCTCGACACCGGCCCCACCGAAGCCGCGTTCGCCGCGGCCCTCGACGGCGAGATGCGCGCTCGCGGCGCCGACGACGTCAGCTTCGAGACGATCGTCGCGTCCGGGCCGAACGGCTCGCGCCCGCACCACCGGCCCGGTCCCCGCCGCATCGAGCGAGGCGACCTCGTGGTCATCGACTTCGGCGCCCTGGTCGACGGCTACCACTCGGACATGACCCGCACGATCCCCGTCGGCGGGCGCGCCGCCCTCGACGCGACCCAGCGGCGGATGATGGATGTCGTCACCGAGGCCCAGGCCGCCGGCGTCGCGGCGGTGGCCGCCGGAGCGCCCCTCGCCGGGGTCGACGCCGCGTGCCGGACGGTGATCGAGGCCGCCGGCTGGGGCGACGCGTTCGTCCACGGGACGGGCCACGGCGTGGGCCTCGACATCCACGAGGCCCCTGGGGTGAACGCGACCGCCGCTGCTAACCTCGTCGCCGGCCAGGTCGTCACCGTCGAGCCGGGCGTCTACCTCCCCGGAACGGGCGGGGTCCGCGTCGAGGACACGGTCGTGGTCACCGAAGGGGGCGCTCGCCCCCTGACCTGCGCCCCCAAGCCCTAGATCCCCGAGGTTGCACGCCGAATGCCTTCCGTCTCCACCAACGACCTGAAGAAGGGCATGTCCCTCAACCTGCCCGAGGGGCTCTTCCAGGTCCTCGACTTCCAGCACGTGAAGCCGGGCAAGGGAGGCGCCTTCGTGCGCACCACGCTGCGGAACATGCGCACCGGCAACCAGCTGGACAAGACGTTCCGGGCCGACGAGAAGGTCGAGCAGGCGCTGATCGACAAGAAGGAGATGCAGTTCCTCTACCGCGACGGCGAGGACTACGTCTTCATGGACAGCACCACCTACGAGCAGCTCACCGTCACCCCGGTGGCCCTGGGCGACGCCGCCAGCTACATCGTCGACGGCTCCACCGTGGTCCTCCAGATGTTCGGCGACGAGATCGTGGGCTCCGAGCTCCCCGCCGCGGTCGAGCTCACCGTCACCGACACCGAGCCCGGCGTGCAGGGCGATCGGGTCTCGGGGGCCCGCAAGCCGGCCACCCTCGAGACCGGTCTGGTGCTCCAGGTGCCGCTCTTCGTGAACCCGGGCGACCGCATCAAGGTCGACACTCGCTCCGGCGAGTACCTCACCCGGGCCTAGGGAGCGCTGCATGTCGCTCGCCGACGAGCGGCGGGCCGCGCGCGAGCGCGCCCTCGGGCTGCTCTACGAGGCGGAGACCAAGGGCCGCACGGGCGCCGAGGTGCTCGCCGAGCTCCCGATCCCGCCCGAGCCCCTCGCCGAGGAGCTCGTGCGCGCCGTCGACGCGCACCGGGCCGAGATCGACGCGCTGCTCGAGCGGTTCGCCCAGGGCTGGCCGCTGCACCGCATGGCCGCGCTCGACCGCGCCGCCCTGCGGATGGGCGCCGCCGAGCTGATCGCCCGCCCGCAGGTGCCCACCGGCGTGGTGCTGGCCGAGGCCGTCGAGCTGGCCTCGCGCTTCGGGACGGACGGCTCCGGGCGCTTCGTGAACGGCCTCCTCGCCGCCGTGGCCCGGGAGGTGCGGGGCGACGTGCGGCCCGCGCCGGCCGAGCTCCACGCCGACGACGACGCCGACCGGGCGCCGCTCGAGCCGCAGGTCGACGCCTTCATCGTCGACCTCGACGGCGTGATCCGGCACTGGGACGAGTCGTACTACCCGGCGGCGGAGGAGCGCCTCGGCCTGCCGCCCGGCACCTTCGTCGAGGTGGCGCTCGACCCGGAGCGGCTGCGCCGGGCCACCGACGGCCGCCTCCGCTTCGAGGACTGGTGCCGAGAGATCGGCGAGGAGCTGGCCGCCCGCCACGGCGTCGACGCCGACGCGGCCAGCGACGCCTGGGCGGACAGCACCTGGTCGATTGACCTCGACGTCCTCGACGTCGTGGACGCCGTGCGGGAGGTCGTGCCGGTCGTGCTGCTGTCGAACGCCTCGACCCGCCTGATCCACGACCTCGACCGCAGCGACGTCCTCGAGTGCTTCGACGCCGTCGTCGGCTCCGCCGACATCCGGGTGGCCAAGCCGGCGCCCGGCGCCTACCTGGCCGCGGCCGACGCCGCCGGGGTGCCGCCCGAGCGCTGCCTCTTCGTGGATGACACGATGGAGAACGTGGAGGGGGCGCGGGCGGTGGGCATGCGGGCGGAGCGCTTCACGGGTCTCGACGACCTCCGCGCCCTGCTGCGGTCCCAGGGCCTCCTGCGGTGAGCGCGCTGGCCTTCCCGCTCCCGCTGCCCGACCCGCCGCTGCGCGACGGCGACCTCCACCTGCGGCCCTGGACGGTGGCCGACGCCCCCGTGCTCGCCGCCGCCTGGGCGGACCCCGAGATCGCCCGGTGGACCGGCGTGCCGCCCCAGCGCGACGTGGTGTACGCCGCCCGCTGGATCCGCGGCGACGCCGACCGCCGAGCCCGGGGGCTGTCCCTCGACCTCGTCGCCGTGGTCGACGACGCCATCGTCGGCGAGGTCGGCCTGGCCGCCATCGACCGCCGGCACCGTACCGCCGAGATCGGGTGGTGGGTCGTGGCCCACCGCCGCGGCCGCGGCCTGGCCACCCGGGCCGCCGGCCTGCTCGCCGAGTGGGCCGTCACCGAGCTGAGCATCGACGCCGTCGTGGCCCGCTGCCACCCCGACAACCCGGCGTCGGCCGGCGTGGCCCGCGCCGCCGGGTTCCGGCCGCTCGGCGTCGACGGCGACCACGAGGTGTGGTCCCTGGTCGACGAGCGGGGTGCTACGCTCGGCGCCTGACCGTGAAGCGGGTCCCGTGAGGCCCGTACGGCAGGAAGGACGCCGCTGTGGCTGAACGAGAACGACGCTCGACGCCCCCGTACGGGGGCGTTTTCGTTGCCCGCACCCAGGTGATGGACGCCGACGACGTCCGTCGGGCGATCTGGCGGATGGCCCACGAGATCGTCGAGCGCAAC
>DATGRC010000058.1:0-25301 GCA_035303865.1 Acidimicrobiales bacterium
GCGCGGTGATCACGCCGAGGGGGATCTCAGCCGGGGCGATAGCGGTGCGGGCCACGAGGTCGGCGACAACGAGCACGAGCGCACCGGCCAGCGCCGACGCCGGCAGCAGGAGCCGGTGCGCCGGCCCGGCCAGCATCCGCACGAAGTGCGGGATCACGAGGCCGACGAACTGGATGATGCCGGAGACGGCGACGGCCGACGCGGTGAGCACCGCGGTGACGATCAGCATCCGGAACCGGAACCGCTCCACCCGCAGGCCGAGGTGGCGGGCCGAGCGCTCGCCGAGGGCGAGGAGGTCGAAGCCCCGGGCGCTCCAGACGGCCACGACGATCCCGACGAGCGCGAACGGCGCCACCGCCGCCACCCGGGGCCAGGTGGCCGACGACGTGGAGCCGAGCTGCCAGAACGTGAGGCTGCGCAGCTCCGCGTCCTCGGAGAGGTAGGTGAGCAGGCCGATGACGCCGCCGAGGAGCGCGTTGACGGCCACGCCGGTGAGGATGAGGGTGACGATCTCGGTCCGGCCGTTGGAGCGGGACGCCGCGTAGAGGGCCACGACGGTGACGAGGCCCCCGACGAAGGCGGCGGCCGGGAGCGACCACGAGCCGAGGGGCGAGAAGCCGATGACGATCTGGGCGATCCCGCCGAGCACGGCGCCGGAGGACACGCCGACGATGCCGGGCTCGGCCAGCGGGTTGGCGAACGCTCCCTGCATCGTGGCGCCCGCGCAGCCGAGGGCGGCGCCGATGAGGACGGTGAGCACCACCCGGGGGAAGCGGATCTCCCAGAGGACCTCGTCGGCGAGGGCGTCGGCGGCGGTGGCCGACGACAGGCCGACCTTGCGGGCGATCGCGCCGACGACCTCACCCGGGGGGATGCCGTAGGCGCCGCTGCCCGCCGCCACGATGCAGGCGACGACGAGGCCGACGGTCAGCCCGGCGAGCAGCGGGACCGGACCGATCCGGCGGCGGCCCTCGGCGGGCGGAGCGGTCGGGGTCGTGGCGACCGGCGGGCTGGGCCGGTCGGCGGCGGGGCGGCGCAGGCGCGTGCTCGTCGGGTCGGTGGTCACCCGGTCAGACCTCGTAGAGCTCGGCGATCAGGTCGGCCAGGGCGTCGGGGGTGCGGCTCCCGAAGCCGAACAGCAGGCCGTCTTCGACGGTGATCACCCGGCGGGCCTTGCCGGCGGGCGTCTGGGCGATGCCCGGGATCTCGAGGAGCCCGTCCACGCCGCCGACCGACTCGAGGCCGGTGGTGGTGAGGAGGATCACGTCCGGCTGGGCCTTCACGAGCGCCTCGCTGGTCAGCGACGTGAAGGGGTTCTCGAGGCCGAGCTCGGTGCCGGCGTTGCGGGCGCCGGCCGCCTCGATCATCGAGTCGGGCCCGGAGTCCGGCCCGCCGATCAGGTACACGCCGGCCGAGCCCCGCAGGTAGAGGAAGGCCACGACGAGGTCGCCGGCGTCCTCGGGGATCTCGCGCCGGACCGCGTCGAGGCGGGCCTCGGTGTCGGCGACGAGCCGCTCGCCGGCCTCGGAGACGCCGAGGATCTCGGCGATGGTGCGGATGTGGTCGTCGACCTCGTCGACCGAGGTGGCGTAGTCCACGACGACGACGGGCACCCCGGTGCTGCGGATCTGCTCGATCGCCTCGGAGGGGCCGTTGTCGGGGTCGACGAGGACGAGCGTGGGCCGCTGGGCGAGCACCGCCTCGGCCGACACGTCGTGGGCCCGGGTGACGAGCGGGAGGTCCTGCACCTCGGCGTGGGTGGCGGAGATGTCCCGGGCCACGACCCGATCGCCGAGGCCGAGGGCGAAGATCACCTCGGAGATGTGGCCCTTGAGGGGCACGATCCGGCTGATGTCCTCGACGGTCACGGTGCGGCCATCGGCCGACTCGACCGTGACCGGCAGCTCGGGCTCGACCGCAGGGGCGTCGCCGACGGCGTCGCCCTCGGGCTGGCGCTCACCGGAGGCCGCGCTGACGGTGCCGGTGCCGCAGGCCGCCAGCACGGCGAGGGCGGCGACGAGCAGGGCCACCAGCGCCGGGCCCCGGGCGCGCCGCGCCGTCACGGCGCGCCCTCACCAGCGGCACCCGCCTGGCGGCGGCTGAGGACCACGGCCGCCACCGCGCCGATCACCACGAGCGCGCCGACGGCCAGCACGACCGGGAGCGCGCCCGAGCCCCCGCCGCCCTCCTCGTCCTCGGTGGCGGCGAGCGCCACGTCGAGGTCCTCGTCGGCGTCATCGACGTCGACGTCGTCGTCGGGCGCCGCCTCGGTGGTGCTCGTCGTGGTGGGCGGCTCCGTCGTCGTGGTGGTCTCCGGCGGCAGGGTCGTGGTGGGCTCGGGGGCAGCGGTGGTGGGCGGCGGAGGCGGCGGCGCCGCGGTGGTGGGCGCCGCGGCTGCGAAGGTCACCGGGATGCCCACGTCGAGGGAGCGGTCCTGGCTGCGGGTGTGGTCGGCCCGGGTGTAGATGGCGCAGCGGACGCTGTAGCAGTCGAGCCCGCCCGGCATGTTCGGGGCGAGGGTGAGGGTCACCGTGAAGGTGCCGCCGAGGCCGTAGGGGACGGTGAGGCCGCGGGCGTACGAGGGCGGGTTCGACGACACCCACTCCGAGTAGCCCCCGGTGCCGGCGCGGTCCTGGCCGCCGCCGCAGGGCGAGGGCGGCAGGTTCGTGGGCGGCACCACGCACAGGGCCACGTAGACGCCCTTCTCGGGGTCGAAGCCGCTGCCGGACACGGTGACGGTCTGGCCGGGCTGGACGTCGGCCGCCTGCGACACGGTCAGCGTCATCGGCCCGGCGGTGGCGGTGCGCCCGTCGGCGGAGAGGGTGACCGGCGGGGCCCCCTGCGCGGCGGCGGGCGACAGCGGCGCGGCGAGCACCCCGATGGCGAGCACCAGGGCTGCGATGCCCCTCACGACGGTTTCGCGCACCGATGTCCTTCCTCGTGACGTGTCGTGCACCGACGCCGACTTGCGTCGGTGGCCGAAGGTCTGATGTAAGGTCTCCCTACTTCGACCTGATGTAAGGTATCCCTACCATCAGGCGGCCGTCCAGCCAACGACGTGAAGGGCACGACCAGGAGATGACCACGCTGACGAGCACCGACGTGCCGCTCTCCGAAGCGGTGCGGCGGGCCACCGAAGAGGCCCACGGCAACGCCGAGACCGCCCCCTTCGTGACCTCCCTCATGGCCGGCGAGCAGCCGATCGAGGGGTACGCCCGCCTCGTGGCGCAGCACCGCGCCATCTACGAGGCGCTCGAGGAGCCGATCGACCGGCTGGCCGAGGACGCCGAGATCGCCGGGTTCCTCGACGAGCACCTCTGGCGGCTCGCCGCGCTCGAGCGCGACCTCGTGGCCCTGCTCGGCGACGGGTGGCAGGACCGCCCTGAGGCGCAGCTGGTGCCGATCACCGGCGAGTACTGCGAGCGCATCCGCCAGGTCAGCGCCACCTGGCCGGGCGGCTGGCTGGCCCACGCCTACACCCGCTACCTCGGGGACCTCTCCGGCGGCCTGTTCATCCGGCGCCGGCTCGAGGAGACCTACGGCATCGACGCCACCTCCGGCACCGCCTTCTACGACTTCCCGGGCATCCCCAGCGCCAAGGCCTGGAAGGACGCCTTCCGGGCCCGGCTCGACGCCCTCCCCTGGGGCGCCGAGGAGCGCGAGCGCTTCACCGCCGAGGTGCTCGAGAGCTACCGGTGCAACACCGTCCTGTTCGAGCAGCTCGGTGGCTGACGGCACCTGGCTCACCGACGAGGTCGTCGCGGCGGTCACCGCGCACATGAACGGCGACCACGCGGCGGACAACGTCGTGATCTGCCGAGGCGTGGGCGGCCGCCCCGACGTGGCGTCGGCCACGATGACCGGCCTCGACCTCGAGGCGATCACCTTCACGGTCACCACCACGAGCGGCGCCACCGACGAGGTGCGGATCCCGTTCTCGGCGCCGCTGGCCGACCGCCCGCAGATCCGGGCCGAGGTGGCCCGCATGTTCCACGAGTCGGCGGCCCAGCTCGGCCTGCCGCCCCGCGACCCCCACTAGGTCACAGGCCGCGGGCCTCGAGCAGGGTGCGGGCGCCGGCGAGGACCTCCTCGACGACGTCACGGGCGCGACGGCGGGCGGCGGCGACGTCGCCGTCGTCGCCCACGGGGACCACCGCCTCGGCGTAGCACTTGCACTTGGGCTCGGTGCCGCTGGGGCGCACGACCAGGCGGGCGCCGTCGAGGGTGTAGATCAGCACGTCGGAGGGGGCGAAGCGCCCGCCGGGCAGGAGGTCCTCGACCGATCGCACGGCCCGGCCGGCCACCTCGGTCGGCGGGTCGGCGCGCAGGGCGGCCATGGCCGCCGTGACCCGGTCGAGCCAGTCGGCGCCGGCGACGCGGATGGACTGCTGCCGGGTGACGTGGGCGCCGTGGGCGCGGAAGATGTCGTCGAGCCGCTCGGTGAGCGAGGACCCCTCGGCCCGCAGCTCGGCGGCCAGCTCGGTGACGACGAGCGCGGCGGAGATGCCGTCCTTGTCCCGCACGACGTCGCCGACGCAGTAGCCGAGCGCCTCCTCGTAGCCGAAGAGGAAGCGGTGCCCCGGCGTCGGGGCCCGCACCACCCACTTGAAGCCGGTGAGCGACTCGAAGTAGGCGACGCCGGCCGCCTCGGCCAGCCGGGACAGGAGCCGGGACGACACCACGGTGGTGACGAGCGCGTCGTCGGGCTGGTGGGCGCCGCGGCGCAGGAGGTGGTCGGCGATGAGCGCGCCGAGCTCGTCGCCGGTCAGCGGCCGCCAGCCGCCCTCAGCCGCCGGGTCGGGCACGGCGACGGCCAGCCGGTCGGCGTCGGGGTCGTTGGCCAGGACGAGGTCCGCGCCCACCCGGGCGGCGGCAGCCAGCGCCAGGTCCATGGCCCCCGGCTCCTCCGGGTTGGGGAAGGCGACGGTCGGGAAGTCCGGGTCGGGCTCGACCTGCTCGGCCACCTCGTGCGGGGGCGGGAACCCGACCCGCTCGAAGGCCAGGCGCACCACCTCGGCCCCCACGCCGTGCATCGCCGTGTAGACGGCGCGGACCTCCCGCGCCCCCCACGGCTGGACAAGCGTGGAGACCCGGTCGAGGTAGGCGTCGATGATCGCTCCGTCGAGGGCCCGCACCCGCTCGGTGCTGAGCGGCACCTCGGCCAGGGAGCCGACGGCGTCGATGTGGGCGGAGATCTCGGCGTCGACCGGGGAGACGATCTGGGCCCCGTCGCCCAGGTAGAGCTTGTAGCCGTTGTCCTGGGGCGGGTTGTGGCTGGCCGTGATCATGATCCCGGCCACCGCCCGGTGGTGCAGCACGGCGAACGCGGTGACCGGGGTGGGCACGGGCCCGGGCATCACGAGCACGTCGAACCCGGCACCGGAGAGCACGGCGGCGGTGTCCTCGGCGAAGGCCTCGCTCCCGTGGCGGGCGTCGCGCCCCACGACGACCGGCCCGCGGAGGCCCTGTGCGTGGAGCCACGACGCCACCCCGGCGGTGGCGCGGCGCACGAGGGCGCGGTTCATGCGGTTCGGCCCAGCGCCGAGCGCGCCCCGAAGCCCGGCGGTGCCGAACTGGAGGCGGGCGCCGAACCGCTCGGCGAGGCCCGCGTCGTCGCCGGCGGCGAGGAGCGCGTCGACCTCGGCGCGGGTGACCGGGTCGGGGTCCTCGTCCCGCCACGCCTGGGCGGCGGCCCGCAGCTCGGCGGCGCTCACAGCCGACCCACCACCTGGGCGAGGAGGTCGCCCATCGCCTCGGCCGCCGCCTGCCCGGCCTCGATCACCTCCTGGTGGTCGAGGGTGGCGCCGCCCAGGCCGGCGGCCAGGTTGGTGACGAGCGAGAGCCCGAGGACCTCGGCGCCGGCGTGGCGAGCGGCGATCGTCTCGTGGACGGTGGACATGCCCACGAGGTGCGCGCCGAGCGTCTGCAGCATCCGGATCTCGGCCGGGGTCTCGTACTGGGGGCCGGGGAGGCCGGCGTAGACGCCCTCCTCGAGGGTGGGGTCGACCTCCCGGGCGAGCGCCCGCAGGCGCCTCGAGTACGCCTCGGTGAGGTCGACGAAGCGGGGGTAGCCGAGCTCGGGCGGCGCGTTCGGTCCGGTGAGCGGCGACCGGCCGGTGAGGTTGAGGTGGTCGGCGATGAGGACGGGCTGCCCCACCCGCATCCCCTCGCGGAGCCCGCCGGCGGCGTTGGTGAGCACGACGGTGCCGCAGCCGGCCCGCACCGCGGTGCGCACGCCGTGGACGACGGTGGCCAGGTCGTGGCCCTCGTAGGCGTGCACCCGGCCCATGAGGACGAGGAGGCGCCGCCCGCCCGGGGCCAGGATCGATCGGAGCATGCCCTTGTGGCCCTCCACCCCCACCGGCGGGAAGCCCGGGAGCTCGGCCATCGGCAGCTCGGCCACCACCTCGCCGAAGCGCTCGGCGGCAGGCGTCCAGCCCGAGCCGAGCACGACGAGGACGTCGTGGGACTCGACGCCGGTGCGCGCCGCGAGGGCGTCGGCCGCCGCCGCGGAGCGGGACCAGGGGTCGGTGGGCGCGTTGGCGGACTCGGTCATCGCACGATCATGGCCCCTCGCCGGGACCGGCGCCCGCCGGTCGGATCGCCTCGGTCAGTAGCCCATCGGGCGCACGAGCTGGCCCAGGCTGACGCCGGGCCGGGCGCCGGTGTGGCCGAGGACCGCCGAGGCGGCGATCGAGCCGAGCTGGCCGCACTCGGCCATCGACCGGCCCTGGGTGAAGCCGTAGAGGAAGCCGGCGGCGTAGAGGTCGCCGGCGCCGGTGGTGTCGACCACCTCGACCGGGTGGGCGTCGATCGCCGCCACCTCGTCGCCCCGGGCGACGACGGATCCGGCCGGGCCGCGGGTGATGATCGCGATCTCCACGTCGTCGCGGGCGGCGGCCAGCGCCTCCTCGAACGTGTCGACCTCGTAGAGCGACAGGGCCTCGTGCTCGTTGGCGAAGAGGATGTCGACCTGCTCGCGCACCAGCTCGCGCCACTCCCCCCGGTGGCGCTCGACGCAGAAGGTGTCCGACAGCGTGAGCGCCACGCGCCGGCCGGCCTCGTGCGCGACGCGGCTCGCCTTCCAGTACGCCTCCTTCGCCTCGGGCCGGTCGAAGAGGTAGCCCTCGAGGAAGGTGACCTGGGCGTCGGCGATGAGGTCGGCATCGACGTGCTCGGGCCCGAAGTACTCGGAGGACCCGAGGTAGGTGTTCATCGTCCGCTGGGCGTCGGGGGTGACGACGATGAGGCAGCGGCCGGTGGGCGGCCCCTCGGTGGCCGGCTTGGCCCGGAAGTCCACGCCGGTGGCCCGCAGGTCGTGGGCGAACACGGCGCCGAGCTGGTCGTCGTGGACCCGGCCGATGTACGCCGCCCTGCCCCCGAAGGAGGCGATGCCCGAGATCGTGTTGGCCGCCGAGCCGCCGGACATCTCGATCCCCGCGCCCATGGCGGCGTAGAGCTCCTCGGCCCGCTCGGTGTCGACGAGGGTCATCGACCCCTTCACGAGGCCGTGGCGGTCGATGAAGTCCTCGCTCTCGTGGGTCAGCACGTCGACGAGCGCGTTGCCGATCCCCACGACGTCGTAGGTCGGGTGGTCCCAGGCGGAGGTCACGGGCGACCACGCTACGCGCCCGGGACGGTCAGATCCGAGCCCCCGTCCCGAGACCGACCGAACCTCTCCGGATCTGCCGTCAGTTTTTCAGATCCTGCTAATCTCCCGGCATGTCGGGAGAACGGTACGACCCCGTGGCCAACCCCTACGCCCCGGGGGCCGGGACCCCGCCTCCGGCGCTCGTGGGACGGGACGACCTGATCGCGGACGCCACCGTGAGCGTGCAGCGCCTCCGGTCGGGCCGGACCAGCCAGCACCTCATGCTCACCGGGCTGCGGGGGGTCGGCAAGACCGTCCTCCTCGGCAAGCTGGCCGCCCTGGCCGAGCGGCACGGGTACCGCGTCATCCGCCTCGAGGCGGTGGGCGGCGACGACGCCATCGTCTCGTTCCTGCGCCAGGCCCGCCGGATCACCGAGGACCTCGGGTCCGGCCCGCGGGTGCAGCGGGCGCTGCGGTCGATCGAGTCGGTCGCCGTCACCGTCGCCGGCAGCGGCGTGCGGCTGGCCCGCAGCGAGGCGGCCGCCCCCGACCGCGACGCGCTCGGCGACGTGGTCGTCGACCTGGCCCACGCCTGCGCCGACCACGACCTCGGCATCGCCATCGCCCTCGACGAGGCGCAGCTCGTGGAGCGCCAGGACCTGCGCCGCCTCGTCGCCGGCGTGCACCGCTGCGGCCAGGACGGGCTGCCCCTGTGGTGCGTGCTGGCCGGCCTGCCGAACCTCGTCGGGATCGTGGCCAAGGCCGCGACCTACGCCGAGCGGATGTTCACGGTCGGCCCGCTCGGCCCCCTCACCCCCGACCAGGTGGCCGCGGCCGTGGCCGAGCCCGCTGAGGAGCTGGGCGTGGCGTGGGCGCCCGAGGCGCTCGACGCGATCGCCGACCGCTCCGACGGCTACCCCTTCTTCGTGCAGGTGTGGGCCTTCCACACCTGGAACGTGGCGCGCGACGAGCCGATCTCGGCCGCCGACGTCGCACGCGCCGAGCCGGCCGCCCGCCTCGCGCTCGACGCCTCGTTCTTCGCCGCCCGGATCGCCCGCATCCCCGAGAGCGAGGTCGACTACGTCCGGGCCCTGGCCTCGCTCGGCCCCGGGCCCCACCGGTCGGGCGAGGTGGCCGCGGCTGCCGGCAAGACGACCTCCGCGGTCGCCGCGTTCCGCGACCGGCTGATCACCGAGGGCCTCGTGTACGCCCCCCGGTACGGCTGGGTCGAGCTCGCCATCCCCCACTTCGACGACTACGTCCGCCGCACCCTCCCGCCGATCGAGCGCTGAGCCACCGCGCCCATCCGACCGATCCGACGACGCGGCCGGTGCGGCCTGGTCCGCGGCGGCGAGCGGGCCCCTCTCGTCGGTGGGACCGGCGGCGCGGGCGGGTCAGTCGCGGTCGACGGCGGGGACGACCTCGGGGTCGGTGAGGTCGTCCGGGTCGATGCTCGCGTCGACGGCGTCGACGAGGTCGTCGTCGACGGGGAGCTCCCCGGGTGCCGGCGCGCCGTCCTCGGGAGCGAGCCCGTCGTAGCGGTCGACGAGCTCGCTCAGGGTCACGAAGCGGTACCCGTCGGCCGCCCAGGCCTCGAGCACCTCCGGCAGCGCCTCGAGCTCGGCCTGGCGGCGGGTGCGCAGCTGCGCGTCCGGACCGAAGCGGTCGAGCGGAGTGCGACCGAGGCCGTCGTGGAGGAGGGCGATCGCACCGGGGTGGACCTTGGCGCGGAGGTGTGCAGCGACGCCGGCCGCATCGCCGTCGGCGAGGGTCCTCGGTCCGCGCGACAGGGACCAGATGGCCACGTCGTGGCCGACGCGCGCCGCGGCTCGCAGCACCGCGCCGGTGACGTGCCCCTTGACCGGGCGGAACCAGCGCGGCCGGTGGCCGAGCAGCTCGCCGAGCACGTCGGTCCCTCGGGTCACCGTGTCGAGCACCTCGTCGCGGCTCTGCTCCTCGGCCCGACGGTGGTGGTACGTGTGGCTCCCGATCTCGTGGCCGGCCTCGTGCACCGTTCGGAAGAGGTCGGGGTCCCGCTCGACCATCTGCCCGATCACGAAGAAGGTGGCCACCGCGTCGTGGCGGGCGAGGACGTCGAGGACCCGAGGCGTGAGGTCCGCGTAGGGCCCGTCGTCGAAGGTGAGCGCGACCACCTTCTCCTCGGTCTCGGCGCTCCACCACACCCGGGCGTTGCCTCGGGCACCGTTCGCGGCGATGCGTGGCGCGAGGCCGCGGTGGATCGACCGGGTGGCCCGGACCTCACCGGCGAGGAAGCCAGGCGCGGCGACGAGCGCGGCGCCCACGCCGCCCCGACCCACCTGTCGCAGGAAGCTCCGTCGGTCCAAGGCGGGGCACCGTACCGGCGCTCGAGGCGCCAGCCCCAATCTCCCTCCCGCGGGACCGGCGGCGCTCGGCGATGATGGGCCGCGCCCACGTCGTCGTCGACCCCTTCGGCAACCGCATCGAGCTCATCCAGCGCCTCTAGGAGACGGCTGCCGGGACGACGCAGGCGGGCCCGTTCGCCGAGATCGCGCCGGCCGGCGCCCCTGGGGGCGCCGGGTGGCGGTCGGTCGGGGTGTGGGGGGTGCTCGCCGGGTGGCCGACCGTGCCCGCCCGCCAGTCGACCCTCGGCCCACGCCGCCTGCACCGCCGGCAGCCCCCGCAGCCTCGCCGCCGTGGTCGTGAGGCGCTTCGCCTGGCGGCTCGTCTGCCCCGCATGGGCTCGCAGCCACGCCGCCATCGACACCGACCCGTCGTCATTCCACAGCCCAGCCGCATCGAGCTCGGCGACCGCCGCCGCGATCTTGGCGTCCAACCGGTCCCGCAACCCCATCACCGCCACGAGCGCAGTCGGGTCCAGCCCGATCTCCACCCCCTCGATCGCCTCGGCCAGCACCCCCGACGACATGTCCCGATCATCCCATTCAGGTGTGACAGCGCGATCGTGACGAGATGGCTGGGATCACCCGCCTTCAGCGGGCGCGGCGGATCCCCTGGCCCGGGCGGGCGGTGCCGAGGACCAGCCCTCCGCCGACCACGAGCGGCACCAGGTTGAGGACCCACGCGGCGTAGGTCGGCGTGACGAGCGAGGAGAGGACGAGGAGCCCTCCAGCGCCTCGCCTGCGCTGTCGCGCGAGGAGCACGGCAGCGCCGACGGCCAAGAGCGGACCGGTGACCGTGGCGCCGACGACGAGGAGGCGCGCGCCGTCGTCCACGTCGCGCAGCCCGACGAGCGCGATCGCACCACCGACGATCGTCCAGCCGAGGGCCACGAGCAGCGTCCCCCGCCACCCGGCGGTCACGGCTCCCCCATCGATCGCACGTGACGAACCAGCGCGGCGAGGTAGCGGCCGACGGCGCGGCGCTGGGCGACGCGGACGACCGAGGCGACCGGGCGCAGCATCGGCACCGGGCGGGCGACGACGGCCACCTCGCCCCGGACCGTGTCCGCCGCGGCGCGGGAGACCACGAACGACTCCTCCCCGATCTCGGGGTGGCCGGGCAGGGTGCCGTAGGCGAAGCCGAAGCGGTCGGGCTCGTCGACGACGGCCACGATGCGGGTGGGGGCGAGCACCGTGGCCGGGCCGAGTGGGAGCAGAACCACCATCGTCGCGCCCAGCTCGAGCGGCGGTTGGGCGGGGTGGAGGCGAGCGCCGATCCCGGCGTGGCACACCCAGCGGCGCAGCCCGTCGGCCGCTCGGTCGAAGGCGTCGGCACCGGTGCCGAGGTCGACGGCCCGGCGACGGACCCGTGCGCTCGTGGTGAGGGTCTCCCCCACCTCGGCGTAGGTGAGCTCGGCGGCCTGAGCGTCGACGAGCGCCCGAGCGAGGCGAGCCTCGGACGGACGGCCCGCGACGACGAGCGGACGGCTCACGCGGCCATCGCCTCTCGCGCCGCCGGCGCTCCCGACGGCGGCGACGGCACGAGGCGGCCCCACCCGAGGAGGCCGCCGGGCACGAAGAGCACGCCGTTCAGCATCCCGTGGGTGCGGACGAGGGCCGGGACCGACAGCGTCGGGACGGTCCCCCAGTGCTGGGCGGCGGCCCAGGCCACGCCGAGCGGCATCGCCGCCAGCACGGCCAGCGACGAGACGACGAGGAGCGCCCGGCCGAGCGCAGGTCCGGGGCGGCGGGCGGTCGCGAGCTGCACGAGCGCCACCGCCCAGACGCCGGCGGTGACGAGCACGGCCCCGCCGACCTGGGGCAGCGCCCAGCCGGTCGCGAAGCCGAGCGCCACGACCGACGGCGCCCCGATGGCGAGCGCGAGCCCGACCGTGGCCAGCGCCCGCAGGGTGGGCGTGAGGACCGCCGCTCGGGCCCTCCCCGCCAGCATCGTCGCCCCCACCCCGGCGTAGGAGAAGTGGACGGCGGTGAGGAGCACGATCGGCTCGCGGGTGCCGAGGAGCGTCCAGCCCATCCGCGAGCAGACGAGCGCGCCCCCCGCGGCGACGGCGTAGCCGAGCGCCACGAGCGGCACCCAGTCCCCCGGCCGGAGGTCGAGGAGCCGGCGCATCCCGGTCAGGGCGGCGGCGACCGGGTAGGTGACGGCGAGCAGCCCGGCGGCGGGCCCCACGGGCAGGGCGAAGGAGACGGCGACGACCGCGGCCACCAGCACCCAGCCCCGGATGCGGTCGCGCAGGGCGAGCGGGACCACCCCGGCGATGCCGCCGAGCACGGCGACCTCGACGAGGCCCATCAGCACCGCTCCGGTCGTCGTCCGGTCACCCTCATGATTCGAGTGTCTACTCTAAGAGTGTTGACTTCACAAGTGGATGCGTAAGATCAGCCGGTGGCCGAGGGCATGACGATCGACGAGCTCGCGCAGCGCTCCGGGCTCCCGAGCTCCACGATCCGCCTCTACCAGACCCGCGGGCTGCTGCCGAAGCCGCGTCGGGTGGGTCGGGTCGGCCGCTACGACGACGCCCACCTGGCCCGACTCGAGCTGATCGGCGAGCTGCAGGATCGGGGCTACTCGCTCGCCGCCATCGGGGAGCTCGTCGCCACCTGGGAGGAGGGGCGCACCCTCGACGACCTGCTCGGTCTGGAGCAGCGGGCCGTCCAGGCCTTCGCCCGCCCCACGCCCGTGCGCCTCACCCCCGAGGAGATCCTGGCCCGCTTCCCGGAGGGCATCGACGGGGAGGACCTGGCCGCGGCGGTCCGGCTGGGCCTGGCCGAGCTCGAGCCGGACGGCACGGTCCTCCTGCGCAACCCGGACCTGCTCGAGGTGGGCGTCGCCCTCGTCGCGCTCGGCGTGCCGCTGCGGGAGGTGTTCGAGGAGCAGGAGCACCTGCGGGCCGCCCTCGACCAGGTGGCGCACCGGTTCGCGGCCCTGTTCGAGCGCCACGTCTGGCGACCCTTCGCCGACGCCGGCATGCCCGCCGAGCGGCTCCCCGAGGTGGAGGGCGCCCTGGCGCAGCTGGCTCCGCTGGCCCGCACGATCGTGCTCGCCACCCTCGCCGACGCGCTGCGGGACGCGGCCGGCGACCTGCTCGGGGCCGAGGCGCAGCGGCTCGTCGACCCACCGGCCGAGCCGGAGGAGGGTCCCGGCCCCGACGGCCGGCACCGGTAGCCTGCGCCGCAATGGCTGACGAACCGAACCCGTACCGCCTGCCTCGCAACGTCATCCCCCGGCGATACGACCTCCGACTGACCCCCGACCTGACCGCCGCCACCTTCGCCGGGGAGGTGGACATCGACGTCGAGGTGCACGACGCCACCACCACGGTGGTGCTCAACGCGATCGAGCTCGAGATCGACGAGGCGTGGGTGGCCGTCGGCGACGAGCGGCTCGACGCCGACGTCAGCCTCGACGAGGAGACCGAGCGCGCCACCCTCACCCTCCCCCGCGGCGTCGCGCCCGGGCCCGCCGTCGTGTCGCTGCGGTTCCGAGGCGTCCTCAACGACAAGCTCCGCGGCTTCTACCGCTCCCGCTTCACCGACGAGTCCGGCGAGGAGCGGTTCATCGCCACCACCCAGTTCGAGGCCACCGACGCCCGGCGGGCGTTCCCCTGCTGGGACGAGCCCGACCTGAAGGCGACGTTCGCGATCACCCTCGACGTCGACGAGGACCTCCTCGCCGTCTCCAACGCGGCGATCGCCACCGAGGAGCCGCTCGGCATCGGCAAGCGCCGGGTGCGCTTCGCCGAGACGATGGTGATGTCCACCTACCTGGTGGCGTTCATCGTCGGTCCGCTGGAGGCCACCGAGCCCGTGGACGTGGCCGGCACGCCGCTGCGCCTCGTCCACCCGCCGGGCAAGGGGCACCTCACCGCGTTCGGCACCGAGGTGGCGGACTTCTCGCTGCGCTACCTGGCCGACTACTTCGACGTCCCCTACCCCGGCGACTCGCTCGACCTCGTCGCCATCCCGGACTTCGCGTTCGGTGCGATGGAGAACCTGGGCTGCGTCACGTTCCGGGAGACGCTCCTGCTGGCCGACCCCGATCAGGCCACCCAGAGCGAGCTCCAGAACGTCGTCGACGTCATCGCCCACGAGCTCGCCCACATGTGGTTCGGCGACCTCGTGACGATGAAGTGGTGGAACGGCATCTGGCTCAACGAGGCCTTCGCCACGTTCATGGAGCTGAAGGTCACCGACGCCTTCCGCCCCGAGTGGGACCGCTGGGTCAGCTTCGGCCTGGCCCGCACCACCGCGCTCGACACCGACGCGCTCGAGTCGACCCGTCCGATCGAGTACCCGGTGGTGTCGCCGAGCGACGCCGAGGGGATGTTCGACGTCCTCACCTACGAGAAGGGCGCCGCCGTGGTGCGGATGCTCGAGCAGTACCTCGGCGAGGACCGCTTCCGGGCCGGCATCCGCCGGTACATGGCCGAGCACCCCTACGGGAACACCGAGACGACCGACCTGTGGGACGCCATCGAGGCGGCCACCGGCGAGCCCGTGCGGCGGATCATGGACTCCTGGATCTTCCAGGGCGGCCATCCGATCGTCACCGTGGAGGCGTCCGACGACGGTCGCAGCCTGCGGATCGGCCAGCAGCGCTTCAGCTACCTGCCCGACGCCGACACGAGCACCCGCTGGTCGGTGCCGCTGCAGCTGCGGGTCGGCCATCCGGACGGCACCACCTCCACGGTCGTGCGGCTGCTGGAGGGCGACGCCATCGAGGTGGCGCTCGACCAGCCCGCCACCTGGGTCGTCGCCAACGCGGAGGGCCACGGGTTCTTCCGGGTCCGCTACGTGGGCGCCCTGCAGGAGGCGCTGGCCGAGCGGGTGCTCGAGGTGTGCTCGAAGGTGGAGCGGTACCAGCTCGTCGACGACACGTGGGCGTCCGTGCTGGCCGGGTCCACCCCCGCCGAGGCGTTCCTCGCGCTCGCCGAGCGGATGGCCGACGAGACCGACGTGTCGGTCTGGCGTCGCCTCCTCGGCGGCCTCGACCAGCTCGACCGGCTCGTCGACGGCGACGCCCGCGACGCGCTGCGGGCCAGGATCCGGGCCGTCGTCGCGCCGGCCCTCGAGCGCATGGGCTGGGAGCCCGGCGAGGGCGAGTCCGACCGCGAGCGCGAGCTGCGGGGCGCCCTGATCGGCGCGCTGGCCGTCCTGGCCGACGACGCGGACGCGCAGGCCCGCGTCCGGGCCCTGTTCACCCGGGTCCGCCAGGGCGAGGCGGTGGAGGCCAACGTGGCCGCCGCCGTCGTGCGAGCCACCGCCGCGCTCGCCACCGACCGCGAGCTCGACGAGCTCATCGCCGGGTTCCGGGAGGGCAAGACCCCCCAAGAGGAGCAGCGGTACCTCTACGCGCTGGCCGACGTGCGCGAGCCCGGCCACATGGACCGGGTCCTCGAGCTGGCGATGACCCCGGAGGTGCGGACCCAGAACGCGCCGTTCCTCATCGGGGCCTGCCTCGCCAACCGGGACCACGGGGCCAAGGCGTGGGACCTGGTCGAGCGCCGCTGGGACGAGATGAACGAGCGGTTCCCGTCGAACAGCATCGTGCGCATGCTCCACGGGATCCGCCCGGTCGGCGACCCCGACCTGGCCGCCCGGATCGAGGCGTTCCTGGCCGACCACCCCGTGCCCCAGGCCAAGCAGACCCTGCAGCAGCACCTGGAGCGCATGCGGGTCTCCGTGGCCCTGCGAGCCCGGGAGGCCGCCCGGTTCGCCGAGCACCTGCGCCGCTGACGTGACCGACTCGGTGGAGGTCGTGCCGGCGGCCGCGCCCACCGGCCTCACCGAGGCGGAGGTCGCCGAGCGGCGAGCCCAGGGGCTCGTCAACGTCACCAGCGGCTCCACGAAGCGCACCGTCGCCGGGATCGTCCGGGCCAACGTCCTCACCCGCTTCAACGCGATCCTCGGCACGCTGCTCGTCGTCGTGCTCGCCATCGGCGACTACCGCGACGCCCTGTTCGGCATCGTCCTCGTGTCGAACGCGCTCATCGGCATCGTCCAGGAGCTGCGGGCCAAGCGCACGCTCGACCGCCTCGAGCTGGTGGCGGCGCCGCGGGCGACCGTCGTGCGCGACGGCGCGCCCCGCGAGGTGGCGGTGACCGACGTGGTCCGGGACGACCTCGTCGAGGCCCACGCCGGCGACCAGATCGTCGTCGACGGCGTGGTCGTCGCGTCGGACAACCTCGAGGTCGACGAGTCCCTCCTGACCGGCGAGGCCGACCCGATCCACAAGGCGCCGGGCGATCGGGTGCTGTCCGGCTCGTTCGTCGTGGCCGGGAGCGGCCGCTACCAGGCCACGGCGGTGGGCGACGACGCCTACGCCGCCCGCCTCGCCGCCGAGGCCAAGCAGTTCGTGCTGGCCCGCTCCGAGCTGCGGGAGGGCACCGACCGGATCCTGCGGGTCCTCACCTGGGTGCTCATCCCGACCGCCGGCCTGCTCGTCGCCTCGCAGCTCAACAGCAACGCCAGCTTCGTCGACGCGGTCAGCGGCTCGGTGGCCGGCATCGCCGCGAGCATCCCCGAGGGCCTGGTCCTCTTGACCAGCATGGCCTTCGCCGTCGGGGTGATCCGCCTGGGCCGCCGCCAGGCCCTCGTGCAGGAGCTGGCCGCCGTCGAAGTGCTGGCCCGGGTCGACGTCGTCTGCGTCGACAAGACCGGCACCCTCACCGCCGGCGGGCTGAGCGCCGGAGCCCTGCACCTCGTCGACGACCTGCTGACCGAAGCCGACGTCCGGGCCGGGATCGCCTCGCTCGTAGCCGCCGAGCCCCGCCCCAACGCCAGCCTCGCCGCGCTCGGCGAGCTGGGCGCCGGCACCCCGTGGCCGGCCACCGCCGCCGTGCCGTTCTCGTCAGCCCGCAAGTGGAGCGCCGCCAGCTTCGACGGCGCCGGGACCTGGGTGCTCGGCGCCCCCGACGTGCTGCTCCCCGAGGGCGACCCGGTGCGGGCCCGAGCCGAGGAGCTGGCCGCGGCCGGCTCGCGGGTGCTGCTGATCGCCCGCACGGCGGCGCCGCTCGAGGGCGAGGCGCTGCCCGACGGCCGCCGGGCGGCAGCGCTGTGCTGCCTCGAGGAGCAGGTCCGCCCGGAGGCGCCCGACACGATCGCGTGGTTCAAGCGCCAGGGCGTCGACGTGAAGGTCATCTCCGGCGACCACCCGGTGACGGTGGCCAACATCGCCGACCAGGTCGGCGTGGAGGGGGCCGACGCCCCGATCGACGCCCGGGAGCTGCCTGAGGACCAGGGCGAGCTGGCCCAGCTGCTCGAGGAGCGCTCGGTGTTCGGCCGGGTGCAGCCCCACCAGAAGCGGGCCATGGTCGGGGCGCTGCAGTCTCGGGGCCACGTCGTGGCGATGACCGGCGACGGCGTCAACGACGTGCTGGCCCTCAAGGACGCCGACATCGGCGTGTCGATGGGCTCCGGGTCGGGGGCGACGCGGTCAGTGGCGCAGCTCGTGCTCCTCGACGACTCGTTCGCCTCCCTGCCCGCGGTGGTGGGCGAGGGCCGGCGGGTGATCGCCAACATCGAGCGGGTCGCCAACCTGTTCGTGACGAAGTCCGTCTACGCGCTGCTGCTGTCGATCGCCATCGGCGTGGCCCAGCTGCCGTTCCCCTTCTACCCCCGCCACCTGACGATCATCTCCAGCCTCACGATCGGCATCCCCGGCTTCTTCCTCGCCCTGGCCCCGAACGAGCGCCGGGCCTACCCGGGGTTCGTCGGACGGGTGGTCCGCTTCGCCGTCCCCGCAGGGATCGTGGCCGCGGTGGCCACGTTCAGCGGCTACTACCTGGCCCGCACCGAGCCGGGGATCAGCCTCACCGGCGAGCGGACCACCGCGGTGATCGTGCTGTTCCTCGTGGCCGCGTGGGTGCTCATGATCCTCGCCCGGCCGCTCACCAAGGCGCGGGTGGCGATGCTCACGGCGCTGGGCCTGGCCTTCGTGGCGGCGATGTCGATCCCGTTCACCCGGGACTTCTTCGAGCTGCGGATCCCCCCGGTGATCGTGGTGTTCGCCGCGATCGGCATCGCCGCCATCGCCATCGGCGTGCTCGAGGCGGGCTGGCAGATCGTCGAGTGGCGGCGGCGCAAGCAGAGCGTCACCCAGCGGTCCGACCCCGCCTGACGGCCCGCCCGCAGCGCCGACGGCGCTCAGCGCCTCAGAGGAGGCTGAGGACGAGGCCCAGCTGACCGAGGTGGTAGGTCACCATGATGATGATCCGCTGGTGCGGGACCTCGCGGATGAAGCCGGTCCACGCGATGAGCGCGTCGCTCCCGTAGAAGCTGGCGGCGCCGGCGATGGCGGTGGCGTGCCCGGTGCCCACGGCGGTGGCGACCATCGCCGAGATGACGGCCACGTAGGCGCCGACCGGGCCGGCCAGCCCCGGCTCGGTGCGCTGCACCGCCTTCAGGATCGTGCGACCCAGCACGGCCACGGCGGCGAGCACCACCACGACCCCGATCGCGAGGCGGCCCAGGTCGACGCCGAGGACCACCATGCCCACCACGTACAGGACGTGGCCCACGAGGAACGACGCCACCCCGGGGACGAAGCGGTCCTGGGGCAGCATGAGGAACACGTCGCCGGCCAGGCAGAGCACGAGGGCAGCCACGAACCAGCCCCGAGCCGTCGCGTCGGTCGGGTCGAGGGCGAGGGTGGCGGCGATGAGCAGCACCATCGTCAGCGGCTTGCACACGTACTCGACCGGCCGGTTGCCGACCTCGACGGCCCACCAGTTGCCGGCCGCGACCACCCCGGCGAGGGCGAGCAGGAGGAACGCGGAGCCGGTCACGAGGCGGCGCGGGCGGCGGCGAGCGCCTCGTCGTAGGGCGTGCCCTGCTCGACCATGGGCCGCCAGCGCATCACCTTGGCCGGCATGCTCATGCCGAGCACCCCGACCAGCCGTCCGCCGCGCCCGTACATGGCGACGAAGCGCCGCTCGTCCACGCTGCCCGCCACGACCTGCACCTCGTCGTCCGGGCCGGCCAGCCCGGCCAGCTGGATCTTGCGGTCGTACTGGTCGCTCCAGAACCACGGGACGGGGGCGTAGGGCTCACCGCTCAGCCCGTCGAGGTCGGCGAGCAGCGTGCGGGCGGCGTGGGCGCCCATCTCCACCGCGTTGTCCCAGTGCTCGACCCGCATCATCTGGTCGAAGCGCCGGTTGGGCCAGCGAGCGACGTCGCCGCAGGCCACCACCCCGGGCGCGACCCGGCAGGTGGCGTCGCACACCACGCCGTTGTCGACGGGCACGCCGCTGCCCTCGAGCCAGTCGGTGTTCGGCGTCACGCCGATGCCCACCACCACCACGTCGGTCTCCAGCACGGTGCCGTCGGTGAGGCGCACGGCCTCGACGTGGTCGCCGCCCTCCACCCGCACGACGCCGACGCCGAGCCGCAGGTCCACGCCGTGGTCCCGGTGGAGGTCGGCCATGACGGCCCCCATCGTCGGGCCGAGGCCCCGCTCCAGCGGCACCGGCAGCGCCTCGACGAGGCTCACCTCGAGGCCGAGCCCCCGGCAGGTGGCCGCCACCTCGGCGCCGATGAAGCCGGCGCCGACGACGACCACCCGGGCCGGACCCGCCTCGAGCGCCTTGCGCAGGCTGAGGCAGTCGTCGACCGTGCGCAGCGTGTGGACGCCGCTCAGGTGGTCCGTCCCGGGCAGCTGCTTGGCCCGGGCGCCGGTGGCGATGACGAGCCCGTCGAAGGGCAGCCGGTCGCCGCCACCGAGCACGACCTCCCGGGCCGCCAGGTCGAGGGCGGAGGCGGTGGTGCCGAGGTGCCAGTCGAGGCCGAGGTCCTCCACGCTGCCCTCGGCCGGCGTGAGCGCCAGCGCCTCGGGCGGCTGGGTGCCGGCCAGCACCTGCTTGGACAGCGGCGGCCGGTCGTAGGGTCGATGGGGCTCGTCGCCGACGACGGCGATCGGGCCATCGTGGCCCCGGGCTCGCAGCTCCTCCGCGGCCCGGAACCCGGCGAGCGAGGCGCCGACAACGACGATGGTCCGGCCCGCCACGTCGATGTCAGCCTTCGATCGTGATGGCCTGCTTCGGGCAGCGGCGGGCGGCCTCCTCGACCTTGTCCCGCAGCTCCTCGGGCGGCTCCTCCTGGAGGACGTAGAGGTAGTCGTCGTCCCGCACCTCGAAGACCTCCGGGGCAGCCGCCATGCACAAGGCGTTGCTCTCGCACAGATCGAAGTCGACGACGACGCGCATCTCGCTCTCCTCAGGTCTCCGGCGTTGGGATGCCGAAGCGTGAACCTAGCCTGCCAGGACGATGGCCCTGACCTCCGACGTGCTGTCGCGTGCCGAGGCCCGGCGGATCGCCCTCCACGCCCAGGGCTTCGCCGACCCGCGCCCCACGGGTCGGGTCGACCGGCGGCACCTGCGTCGCGTGCTGGCCCGGGTGGGGCTCGTGCAGATCGACTCGGTGAACGTGCTCACCCGCTCGCACGAGCTGCCGTTCCTGGCCCGCCTCGGCCCCTACCCGCGCGACCTGCTGGCCCGGTGGCTGTGGGGCAGCGGCGAGGTGTTCGAGTACTGGGGCCACGAGGCGTCGCTGCTGCCGGTGGAGGTCCACCCGCTGCTGCGGTGGCGGATGGCCGAGGACCACGCGTGGGGCGGGCCCAGCCAGACGGCCGCCGACCGGCCCGAGCTGGTGGAGGCGCTCCTCGACGCGGTGCGGGAGCGGGGCCCGGTGACGCTCGGTGAGCTGGAGCACCTCGGCGACGACATCCGCCGCCCGCCACCCCGGCCCGGTGCGATGTGGAACTGGACGCCGGCGAAGAAGGCCGTCGAGCACCTCTTCTGGCAGGGAAGGGTGAGCGCGCTGCGGGACGCGACATCGTTCGGTCGCCGCTACGTGCTGCCTGAGCGGGTCATCCCCGACGCCGTCCTGCGCGCCCCCACGCCGGGCGCCGACGAGGCCCACAAGGCCCTGCTGCTGCGGGCAGCGCGGAGCCACGGCGTGGGCACCGCACGCTGCCTGGCCGACTACCACCGGCTGAACGTGCCCCGGTCCCGCCGCCTGCTGGCCGAGCTCGTGGCCGACGGAGCGCTGCGGCAGGTGGCGGTGGAGGGCTGGCGCCAGCCGGCCTACCTGCACCCCGAGGCCCGGCTCCCTCGCCGGGTTCGGGCAGCAGCCCTCCTGTCGCCGTTCGACTCGCTCGTGTGGGAGCGGTCGCGGGTGGAGGCGCTCTTCGAGTTCCGCTACCGCATCGAGATCTACGTGCCCGCCGCGAAGCGGGTGCACGGCTACTACGTGCTGCCGTTCCTCAACGACGAGCGGCTCGTGGCCCGCCTCGACCTGAAGGCCGACCGGGCCGCGGGGGTGCTGCGAGTCCAGTCCGCCCACGCCGAGCCGACCTTCGACGCCGACCGGGACCTGCCCCCGCTGGTGGCGCGCCTGGGCGAGCTGGCCGGCTTCCTCGATCTCGGCGACGTCGCCGTGCCGCGGCGCGGGGACCTGGCGCCGGTGCTGCAGGCCGCGCTCCGCTGATCCCGAGCCCGAGCGGGCCGGGCGAGGTACGCTCCCGCGATCAGGACGAAGGGTCCTGCAGGGGAGGGAGCAGACATGCAACGTCAGATCGCGCGGGCACTCGTGGCGTCGGGACTCGCCGGGCTCATGGGCCTCGCCGGCCTCGTCGCCCCGGCCGGGGAGCCGATGCCGACCTCGGGCACGATGAAGGCCGAGCCCTCCACCGGGCTGAAGCCGGGTGACTCGTTCGTCGTCAGCAACGAGGACGGCTCCGAGTGCCCCGGGGGGCAGGTCACCGGCGACTCCGGGGGCATCCGTCCCGGCGCCTGGGTGGCGGAGATGGCGCCCGACGGCGACTGGTCGGTCACGATCGAGATCCCCACGGAGGGACCGCCGGACGCGGGCGGCAACCCCACGCCGTTCCCGCCCGGCGAGTACGAGATCCACGCCCACTGCACGTACCTCCTGCCGGCCTCCGTCGCCGGGCTCGCGGCGCCGGCGCAGCAGGAGGGCTTCGACTACGACCCGATCACGGTGACGATCGTGGCGCCGGAGCAGGAGGCGCCGCCCACCACCGAGGCACCGGCTGAGGAGCCGCCGGCGGCCGCGCCCACCCAGGCCGCGCCCACCTACACCGGCTGAGCTCACCGAGCGGACGCGGCGCCGGGGCCCGTCGGCTGCGGTCGGCGGGCCCCGCTCGCGCCCCGAGCCCTACGGCTGGTGCGGGAGCGGCTCGGCCTGCGCGGTGAGCACCTCGACCCCGGCCGCGGTGACGGCGAGGGTGTGCTCGTACTGGGCGGTGCGGCGACGATCGGCGGTGACCGCCGTCCAGTCGTCGTCCCAGATCTCGTGGTCCCAGGACCCCATCGTGATCATCGGCTCGATCGTGAAGGTCATGCCCTCCTCGATCGGCTTGGTGAGCGTCGGGTCGTAGTAGTGCGGCACGTGCAGGTCGGTGTGGAACTGGGTGCCGATCCCGTGGCCGACGAAGGCCCGGACGACCCCGAAGCCGTTGGCCTCGGCGTGCTCCTGGATCGCCTTCCCGATGACGTTGAACGGGCGCCCGGGGCGGACCTCGGCGATGGCCCGGTCGAGGCACTCCTGGGTGACCTTGACGAGGCGGCGGCTCTCGGGGTCCACCTCGCCGACGAGGAACGTGGCGTTCGTGTCGCCGTGCACCCCGTCGAGGTAGATCGTGACGTCGAGGTTCACGATGTCGCCGTCGACGAGCGGCCGGTCGTCGGGGATGCCGTGGCAGATGACCTCGTTGACCGAGGTGCACAGCGACTTGGGGAAGCCGCTGTAGTTCAGCGGGCTCGGGTACCCGCCCCGCTCGATGCAGGCCTGGTGGCAGATCTCGTCGAGCTCGTCGGTGGTGATGCCGGGGCGGATGGCGGCGCCGGTGATGGCGAGCACCTCGGCCGCGGCCTTGCCGGCCCGGCGCATCCGCTCGATGACCTCCGGAGTCTGGATGCCGCTCTCGGGGATGCGCTGCGGACGACCGGACTCGGCGTACGGAGGGCGGGGGATGTGCGCCGGGACCTCGCGCATCGGGCTGATGCGGCCCGGACGGACGCGGTCGGTGGCGGCCTTGTGGCAGCGCTTGAACTTCTTGCCGCTGCCGCACCAGCACGGGTCGTTGGCCTTCAGGACCCCGTGGCCGCGCGTCGTCACCGTCATGGCAGCCAGGCTATCGGCGGCCCCGGCGGCGACCGACCAGGGCGGGCGCAGGGCCCCGGTCAGGGCCGAGGGCAGGGCGTGACGGTGGCGGCGGCGAGGGCGGCTGGGGCCGGGACGGCCCCCACCCCGGGCCCGGTGGGCACGGCGACGAGCCCGTCGGGGCCGGGGAGGCGCGGGTCCGCCAGGTCGGGGTCGAAGCGGCCCCGGGGGTCGAGGTCCGGCGGCAGGGCCATGCCGGGGAGGGCGGCGACGGCGAGGTTGGCCGCCCGGCCGAGGGCGGTCTCGAGCATCCCGCCCACCCACACGGGCAGGCCGAGCTCGGCGCAGCGGGCGTGCACGGCGTGGGCGGCGACCCAGCCGCCGACCCGGCCGGGCTTGAGGCAGAGCACCCCGCAGGCCCCGAGGGCCACCGCCGCCTCGAGGGCGCCGAGCGAGGTGATCGGCTCGTCGAGGCAGATCGGGGTGGCCAGCCGGCGAGCCAGGCGAGCGGCGCCGGTCAGGTCCTCGGGGGCGAGGGGCTGCTCGAGGCAGGCCAGGCCGAGCTCATCGAGGGCGTCCAGCTCGGCGAGGTGGTCGGGGTCGTCGGCCCGGAACGAGCCGTTGGCATCGGCCTGGAGGGCCACGTCGTCGCCCACGTGGTCCCGCAGGGCCCGCAGCGGGGCGGCGGCCCGGCCAGGGGCGACCTTCACGCGGAGGCGGGCGGCGCCGGTGGCCAGCGCGGCGTCGGCCTCGGCGAGCAGGGCCTCGTGGTCGGCGTGCAGGCCGAGCGCGGCGCCGGCCGGCACCGCCGACTCCGTGGCGCCGAGCCAGCCGGCCAGGGACCGCCCCGCCGCCCGCAGCTGCGCGTCGAGGACGGCCAGTTCCAGCGCCGCCTTGGCCATCGGGTGGCCCCGGACCACGCCGAGCGCCTCGTGGAGGGCGAGCCCGTCGCCGGTCGGGGCGGACCAGGCCAGCGGCACGAGGTGGTCCCGCAGCACCGACGTCGCGGTGGCCACCGTCTCCGGGTGGTAGGTGGGGGTGGCCTCGGCCACGCACTCCGCCCACCCCTCCGCCTCTCGGGCCACGACGTGGACGAGCAGCACCGGGCGCGCACGGCGGATGGCGGCGGCCGAGGTCAGCGGCGTGGCCAGCGGGAGGGAGACGGTGACCAGCTCGATCGCGTCGACGGTGACCGGCGGGAGCGGCTCGAGCGGGGGCACCCGCCCATCGTGGCACCCGCGCCACGGCCCCGGCGCCGCTCCCGCCGTGGGGGCTGGGGGGCTGCGGCGACGACGAGCCTGTGGGAACCTGCGCCGGTGAGCGACGACCTGTCCCGAGCCACGGTCACCCTCGACGACGTGCGCGCCGCCGCCGAGCGCATCGCCGGCGCCGTGGAGCGCACCCCCAGCGCCCGGTCCCGCACCCTGTCGGAGGTGCTCGGCGTCGACGTCGTCGTGAAGTTCGAGAACCTGCAGTTCATCGCCGCGTTCAAGGAGCGGGGGGCGCTCAACAAGCTGCTCCTGCTCAGCGACGAGGAGCGGGCGCAGGGCGTGATCGCCGTGTCGGCCGGGAACCACGCGCAGGCGGTGGCCCGCCACGCCACCCGGCTCGGGATCAACGCCACGATCGTGATGCCGGCGGCCACGCCGTTCGTGAAGCGGCATCGCACCGAGGTGCTCGGCGCGCGGGTGGTGCTGGCCGGGGACGACCTCGCCGAGGCGAAGGCCGAGGCGGACCGCATCGCCGCCGAGGAGCGACGGGTGTTCGTGCACCCCTACGACGACCCGGCGATCGTCGCCGGGCAGGGCACGGTGGCGCTGGAGCTGCTCGAGGACCACCCCGACCTCGACGCGCTGGTGGTGCCGGTGGGCGGCGGTGGCCTCATCGCGGGGATGGCGGTGGCGGCCAAGACGCTGCGCCCCGACCTGCGGGTGGTCGGCGTCCAGAGCGAGCGGTGGCCGAGCATGCTCGCGGCCACCGCCGGCGAGCCGCCGGTGATCGACGGGCCCACGATCGCCGAGGGCATCGCCGTCCCCGAGGCCGGGGTGCTCACCCGCCGGCTCGTCGCTGAGCACGTCGACGAGCTCGTCACCGTCGGCGAGGAGTCCGTCGAGGCGGCGATGAACCTGCTCCTCGAGATCGAGAAGGTGGTCGTCGAGGGGGCCGGCGCAGCCGGGATCGCGGCG
>DATGRC010000059.1:0-6571 GCA_035303865.1 Acidimicrobiales bacterium
TGCCGGGCCTGCTCCATCAGCTTGTCGAGCACCCCGTCGAGGTCGAGGTTCCGCAGCGTCCGGTACAGGTAGTAGGTGCCGCCCACGGGTCGGCCGGGCTCCATGCCGGCGAAGCGACGCACGGCTTGGCGGGCCACGGCCCGCATGAGCGCGTCGTCGCCCCGCTGGAGCGCCCGGAAGAGCATCTCGGCGATCTCCTCGGGCGTGAGGTTCTCGCCCGCCCCGCTGCCGGTGCGGGGCGCGTCGCCGTCCTGCTCCTGCTGCTCGAGCTGCTCGAGGAGCTGGGCCAGCTCGTCCTCGTCGACGTCGGCGATCCGGTACCGGGTGCCCCGCAGCGAGAAGTACACCTCGAAGACGGTCTCGAAGGCCCGCCAGTGCGCGTTGTTCTTCACCAGCGTGGCGGCCAGCGCGTACTTGAACGCCTCCCGGTCCTCGAGCGGGATGTGCTTGACCGCCTCCATCGCGTCGAGGTTCTCGGTGAGGCTCACCGGCAGCCCGGCCTGGCGGAGCTCCTGGATGAACCCGGACAGCAGCTCCGTGATGGCCTGGCCGGCGGCGGCCTCGGGGGCGAGCGCGTCGGACACGGTGCTACGCGCCGGCCGCGGCCTTGGTGATCGTGCCGTTCTCCTGGTCGAGCTCGCGCACCGCCTTGGCGATGTCGCTCTGGTACTTGAGCAGGATGTTGATCGTGCTCTTGGCCGTCTCGACGTCCACGGACTCGATGCCGAGGAGCACGAGGGTGCGGGCCCAGTCCAGGGTCTCGGACACGGACGGGCTCTTCTTCAGCTCGAGCTGACGGATCGAGCGCACGATGCGGGCCACCTGGTCGGCGAGCGACTCGGTGATGTCCGGCACCTTCGTGAGGACGATCTCCCGCTCGCGGTCGAGCTCGGGGTAGTCGACGTGGAGGAACAGGCAGCGGCGCTTCAGGGCCTCGGACAGCTCCCGGGTGTTGTTCGAGGTGAGGAACACGAGCGGGATCTGCTTGGCCTCGATCGTGCCGAGCTCGGGGATCGACACCTGGTAGTCGGAGAGGATCTCGAGGAGCAGCGCCTCGGTCTCCACCTCCACCCGGTCCACCTCGTCGATGAGGAGCACCACTGGCTCCTCCGCGGAGATGGCCTCGAGGAGCGGTCGGGTGAGCAGGAAGTCCTCGGAGAAGATGTCGTCCTCGACCGACTCCCAGGTCTTGCCGTCAGCCCGCTCGGCCTGGATGCGCAGCAGCTGCTTCTTGTAGTTCCACTCGAACAGCGCCTTGGACTCGTCGAGGCCCTCGTAGCACTGGAGCCGGATCAGCCGGGCGCCGGACATCTCGGCCACCGACTTGGCCAGCTGGGTCTTGCCGGTGCCGGCGGGACCCTCGACGAGGACCGGCTTGCCCAGCCGGTCGGCCAGGTAGACGATCCCCGCGATGCCGTCGTCGGAGAGGTAATCGACCTTGCGGAGCGAGTCGCGCACCGCGGCCACGGACTCGAAGCGATACGGGGAATCGGCCATCCCTGCAGCCTAGGGCCGGACTTGACCGCTGGGTCAATCCATACCGGCCGTGTGGCGCCGGCGCGGGTTCGGGAGGGTCAGCCCCGGGTCTGGCCGCTGCCCTGGATGACGAACTTCAAGGTGGTGAGCTCCCGCAGCCCCATCGGGCCGCGAGCGTGCAGCTTCTGCGTGGAGATGCCGATCTCGGCGCCGAAGCCGAGCTCCTCGCCGTCCACGAAGCGGGTGGAGGCGTTGACGAGGACCGCGGCGGCGTCGACCTCCTGCGTGAAGCGGCTGGCCGCCCGCAGGTCGGTGGTGATGATGGCCTCGCTGTGGCCGCTGCCGTAGCGGGTGATGTGGGCGATGGCGGCGTCGAGCGTGTCGACGACCCGCACGGCCAGCTTCAGGCCGAGGAACTCGGTGGCGTAGTCCTCGTCGGTGGCCTCGGCGGCGACCCGGTCCCCGAGGATCTCAACGGTGGCGGCGTCGCCGACGATCTCCACGCCCTCGAGCTGGTCGGCGACCGCCGTGAGGAAGGTGGCGGCCACGTTGCGGTGCACGAGCAGCGTCTCGGCCGCGTTGCACACCGACGGGCGCTGGGTCTTGGCGTTCACCACGATCGACGCCGCCTGCTCGAGGTCGGCCGACGCGTCCACGTACACGTGGCAGTTGCCGTCGCCGTCGATCACGTAGGGGACGGTGGCGTTGTCGAGGATCGAGCGGATGAGCGACGGGCCGCCCCGGGGGATGAGGACGTCGATGTGCTGGCGGAGCCGCATGAACTCCACGGCCGCCTCGTAGCTCGTGTCCTCGACGAGGACGAGCGAGTCCTCGGGGAGCCCGGCCTTGGCCAGGCCCTCCCGCAGGGCGCCGGCGATCGCGATGTTCGAGCGGATCGCCCCCGACGAGCCGCGCAGGAACGCGGCGTTGCCGGACTTGAGGCACAGGCCGAAGGCGTCGCTGGTGACGTTCGGGCGGTTCTCGTAGATGATCGCCACGACGCCGAGGGGCACCCGGACCCGCTGGACCAGCAGCCCGTTGGGCCGGGTCCAGCCGTCGGCCACCTCCCCGACCGGGTCGGGCAGGGCGGCGACGCTGCGCAGGCCGGCGACCATCGACTCCAGGCGGGCCGTGGACAGGCGGAGCCGGTCGATCACCGTGGGGCTCTGGCCCGCCTCCTCGGCCGCGGCCACGTCGGCGGCGTTGGCCTCCAGGATCTCGGCCTCCCGGTCGAGGAGGAGGTCGGCCGCCGCCAGGAGGGCGGCGTCCTTGGTCTCGGTGGAGGCGGCGGCGAGGACCCGGCTGGAGGCCTTGGCGCGCGCGCCCAGGTCGGCGATGTGCTCCGCGGGCATGGGGCCGAGTGTAGGAGGCGGCGGGTGCGGTCCCGAAGCCCGATCCCGGCGACCAGTCGCTGGCCCGCACGGCGTCCGCGGGGTGGCAGGCTGGCGGGGTGCGCCCCCGGAGGACCCAGTGAACGACGCCCTCGTCACGTCGACGCGCCGCTTCGTGGAGGCCGTCGGCGACGCCCTGGCCGAGGTCAGCGCCGGGCTCGGCAGCGCCGGCACGCCGCGGGTCGACGGGGCCCGGTGGCGCCACGACGCCGCGCTGGAGGCGTTCAACCTGGCCTGTGCGTTCGTGGCCGCCGACGAGCGGATCAGCGACGACGAGCTGTGGGCGCTGCTCGGCGCGTTCGGGCCGCTCCTGGAGACCCGCCTGGCCGGCGCCACCCCGGCCGCGCTGCGGGAGTCGGGCCTGGTCGAGGCCCAGCGCGGCTTCCTCGACCAGCCCTCGCCCCTGCTCGAGGTGCTGCTGGCCGCCGACGCCCGCCAGGGCACGGCCCTCGCCCGCCGGTACCACGACCTCGCCGCCGACGTGGGCTTCGCGGTGGCCGCCGTGGACCTGCACACCTCCCGGTCGGAGCTGGAGGCGATCGAGCGGTTCCGGGCGATGGTGCTCGCCGCCATCGCCGACCGCGGCGAGCAGCCCGGCGCCCGTCCACCGGCGCCGCCCTCGACCTCGGCCCCGGCGCCAGCGGCGCCGTCCGGCCCCGCCGACGGCGATGGGGGCCCTCGACCCCTCGCGGACCTGCTGGCCGAGCTCGACGGCCTGATCGGCCTGGACGCCGTGAAGCACGAGGTGCGCCTGGTCGTGGACCTGCTGCGCGTGCAGCGCCTCCGGGCCGAGCGGGGGCTGCCGACGATGACCCAGAGCCGCCACCTCGTCTTCACCGGGAACCCTGGGACCGGGAAGACCACCGTGGCCCGCCTCCTCGCCCAGATCTACCGCACCCTCGGCGTCGTCGAGCGCGGCCACCTCGTCGAGACCGACCGGGCCGGGCTCGTGGCCGGCTACGTCGGCCAGACCGCACCGCTCGTACAGGCCCGCTTCGACGAGGCCGACCAGGGCGTGCTGCTCATCGACGAGGCCTACGCGCTCGTGCGGGGCGGCGAGCGGGACTTCGGCCGGGAGGCGATCGACGCGATCGTGAAGCTGATCGAGGATCGCCGGGACCGGGTGGTCGTGATCATGGCCGGCTACCCGGACGAGATGGAGCAGCTGATCGACGCCAACCCGGGCCTGCGATCCCGGTTTCCCAAGGCGATCCACTTCCCCGACTACTCCACGAACGAGCTGCTCGCCATCATCGACTCGATCGGCGCCCGCAGCGGCTACCACGTCTCCCCCGGCGCCCGGGCCCGGGCCCGGATCTGGCTCGACGCCGTCCCTCGCGGCCGCGGCTTCGGCAACGGCCGCACGGCCCGCAACCTGCTCGAGCACGCCGTGGCCACCCACGCGTCCCGGCTCGCCGACGTGGAGGACCCCACCGACGAGGAGCTCACCACCATCGTCGCCGACGACGTCCCGATGCCGGGCCAGGGGCCGATCACCACGGCTCGTCGGGACTGACCCTGGTCGGGCCTGACGCGACGGGTCACTAGCGTGGCGGCATGGCGAAGCGGGTGCTGGCGGTCATCGGAGCGATCGCCCTCGTGCTCGCCGCCGCGGTGGTGCGCAGCCTGATCGACGGCGACGACGACCCCGACGAGGGGCGGCCGTCGGGCGCCGCCGCGCGCGTCGTGTGCGATCCCGACCTGCGCCGCCCGTGCGAGTCGCTGGCCAGCCCACAGGTGCGGGTCGAGGACTCGGCGGTCACGAGCGCGGCGATCGTCGCCGGGGACGCGGACGTGGACGTGTGGGTCACGTCGAGCGCCTGGGCGGAGCTGACCGCCGCCCGGCTGCAGCGGACCAGCGCCCCGCTCGGCGACCCGGTGCTCCTCGCCTCCTCACCGGTCGGGCTCCACGTCTTCGCCGACCGGGCCGCCGTGCTCGAGGACGCCTGCGCCGGCGAGCCCACCTGGGGCTGCATCGGCGACGCCGCCGGCCGGCCGTGGAGCGACCTCGGCGGCCCCGCCACGTGGGGCACCGTGCGGATCGGGCTCCCCGATCCCGACACCGCGGTCGGCCTGGCCACCCTCAGCGCCGTCGCCGTCGGGCACTTCGGCGACACCGACTTCGCGGCCAACGACTTCGGGCCGCTCCGGGACTGGCTGGCCCGCCTGGCCCAACCCTCCCGGGGCGGGGACCGCTCCCTCCTGCGCACCCTGCTGCGGGTGCGGGGCACCTACGACGGTGCCGCGCTCACCGCGGCCGAGGCCGGCGCCCAGGCCGAGCTGGCCGTCGTCGCCACCGAACCCGAGGTGCGGGCTCGCATCGTCGTGGTCCCGGTTCGCGGCGACCTGCCCGACACCGCTCGCCGCGCCCTGCACGCCGCGCTCGTCGACGCCGGCTGGGACTCCGACGACCTCGACGGCGAGGTCGAGGCGCTGCTCGCCCCGGGCGTGATGGGGGCCCTGCACCAGCTCTGGAAGGATGTGGTCCGATGACCCGATGGTCCCGCTTCGCCGCGATCGCGCTGGCCGCCGCCCTCGCGGCGGCCTGCGTCCAGGGGGACGACGACCGGGCCGGCGACGGTGACGGCGACGGCCTCGCCGACCCGGGCGACTGCATCGTCGTCGACGTCGCCGTCTCGTCGGAGAAGATCCAGCTCCTGAGCGAGCTGGCCGAGGACTTCAACGCCAGCGACGAGGCCGAGGTGGACGGCGAGTGCGCCTTCGTGCGGGTGCAGTCCAAGCCGTCCGGCGGCGCCGCCCAGCTCCTGGCCCACGGCTGGGACGAGGTCACCGAGGGCCCCCGGCCGGTGATCTGGTCGCCGGCCGCGTCGAGCTGGGGGGCGGTCCTCAACCAGCTGCTGGCCGACGAGGGCGAGCCCCCGATGGCCGGCGAGTTCACCTCGTTCATGCTCACGCCGCTCGTGATCGCGATGCCCGAGCCGATGGCCCAGGCGCTGGGCTGGCCCGACGAGCCGATCGGCTTCGCCGACATCCTCGCCCTGTCCCGGGACCAGGCCGGCTGGGCCAGCTACGGCCACCCCGAGTGGGGCCAGTTCCGCCTCGGCAAGACCAACCCGAGCTTCTCGACCAGCGGACTGTCGGCCCTCGTCGCCCAGGCCTACGCCGCCACCGGCAAGACCTCCGGCCTGTCGATCGAGGACCTGGCCGACCCGGCGACGGCCGAGTTCGCCCGAGGCGTCGAGTCGTCCGTCGTCCACTACGGCGACATCACGATGACCTTCCTCAACAACTGGTTCCGGGCCGACCAGCGGGGCAACCCCTACGGGTACGTGTCGGCGGTGGCCGTCGAGGAGAAGTCGGTCATCGACTACAACCGCGGCGACCCCGACGGGGTCCTCGAGGAGGGCGAGGAGCCGCGCCCGCCGCGGGTGCCGCTCGTGGCGATCTACCCGAAGGAGGGGACGCTCTACTCGGACAACCCCCTCTACGTCCTCGACGCGCCGTGGGTGGACGCCGCCCAGGCCGAGGCGGCCGAGCGCTTCATCGAGTTCGTCCAGCTCCCCGAGAACCAGGAGAAGGTCAACGAGTTCGGGTTCCGGCCCGGCAACCTCGACGTCCCGATCGACGCGCCGATCGACGCCGAGCACGGGGTGGACCCGGACCAGCCCCAGACCCTCCTCGAGGTGCCCGAGCCCGCCGTGCTGGCCCGCCTCCTCGCCGACTGGGAGGACCAGCGCAAGCCG
>DATGRC010000060.1:0-19363 GCA_035303865.1 Acidimicrobiales bacterium
CCGCGTCGGCGTTCGAGGTGGCGATGTACGAGTGCGGGATCTTCGACCTGTTCGTCGCCGCCGCGGAGGCCGCCGGCCCCCAGCTCTCCCAGGAGGCGTTCGTGGCCGCGGCCGAGCAGCTCGGCACCATCGCGGTGCCCGGCGCGCTCGACGGGTCGATCGGGCCCGGGAAGCACCACGCCGTCGACTTCGAGCGCGAGGTCGTGTGGCGCAAGAGCTGCAAGTGCTGGCAGCTCGCCGGCGGTCCCGGCACCCCCACCCGGAGGCTCGAGTGAGCGGGCCGCTCCTCCACGCGCAGGGGGTGTCCGTCGCCTACGGGAGCCTCCAGGTCCTCTTCGACGTGGACCTCACCGTCGAGCGGGGCGAGACCCTGGCGCTGCTCGGCACGAACGGGGCCGGGAAGTCCACCCTGCTGAAGGCGATCACCGGTCTCGTCCCCCTGCGCCGGGGCCGGGTGACCTTCGACGGCGCCGACCTCACGGACGCGCCGGTGGAGGACCGCTTCGAGGCCGGCAACGTGCAGCTCTCGGGCGGGGAGGCGATCTTCCCCACGCTCACGGTGCGCGACAACCTGCGGGCCGGGGCCTTCACCTTCCTGGCCGACCGGGATCGCCTCGAGGCCCGCCTCGACGTGGTGCTCGGGCTGTTCCCCGAGCTGCGGGACCGACTCGACCAGCGGGCCGGCTCGATGTCCGGCGGCGAGCAGCAGATGGTGGCCCTGGCCAAGGCCCTGCTGCCCGACCCGCAGCTCCTCATCGTCGACGAGCTCTCCCTCGGGCTGGCTCCCATCGTCGTCGAGCGCCTCCTCGGCACGATCGCCGACCTCCGCCGGGACGGCCTCACGATGCTGATCGTCGAGCAGTCCCTCAACGTGGCGATGGCCTTCGCCGAGCGGGCGGTGTTCATGGAGAAGGGCGAGGTGCGCTTCTCCGGCCCGATCCAGCAGCTCGTCGACGACGGCGACCTCGTGCGGGCCGTCTTCCTCGGCGCGGGGGCCACCTGATGCCGGACCTCGCGCTGCGCTTCGACCTGCTCGTCCTCGGGCTCATGTCGGGTCTCGGCTACGGCCTGCTCGCCACCGGGCTCGTGCTCGTCTACCGGGCCACCCGGGTCATCAACCTGGCCCACGGGCAGATCGGGGCGTTCGCCGCGGTCGTGCTGCTCGAGCTGGTCCACACCGTCGGCCTGCCCTACCCGCTGGCCCTGCCGCTGTCGTTCGCGGCCGGTGCCGTGGTGGCGCTGGCCGTCGAGCGGCTCGTGGTGCGACCGCTCGTCGACCGGTCGCGGCTGGCGGTGCTCGTGGCCACGATCGGCGTGATCCAGGTGCTCCTCGTCGGCCAGCTGCTCATGCCCGACATCGTCGGCAAGGGCTTCCCCGTCCCGGTCGAGGTCCAGTGGGAGGTCGCCTCGGTGGTCATCCGGGGCGAGCACCTCGCCCTCGTCCTCCTCGGGCCCCTCGCGCTCGTGGGGCTCACGGCCCTCGTCAACCGGTCCCGCTGGGGCCTGGCCATCCGAGCGGTGGCCGACAACCGCCCCGCCGCCCGCCTCGCCGGCATCCGGGCCGACCAGGTCACCACCCTCGTCTGGGTGGTGGCCGGTGCCCTGGCGGCCATCGCCGCCATCCTCACGATCCCCCTCGCCGGCACCGGCATCGGCGGCACCGCCGCCACCGTGATGCTCGGGCCGACCCTGCTGCTGCGGGCCCTCGCCGCCGGGGTGGCCGGCCGCCTCGACGACATCCGCACCACCGTGCTCGCCGCGCTCGGCATCGGCGTGGTCGAGTCGGTGCTCTTCGCCTCCTACCCGGGCGACCCCGGCCTCGTCGACCTCCTGCTCTTCGTCGGCATCCTCGTGCTCCTGCTGCTGCGCTCCCGCGACGCCGCCGGCGCGGACGACGAGCCCGGCTTCGGCGAGGACCCCCGCCCCCTCCCCGAGGCGCTCCGCAGCCACCCCCGGGTGCGCCTCGCCCGCCGGCTCTCGGTCGCTGCCCTCCTCGGCGTGGCCCTCGCGGCGCCGCTCGTGCTCTCCACCTCCTCCGAGCTGTTCCTCCTCGCCCGGGTGCCGGTGTTCGCCATCGTCGGCGTGTCCGTCGTGATCCTCACCGGCTGGGCCGGGCAGCTCAGCCTCGGCCAGATGGCCTTCGCCGGCCTCGGGGCGATGGGCACCGCCGCCCTCGACGCCCGGGGCGTGCCCTTCGGCGCCGCCGTCGGGTACGTCACCCTGGCCGGTGCCGCCGTGTCGCTCGTGATCGGGCTGCCCGCCCTGCGCCTGCGGGGGCTGCTCCTCACCGTCACCACCCTCGCCTTCGCGGTGGCCACCGGGTCCTACCTGCTCACGATGCCGATCTTCGACGCCGGGGTGGGCGACGTCTCCGTCGTCACCCCCGGCCGCGTGGGGCCGCTGAACCTGGACTCCTACCTCGTGGGCTACTACGCCTGCCTGGCCGCCCTGCTCGGGGTGATCGCGATCAGCCGCCGGCTGCGGGCCAGCGGCATCGGCCGGGTGCTCGTGGCGGTCGACGGCAACGAGCGGGCGGCGGCGGCGATGACCGTCTCGCCGGCGCTGGCCAAGCTCACCGCGTTCGCGGTGGCCGGCGGCATGGCCACCTTCGCCGGCGGCCTGCTGGCCGGGATCACCCGCACCTTCCGGGCCGAGCTGTTCACGCCCGAGCAGTCCCTCCAGGTCCTGACGGTGGTCGTCGTCGGCGGCATCGGCTCGATCGGCGGCGCGGTGCTCGGCGCCGTCTACCTCATCGGCGTGCCCCGCCTGCTCGGGGACTCCCAGACCGTGCAGCTGGCCACGAGCGGCATCGGCGTCCTCCTCGTCCTGCGCCTCAGCCCGGGCGGCCTCATGGGCGTGGTCGAGCGCCTCCGCGACGCCGCCGTCGCCCGCCTCGTCCTCGACGGGCCGCCGGTCGAGCCCCGCGCGGACGCCGCGCCCGATCCAGACGCCGGCGCGGCCGAGGACGCGGCGCCCCGCAGCGCCGCCCAGCGCCTCGGCGCCGCCGACGGTCCGGCTGGTGCACGGTCGGCCACGGCGACGGTGGACGGCGACGTCAGGCCGGCCGCCGCGCTGGAGACCGTCGGGCTGCGGGTGCGCCTCGGCGGGCGCGTCATCGTCAACGACGTCTCGCTCACCGTCGGCGCCGGCGAGATCGTCGGGCTGATCGGGGCCAACGGCGCCGGCAAGAGCACCCTCCTCGATGCCGTCAGCGGCTTCCTGCCCGCCGCCGGGCGGATCCTCGTCCACGGCGAGGACGTCCAGGAGCTGCTGCCCGCCGACCGGGCCCGGCTCGGGCTCGGCCGATCCTTCCAGAGCGCCCGCCTCTTCCCCCGCCTCACCGTGCGCGAGTGCGTGCAGGTGGCGCTCGAGGCCCGCCGCCGCTCGGAGGTGGTGCCGTCGATGCTTGCCCTGCCGCCAGCCGTGCGCACCGAGGCGTGGAGCCGCCGCGAGGCCGACGACCTCCTCGACCTGCTCGGCCTCGGCGACCGCGCCGACCTGCGAGCCGACCAGCTCTCCACCGGCACCCGGCGGGTGCTCGAGCTGTGCTGCCTCCTCGCGCAGCGGCCCCGCGTCGTCCTCCTCGACGAGCCCGTGGCCGGCGTGGCCCAGGCCGAGGTGGAGGCGTTCGGGCCGCTCCTCATCGAGCTGCGTCGCGCCCTCGGCGCCTCGATGCTCGTCATCGAGCACGACCTCCCCCTCGTCATGGGGATCAGCGACCGCATGTACTGCCTCGAGAGCGGCGCCGTCATCGCCACCGGCACGCCCCAGGAGATCCGCGACGACCCGCGCGTCATCGCCAGCTACCTCGGGACCGACGAGCGGGCCATCGCCCGGAGCGGGTCCGCCGCCCCCACCGGGCCCCGGGCCGGCCGGCGCCGGCGGGTGCTCACCGCGCCGGCCGGAGGTGCGAGATGACCGAGCCGCGGCACCAGGACCTCGACGACGGCGTGGTCATGGCCGTGCTGGCCCGCCGCCTCGGCATGACCGAGGGCCAGCTGTACACCACGGTGATCGCCGCGCTCGTCGTGGCGGTGCTCACCCTCACCGGCCTGCCCGGCGCCCACGACCTCGAGGACCCGACCGGCGCGCCGGCGCCGCCCCCGGCCCCCACCACCACCGCGGCGGAGGGCGCTCCGTGACCGCCCGCCGCCCCCTCGCCGTCGCCGCCGCGGTGGCCGCCGCTCTCGTCGTCACGGCCCTGCCCGTGCGGGCCGGCGCCCAGCAGGGCCCCTCGGACGACCCGGCCCGGGAGGTGCTGGCCGTGGTCAGCCCGATCGCCTCGCCGGCCTGCCAGGTGGCCGGGGCCACCACCCTGCTCGTCCCCGTCGTCAGCGGGCTCGTGGCGGAGCAGGTCGGGGAGGTGCCGGTCCCGATCGACGAGCTGCTCCTCGACGCGCTCAGCCCGGTCTTCGTGGTCTGCGCCGAGCTGCCGGCGGCGCCCGGCAGCCGCTGCCAGATCGACGACCAGATCGCCGGGCTGTGGCCGGCCGAGGTCGGGCAGTTCCTGTCGTCGCCCAACCTCCTCGGCAACCTCGTCGACGCCCTCAGCGCGGCGCTCGACCTCCTCGGGCTCCCCACCCAGGGGGCCGTCCACGAGGCCCTCGTCTGCGCGGTGCCCGAGTCCACCGCCGACAGCACCCCGCCGCCCACGCCGCCGCCGGCGCCGCCGCCGGCGGTCGACCCGCCGGTCGAGGCCGCCGCCCCGTCGCCGTCGGCTCCGGTGGCCGCCCCGGCCGCCGGTGGCGGGCTGGCGACGCCGCCCCTCGACGCACCGGCCGCCGCCCCGACCCCCGCCGTCACCCAGCCGGCGCCACCCGCCCCCACGCCGCCAGCGGTGCTGGCGTCGATCTCGCGCCGCGTGCCCGGCGGCCTGCTCGGCCTCCAGCTGGCGGCGGCGGTGCTGCTCGCCCTCTTCCTCGGGTCGAGCTGGGCCACCTCGCTGCGGCTGTCCCGCCGGTGACGGCGCGCCGGCGGGCCGCTCAGCGGTAGGTGGTGGGGCGCCGCTCGCCCTTTGCGTGCGGCGCGGCTTCGTTGCCGATCAGCGTGTAGGCCAGCCCGTTCTGCAGCGCCATCGAGCGGGTCATGTCGAGCGACTCCCACACCGCCCGCACCGTGCCCTGGATCGCGCGGGGGTTGCGGGCGGCGATGGTGGCGGCGATCTCCCGGGCCCGGTCGCGCAGCTGCGCGCGCGGCACCACCTCGGACACGAGCCCGATGCGCAGCGCCGTCTCGGCGGTGATCCGCTCCTCGTTCCCCATGAGGGCCCAGCGCATCACCTCGCCGATGTTCACCCCGCGAGCCAGCATGCCGATCGGCTCCAGCGCGGAGACGATGCCGACGCTGGCGTGCGGGTCGAAGAAGGTGGCGTCGTCGCTGCAGATGACGATGTCGGCCTCGTTGAGGAAGTACTGGCCGCCGCCGGCGGCCATGCCGTGCACGGCCACGACGAGCGGCTTCCACACCTTGTGGTGCAGCTTCGGGCTGAGCAGCACACCGGGGTCGAAGCTGTTCCACACGTTGTCCCGCATGAACCACGACGGGTCGTCGGTGACGTCCAGCCCCGTGCAGAACGCCTTGTCCCCGTTGGCCTGCAGGACCACCACGTGCACGTCGTCGTCGTCCCGGATCGTCCGCCAGGCGTGGGCCACCTCGGCGGCCATGGCCCCGTTGAACGCGTTGAGGGACTCCGGCCGGTCGAGCGTGATCGTGGCGATGTGCTCGGACACCTCGAGCGAGATCGTCGTCAGGTCCATGGGCTCCCCCCAGTCGTGGTCGGCCAGAAATGATGACAGCCCCGGGCCGATGGGGCCGGGGGCTGTCGAAGGCCGAGGGCCGGGCGCGGTCAGATGCGCTCGATGACCACCGCCGGGGCCATGCCGCCGGCCGCGCACATGGTGACGAGGCCGAGTGCCTTGTCCTGGCGTTCGAGCTCGTCGAGCACGGTGCCCACGAGCAGGGCGCCGGTGGCGCCGATCGGGTGGCCGAGGGCGATGGCCCCGCCGTTCACGTTGATCTTGTCGCGATCGATGTCGAGGTCCCGGATGAACTTCTCGGTGACCACGGCGAACGCCTCGTTGACCTCGAACAGGTCGATGTCGTCGAGGGTGAGGCCGGCCTTGGCGACGACCTTGCGGGCGGCCGGGCCGGGGGCGTTCAGCATGAGGGTGGGGTCGTCGCCCACGTTGGCGATGGCCCGCACCTTCGCCCGCGGGGTGAGGCCGTGGGCCTTGGCGTAGTCGGGGCTGGTGATGAGCAGCGCCCCGGCGCCGTCGACCACGCCCGAGGAGTTGCCGGCGTGGTGGACGTGCTCGATCTTCAGGTCCGGGAACCTCCGGAGGATCATGCTCCGGTAGGTGTTGCCCTCCTCGTCGAGCGGGATGTCGGCCAGCTTCTCGAACGACGGCGGCAGCGAGGCCAGCGCCTCGGCGGTGGTGCCGGGGCGGGGGTACTCCTCCCGGTCGAGGATCACGTTGCCGTCGTCGTCGACCACGGGGATCAGGCTCTTCTCGAAGCGGCCCTCCTCGATGGCCACGGCGGCGCGGCGCTGCGACTCGGCGGCCAGCTCGTCGAGGGCCTCGCGGGGGATGCCCTCGAGCGTGGCGATGGCGTCGGCGGCCACGCCCTGGTTGGTCTGCGGGTGCAGCTCCCGCAGGTGCAGGTTGCCGGCGTCCATGAACGGCGAGCGGTTCTTGGCCTGGTTGTAGGCGTAGGACGACATCATCTCGGCGCCGCCGGCCACGACGACGTCCTCGAGGCCGGCCATCACCGAGGCGGCGGCCATGTTCACGGCGGTGATGCCGGAGCCGCAGAACCGGTCGAGGGTCACGCCGCTGGCCGTGACGTCGAAGCCGGCGTCGAGGGCGGTCATGCGCCCGAGGTCGCCGCCCTGGGTGCCCACCTGCATGCTGCAGCCCCAGACGACGTCGTCGACGTCGCTCGTGTCCAGGCCGTTGCGCTCGACGAGCGCGCGCAGCACCGTCGCGCCCAGGCGCTGCGTGTGCATCTCGGCCAGCGCCCCCTTGCCGACCTTGCCGATGCCCCGCGGCGTCCGGCAGGCGTCGATGATCCAGGCTTCGCTCATGTGATCCCTCTCGTGGTTCCGGTGCGGTCCCGGCACGTTAGAGGCCCCCGCCACCCCGCTCGCAGTCCGGCCGCGGGCGGCCGCCCGGTCAGCTGCGGCCGGCGCGAGCGCGGAGACGGCGCAGGGCCAGGGCGGCCGCCAGGGCGGTCGCAGCCGCAGCCGTCGCCGTCCCGCCGCCCGTCTCCGGGAGCACGTCGCCCGAGGCGGGGAGCGAGCCGCCGCGGGGCTCGACGGCGCCCCCGACCGACGCCGCCGGGCCGTCGTCGGGCCGGACCGGCTGCGGTGCGCTCGGCTCCTCCGCGCCTGGCGCGCCGTCCGCCGCCGGCGGGTCCGAGGGGGTCGTGGCGGCGGCGCCGAGCGCGGCGGGGAGGTCGCTGCCGGGCAGCACGGGCACCCGCAGCACCGAGCCCCCGTCGGCGCCGCCCTCGCGGACCAGCATCGGAGCGGGGAGGGTGGGGAGGCTGAACAGCGACGCGCCCACGAGGTGGAGGCGGAGGCGGTGCCCGGCCTTGAACCGGTTCCCGATCGGCCACAGCTCCACGTGGTAGCGGTGCTCGGCCCCGAGCGGCACGAACCGCTTGGCAGAGAGGTCGTTGAGCGGCTGGATCACCGCCCCGGTGGCATCCCGGCGCGTCCCGTCCTCGACGAGGTCGGGGAACGAGGTGCGGAGCCGGCCGGTGGCCATCGGGTGGGCGGTGCCGTCGGGGTGCACGTCCGAGAGCACGACCCACAGGTCGCCCTCGGGCAGCAGCGACGTGAGCGCCAGCTCGAGCGACGCCGGACCGGCCATCACGACGTCCTGCGCGAACGGTGGCGTGGTCCACGACAGGCCGAGCGCCTCGGGGAGGTCCATCGTGGTCAGCTCGGTGGCGCCGTTGAACACGCCGAGGAGCGAGGTGGTGGGCGGGTCGGTGGCGGTGGCCAGCGACGGCACCGGCAGGTGGAGGGCCCGGGTGGGCGCCGCGCTCGGCTTGAGGTCGAGCGTGCCGTCGTTGAGGGAGCGGGCGGTGCCGGAGCGCTCGGCCCGCAGGTGCAGCGGCACCCAGGTGGTGCCGGGCACCGGCCACGCGTCGGCGGTCACCGTGACGAACCGGCCGGCGAGCATCTCGGCCCGGTCGCCGTCGGCCAGCCACAGCTGCACGGTCGGGTCCTCGTCGATGCCGGTGTCGAGGCCGCGCAGGTGGTGGTCGAACCACCGGCGGGTGACGTCCTCGGTGCCGCCGGAGCCAGCCGGCACGCCGTCGTGGGCGCCCACGACGTAGAGGTGCGAGCCGTTGCCGGCCAGCGCCTGGAAGGCCTCGAACGCGCCGCGCGACTCCACGTCGAAGAACCCGTTGACGGCCAGCACGGGCAGGCCGTTGGCGTCGCCCCGGAAGCCGCGCTCGCGCCACCACCCGTCGAGCGTGGGGTGGGTGAGGTAGTCGATCGCCAGCTGGCCGAAGCCGCCCAGCACGGGCACGAGCGAGCGCGGGTCGCGGCCGAGGCGGTCGGGGACGGCGGCGAGCGCGGGCGCGCCGATCAGCGCGAACACCCCGAGCGCGGGCACGCCGTTCGGGATGCCGCCGGGGTAGAGCAGGTCCCGGTACAGCTCGTGCGTGCCGGCGCCGAGCACCGCCGTCTCCACGCACGGCAGCGGGAGGTGGAGGCTGTTGTAGACGACGATGGCGCTGGCCGAGAACCCCCAGAGGCCGAGCCGGCCGTCGCTCCACGGCTGCTCGCAGGCCCAGGCCAGCACCTCGGCCAGGTCCTGCTGGGTGCGGGGACCGAGCGCGTCGAAGGTCCCGTCGCTGTCGCCGGTGCCCCGCACGTGGACCTGGAGGTAGTGGTAGGCGCCGCCGGCGTACTCCGGGCAGCAGCCGGGGGCGTACGGGCTCATCTCCACGATCACCGGGCGGGGTGGGAGCTCGCCGGCCACGAGCGGGCCCCGGCCGCCGAGGCGCACGAGCAGCTCGGCACCGTCGCTCATCTCGAGGCGCACGTCCCTGGTGACCTGGGGAGCCTCCTGCGCGCCGGCGGGTGCTGGGCGAGCCGGCCCCGGCAGGCCGACGACGAGCATCGCCGCCGCGGCGAGCGCGGCGGCGCAGGTGGTCCCCAGTCCTCTGCGCATCCCGGGAACGATAGACAATCTTGTTCACTGATCGCTAGGGTCGGGTCATGCTCCGACGTCCCCTCCCCTCCCTCGCCGGCCGACGGGTCCTCATCACCGGCGCGGCTCGCGGCATCGGCGCGGCCCTCGCCGAGCGCCTCCACGAGCGCGGCGCCGAGGTGGCCCTGGCCGGGCTCGAGCCCGAGCGGCTGGCCGGCGTGGCCGAGCGCCTCGACGCCCCGTGGTGGCGCTGTGACGTCACCGACCGGGCCGAGGTGGAGGCCGTCGTCGAGTCGGCCGTCGACGCCCTCGGCGGGCTCGACGTCGTCGTGGCCAACGCCGGCGTGGCCGCCCAGGTCCCGCTCATCGGCGGCGACCCGGAGCTCTTCGAGCGGATCCAGGCCGTGAACGTGCTCGGCACCTACTACACGGTGCGCGCCGCCGGTCCCCACATCAGCCACCGCGATGGGTACGCGCTCGTGATCTCCTCGCTGGGTGGCGTGGTGCACGTCCCGCTCCTCGGTGCGTACTCGGCGTCGAAGGCGGCGGTGGAGGCGCTCGGCAACACGCTGCGGACCGAGCTGGCGCCGAGCGGCGCACGAGCCGGCGTGGCCTACTTCGCCGAGCTCGACACCGACATGACCACCCGGGGCTTCGACACCCAGGCGGCCAAGCGGTTCCTCGGCAACCGCTCGATCACCCGGGTCAGCCCCCTTCGGCTCGGGATCGACGCGCTCGAGCGGGGGATCGCCCGCCGGAGCCGGGTCATCGCCGCGCCGGGCTACGTGCGGCCGATCCTGCCGATCCGAGCCATCGCCCAGCCCGTCGTGGACCTGGTCGTGCGGCGCCGGGTGGGCCCGGCGCTCGAGGTGGCCCGGCAGGAGCGGGTGGAGCTCACCACCCCGCAGGAGCCGGCGGTCCCCTCGTGACGGCGCCGGTCGAGGCCGCGCCCCGGGTCGCGCCCGGCGCCCGGGCCGACGTCGGGCTGGTCAACTGGCTCTTCGCCCGCGCGTCGGGGCTCGTCACCGGCACCAACCCCCCGAACCTCTTCCTCACCCTCGGGCGCCACCGCCGGCTGTTCCGCGGCTGGCTGCGCTTCGCCGGCCACCTCATGCCCGGCGGCCGCATCGACCGGCGCACCACCGAGCTCGTCATCCTCCGGGTGGCGCACCTGTCCGGCTGCGAGTACGAGCTCGAGCACCACCGCCACCTCGCTCGCCGCGCCCGGATCACCGAGGACGAGGTCGAGCGGGTCCTGACCGACCCCACGGCCGCGGCGTGGACGCCTCGCGAGCGCGCCGTGCTCGCCGCCGTCGACGAGCTCCACGCCACCGGCGACCTGGCCGACGGCACCTGGTCGGCGGTGCGGGCCCACCTCGACGAGGCCCAGGCCATCGAGCTGACGCTCCTCGTCGGGCACTACCAGATGCTCGCCACCACCATCCGCACGCTGCGCATCGCCACCGACCAGCCTCGGCGGCGTGGCTGACCCGATCCCCACCACCGCGCTGCCCCGCGGCCGCCACCGCCTGAGCCGCGAGGAGGTCCGGGCGGCGCAGCGGCTCCGGCTCGTCGTCGCCCTCGCCGAGGAGCTGACGGTCGCCGGGTACGCGAAGACCCCGGTGGCCGCGATCCTCAAGCGAGCCGGCATCTCCCGCCAGACCTTCTACGAGCTCTACGACGACAAGCGCGCCGCCTTCCTCGACGCGCTCGACGTGGTCGGCGCGGTCCTCCTCGGGGAGCTCGAGGCCGCCTTCGCCGGCGACGGTCCGCCCGAGCGCCGGGCTCGGGCCGCGGTCGACCGCTACCTGCGCACCCTGGCCGACCACCTGCCCTTCGCGCGGCTCTTCCTCGTCGAGGCCCACGCCGCCGGTCCCGAGGCCCTGGCCCGGCGGGCCGCCGTCCAGGACCGCCTCGTGGACGCGCTCGTGGCCGCCACCGGCGCCCGGCGGGCCGCCGACCGGTTCGCCTGCCGCGCCTACGTCGCCGCCGTCGCGTCGCTCGTCGCCCTCCCGGTCGCCACCGGCGACACCGACGCCCTCGCCGGCCTGCGCCGTCCCCTCCTCACCCACCTCGACGAGCTGTTCGCCCGGGTGCGGGCGGGTCGGGACCGGTAGCGTGCCGGACATGAGCGACGACCTGCCCGATAGCGTCACGACGGACCTGCGCGACGACTCGGTCATCGCCACGACCACGGTCGACGCCACCCCCGCCGAGGTGTTCGACTTCCTGCGCCAGCCGGCCAACCACTCGATCATCTCCGGCGACGGGAGCGTCACCGGTGCCACCAGCGGCCCCGACCGGCTCTCGATGGGGGACCGGTTCGGGATGTCGATGAAGATCGTGCTGCCCTACCGGATGCGCAACACGGTGGTGGAGTACGAGCAGGACCGGCGCATCGCCTGGTGCCACCCGGGCAAGCACCGGTGGCGCTGGGAGCTCGAGCCCGACGGCGAGGGCCGCACGAAGCTCACCGAGACCTTCGACATGTCCACCGCCGTCTTCCCGCCGGCGCTGCGGCTCCTCGGCTACCCGAAGCGGCACCTCCCCAACGTGGCCCGCTCGGTGGCCAACGTGCGGGACCACTTCGCCCGCCGCTGAGCCCGAAGCGCTACGACGGCGCGGGCCGCAGCGCTCGCTCCTGCACCCACGCCTCCACGTCGGCCGCCGGGCCGGGCCGGCACAGCAGGTAGCCCTGGGCCAGGTGGCAGCCGAGGCCGCGGAGCCGCTCGAGCTGGGCCGGCTCCTCCACGCCCTCGGCCACCGAGAGGATGCCGAAGGAGCGGGCCAGGCTGATCGTGGCCCGGACGATCCCCTCGTCGCGGCGGTCGCTCAGCATCCCGGCCACGAAGGAGCGATCCACCTTGATGGCGTCGATGGGCAGCATCCGGGCGTAGGTGAGCGACGAGTACCCGGTGCCGAAGTCGTCGATGGCCACGCCCACCCCGAGCCGCTTCAGGTCGGCGACGACGGCCATGGCCAGCTCCGGGTCGGTGAGGATCGCCGTCTCGGTCAGCTCGATCCACAGCGAGCCCGGCGGCAGGCGCAGGGAGCGGAGGAGGTCGCCGACCAGCTCGACGAGATCGCCGTCCACGAGCTGGCGGGCCGACACGTTGACCGACACCGACGTGGGCGCCTTGCCCGGGCCCAGCTCGAGCCACGCCGCCAGCTGCTGGGCGGCGGCCACGAGCACCTGGTTGCCCAGCTCGAGGATCAGCCCCGTCTCCTCCGCGACGTCGATGAACGCCCCCGGCGCGAGGAGGCCCCGCTCCGGGTGCTCCCAGCGCACGAGCGCCTCGGCCCAGACCTCGCCGCGGCCGTCGAGCCACACCTCGGGCTGGTAGTGCAGCACCATCTGGCCGGCCTGGCAGGCCGCCTCCAGCTCCTCGGTGAGGCGGAGCCGGGCCAGCACCGCCTCCCGCAGCTCGGCGTCGAACAGCTCGACCGAGCCCCGGCTCCGGCTCTTGGCCCGGTGCATCGCCGCGTCGGCGTCGCGCAGGACCTCCGCGGGGTCGGCCTCGCCCCGGACCACCACCACGCCGATCGTGACGGTCGACGACGTAGCCCGGCCGTCCACGTCGAAGGGCCTCGACGCCACGGCCTCGGCCAGGGCCCGGGCCCGGCGCACGGCCTCGGCCGGTCCGCTGACCCGCTCGAGCAGGACCGCGAACTCGTCCCCGCCGAAGCGGGCCACCGTGTCCCCCTCGTCGACGGCGGCGACGAGCCGCTCGGCGACGGCCCGCAGCAGCTGGTCGCCCGCCGCGTGGCCGAGGGCGTCGTTGGTGTCCTGGAACCCGTCGAGGTCCACGAACAGCACGCCGGCGGCGGCGCTGCCGAGCTGGGCGATCGTCTGCTGCAGGCGGTCGACGAACAGCACCCGGTTCGGCAGCCCGGTGAGCTGGTCGGTGATGGCGAGGTGGGACAGGGCCTGCTGGACCCGCTGCCGCTCGATGGCGTGGCCGAGCACGTTGGCGATGCTCTGGAGGACCTCGACGTCGCCGGGCTCGAACGGGCGGGGGTCCGTGCGGTACACGGCGATCACCCCCTCGGCTCGCTGCTCGGCCCGCAGCACGGCCGTCACCCCTGACACCGCACCGGCCGCGAGGAGCACCGGCGGCGGGGTGAAGCGCGTCTCCGAGGCGAGGTCGTCCACCACCGTCGGGTCGGCGCGCTCCAGGGTGTAGCCGGCCAGCGAGTACGGCCCGGGAGGGATCCGGTGGGTGCCGATCAGGTCGGTCGGCAGCCCCACCGCGGCGAGCATCCGCAGGTCACCGTCCTCCTCGACGAGGAAGGCGCTGCCGAGGTCCGCGTCGAGCGCCTCCACCGCCACCTGCAGGGCGCCGTCGAGCAGGTCGCTGAGGTTGGCGCGGTCCACCGCCATCTGCCCGACGGACGCCACCGCGGTGATCTGGGCGGCCCGCTGGTTCGCCTGGTGCTGGGCCCCCACCCGGTCGCTCACGTCCAGCAGCACGGCGACGGTGCCCGCCGGCCGGCCCCGGTCGAGGATCGGGTTGGTGGCGATCAGGACCGGAACCGGGTCCCGGCCCTCCACGTGGAGGACGAACTCGCCGGCGTAGGGCTCCAGCCTGGTCAGCCCGCCCTGGATCTGCTCGCTGGTGAGCGAGCGCTCCGACGCGGCGCCGATCGTCGACACGTGACGGCCGATGAGGTCGCTGGCCGGCCAGCCGAAGAGGCGCTCCGCCGCCGCGTTCCAGTAGGTGATCGTGCCGTCCAGGTCCGTGGCCACGACCGCCGGCCCGCCGGCGTCGCCGGCGCGCCGCTGCAGCTGCAGGTCGATCGCGAGCGAGGTCGATCCCTTCGGGGCGGGTCTCGTCCGATGCCCCGCCGCCCCCGTCGAGGTCATGGGCACAGCGTAGGGCGACGCCGGGCGGCGAGGGAGCGCCCCCAGGTCCAAGGTCCCCGGCCGCACGGGACCAAGGTCCCGACGTCCCGAGCCGGGGAACCGATCGGGCGGAGAGGCCGACCACCGGGCATGGAGCCACGGTCTCGACCGCTCGCTCGCGCCCTCGCCGGCGTGGTGGCCCTCCTGCTCGCCGCTGCGGCCTGCGGCGGCGACGACGCCCCCGCCGACGCCGGCTCGGCCTCGACCACCGCCGCGCCCGCCACCCTCCACGGCTACCAGCGGGAGCCGTCGCTCGAGGTGGGGCACGTGGCGCTGCCCGACGTGTCCGCCGGCGGCGCCCCGATGGCGATGCGCCCGCCGGCGGGGGAGCTGCTCCTCGTCTACTTCGGCTACACGAGCTGCCCCGACATCTGCCCCACGACGATGGCCGACATCCGCGTCGCCCTGGAGTCGATGCCGCCCGAGCTGGCGGAGCGGGTGGCGGTGGCGATGGTGACCGTCGACCCCGAGCGCGACACCGACGAGGTGCTCACCGGCTACCTCGAGCACTTCTTCGACCGGGCCCACCCGCTGCGCACCGACGACCCCGACGAGCTCGCCGCAGCCGCCCAGGCGTTCACCGTGCAGTGGGAGATCGAGGAGCACGAGCCGGGCGAGGCCTACGCCGTGGGCCACACGTCCGTGACCTTCGTGGTCGACGACACCGGGACCGTCGTCGTGGAGTGGCCCTTCGGGGTCCGCTCGCGGGAGATGGCCGCCGACCTCACCCTCCTCCTCAGCGAACAGGAGCCCACATGAGCCGCCACCACCTGCGCGCCCTGGCCGTCGCGGCGCTCGTCGCGCTGCCCCTCGTCGCCTGCGGCGACGACGACGGCGCCGCCACCGACACCAGCGCCCCGTCGCCCGGCACCGTCGACGAGGCCGACGAGCCCATTGCGATCGCCGGCGCGTGGGCCCGCACCTCCCCGTCGATGGCGACGGCCGGCGCGGCCTACGCCGAGATCACCAACGCCGGCGACGAAGACGACGCGCTCATCGGCGTGTCGGTCGACCCCTCCGTGGCCGACCGGGCAGAGCTGCACGAGACCGTCCCGGCCGACGACGACCAGGACGACGATGCCACCGGGGGCGGCCACGGCGGCGGGATGATGCACATGCGCGCCGTCGAGGAGATCCCGGTGCCCGCCGGCGGCACCGCGGTGCTCGAGCCGGGCGGCTACCACGTCATGCTCCTCGACCTCGCCGCGCCGCTCGAGGTGGGCGACACCGTCGAGATCACGTTCACCTTCGAGCGGGCCGGCGACGTGGTCGTCGAGGCCGACATCCGCGACACGGCGCCGTGACCAGGCCGGACCGCGCCGGGGCCCGACGGGTGGCCCGGGCGCGGTCCGGGCTCGGCTGGCTCGGCGCGCTGGCGGTGCTGCTCGTGGTGGCGGCCGCCTGCGCGGGCGGCGAGGCGCCGGCGGGACCACCGGACGACGTGGAGGTCGTCGTGCCCGCGGGCACGGGCGCCCGGCTGCGGGCCGGCGAGGACGTGACGGTGATGCCCGAGCGGCTCGTGCTGCAGGTCGGCCAGACGCTGCGCATCCGCAACGAGGACGGCGAGGCGGCGCGGGTGGGGCCCTACGAGGTGCCGGCGCGCGACGAGCTGAGCGTGCGCTTCGGCCGGCCCGGCCGGTTCGAGGGCTACTGCCCCCTCTCGGAGAACGACCGCTACGAGATCGTCATCGAGGGCTGAGCGCCCCCGCTGGCGTCAGTGATCGTGGTCGTGGTCGTGGTGGGCGTGGTTGGCCTGCGCCGCTGCGACCTGCGCCCGCACCGCGTCCATGTCGAGGGCCCGGATCTGGCCGATCAGGTCCTCCAGCGCGGCCTCCGGCAGCGCACCGGGCTGGGCGAACACGAGGATCCCGTCGCGGAACGCCATCACCATCGGGATCGACTGGATGTCCGCCGCGGCGGCGAGCATCTGCTCGGCCTCGGTGTCGACCTTGCCGAAGGTGATGTCGGGGTGGCGCTCGGCCGCGGCCTCGAAGATCGGGCTGAAGACGCGGCAGGGACCGCACCACTCCGCCCACCAGTCGACGAGCACGATCCCGTCCTTGGTGACGGTCTCCTCGAAGGTGGACTCGGTGAGCTCGATGGTTGCCATGGGGATGTGCTGCTCCTGGGGTCGGTGGCGTGCACGATGTCCAACGCTGGTACCCCTGGGGGTATTCCTCGGGGCGCCGTGGCCGCCGCCCGCAGATTGGAGACCGCCACCCCAGGCTGGCATGGTGACGCCGCAACGCCAACGCACCCTCGAAGGACGCCCCTGACATGACCACGGACGGCTGGACCTACGCAGACGTGTGGGAGGCGGTGGCGGCGCGGTTCCCCGACGCCCGCGCCCTCGTCCACGGCGACCGCACGATCACCTGGCAGGACTTCGACCGCCGAGCCAACGGCGTGGCCCACACCCTGCTCGAGGCCGGCCTCGGCCGCCAGGCCAAGGTCGCGCAGTACCAGCGCAACAGCCCCGCGTACCTCGAGGTGCTCTCGGCCTGCTTCAAGGCGTCCCTCGTCCCGGTCAACACGAACTACCGCTACGTCGACGACGAGCTGCGCTACCTCTGGACGAACAGCGACTCGGAGGCGGTGGTCTTCGACGCCGAGTTCACCGAGACCGTCGACCGGCTGCGCGGCGAGCTGACCGACGTGAAGGCGTGGATCCGCGTCGGCGACGACGCCTCCTGCCCCGACTGGGCCGTCCCCTACGAGCGGGCGGCGGCCAGCCACCCGGAGCGGGTGGAGGGGCCCTGGGGCCGCTCGGGCGACGACCTCTACCTGCTCTACACCGGCGGCACCACCGGTCAGCCCAAGGGCGTGATGTGGCGCCAGGACGACCTGTTCCGGATGCTCGAGGTCTCGCAGGGCACCGAGCTGCCGGAGCCGCCCGACCCCGAGGGGTTCGTGGCGGCGCTCGAGCGCCCCGGCGTGACCGCCCTGCCGGCCGCCCCGCTCATGCACGGCACGGCCTGCTGGTTCGTGCTGCCGATCCTGTCCCGCGGCGGCTGCGCGGTCACCCTCACCAAGGCGTCCCTCGACGCCGTCGAGCTGCTCGACACGGTGGTGCGGGAGGGCGTGAAGGGCGTCTGCATCGTGGGCGAGGCCTTCGCCCGCCCGATGCTGAAGGAGCTCGAGGCCCACCCCGGGCGCTGGGACCTCTCCGGGCTGCGCGTTCTGTTCTCCTCCGGGGCGATGCTCGGCCAGGAGAGCAAGCGCAAGATCCTCGAGCACGCCCCGAAGGTGAAGGTGGTGGACGGGCTCGGCAGCTCCGAGTCCGGCACCCTCGCCCGCTCCGTCACCGACGACCCGTCCGCGGCCAAGACGGCCACGTTCAAGCTGTCGCCCACCGCCCGGGTGATCGACGAGGACGGCAACGACGTGGTCCCCGGCTCCGGCCAGCGGGGCCTGCTCGCCGTCGGCGGCCACATCCCGCTCGGCTACTACAACGACCCGGAGAAGACGGCGGCCACGTTCCGCACGATCGGCGGCCGCCGCTACGTCGTGGCCGGCGACTGGGCCACGCTCGACGAGGACGGCACGATCACGCTCCTCGGGCGGGGCTCGTCGTGCATCAACACCGCCGGCGAGAAGGTGTACCCCGAGGAGGTGGAGGAGGTCCTCAAGGCCTTCCCCGGGGTGGCCGACGCCGGCGTCGTGGGCGTGCCCGACGAGCGCTTCGGCGAGGCGGTCACCGCGGTGGTGCAGCTCGAGCCCGGGGCGTCGGTGGACGAGGCCGCGCTCATCGCCCACGCCAAGGCCCACCTCGCCCACTACAAGGCGCCCAAGCGGGTCATCGTGGCCGAGGCGTTCCCCCGCGGCCCCAACGGCAAGCTCGACCACAAGGCGCTCAGGGCCCAGGCCGTCGAGGCCGTCCGCCCCGCCACGGGGCGCTAGCCCCTCCGTCCACCCCCGGCAGGGCCGGTCGTCCGAGGGCCGACCGAGCCCGGCGGCGCGGGTACGGTCGGCGACCGATGAGCACCGATCTGGGGACGGAGCCCGCACCGGGGGGCGTGGCCGAGGACGAGGACGTCGAGGCGTTCGCCGCCCGGGCCCGGGCCTGGCTGGCCGAGCAGAAGCCCACCGTGCCGCACGACTGGGGGCCGATCATGCCCCCGGAGCGGCGCGAGGAGGGCATGGCCTGGCAGCGGCGCCTCTACGACGCCGGCTTCGCCGCCATCCACTGGCCGGCGGCGTACGGCGGGCGGGGGCTGAGCATCGCCCACACGCAGGCCTGGACCCTCGCCTGCGCCCACGCCCAGGTGCCGTCGGTGCTCAACATGGTGGGCCTCGTGCTGGCCGGCGGGTCGATCCTCCTCTACGGCACCGAGGCGCAGAAGCGCGAGCACCTGCCCCGCACCGCCCGCGGCGACGTCGTGTGGTGCCAGCTGTTCTCCGAGCCCGGCGCCGGCTCCGACCTGGCGTCGCTGTCCACCCGGGCCGAGCGCGACGGCGACGTCTACGTCGTCAACGGTCAGAAGGTGTGGTGCAGCGGCGGCCGGGCCAGCGACTGGGGCATCCTCATGGCCCGCACGGACCCCGACGCCCCCAAGCACAAGGGCATCTCGTTCTTCCTCGTCGACATGTCCACACCGGGCATCGAGTGCCGCCCGCTGCGGCAGATGACCGGCGGCGCCGAGTTCGACGAGGTGTTCCTCACCGACGTGCGCATCCCGGCCGCCAACCTGCTCGGCCCCGAGAACGAGGGCTGGCGGGTGGGGATGACCACGCTCACCAACGAGCGGGGCCACATCGGCGCCGGCACCGTGGCCCTCGAGCGGCGGGTCGACAACCTCGTGGCCGAGGCCAAGCAGGCCGGCGACATCCACCCGGCCCAGCGGGACCGCCTCGTCCGCAACCTGATCCAGGCCAAGGTGCTGCTGGCCATGAGCCGTCGCCAGGGGCCGCAGGCCTCGGTCGCCTCGTCGCTGCTCAAGGTGGCGGTGGCGGAGCTCACCGTGGAGCTGGCCGACGCCCGCGCCGACCGGGCGGGCATGGCCGCCACCCTGGCCGACCACCCCGCCGCGCAGGGCCTCGTGGCCGCCCCTGGGGCGAAGCTCGGCGGCGGCACCGGCGAGGTGCAGCGCAACATCATCGGCGAGATGATCCTCGGCCTCCCCAAGGAGCCCCGCCCCACCTGACGCGGCAGGTCCGGGGCTGCGGGGACGGTCAGCCGAGGGCGCCGGAGGTGCGCAGCTCGGTGATGCGGTCCCAGTCGTGGCCGAGCTCGAGGAGGAGCTCCTCGGTGTGCTGGCCGAGCTCGGGGGCCGACCCCTGGGGCACCCCG
>DATGRC010000061.1:0-2923 GCA_035303865.1 Acidimicrobiales bacterium
TCGACGAGCAGGCCGAGGCCACCGGGGCCGTGCCCGACGACCGCACGATCGTGGTGGAGCGCTTCCGGGACGAGATCGGCGACTGGCGGGTCTGCGTCCTGTCCCCCTTCGGCGCCCAGGTGCACGCCCCGTGGGCGATGGCCCTGCAGCACCGGCTGGAGGAGCGGTGGGGCAGCCACCTCGAGCTCATGTGGAGCGACGACGGGATCGTGATCCGCCTGCCCGAGTCGGTCGACGAGCTGCCCGACGACGACCTCTTGATCGACCCCGACAAGATCGAGGAGCTGATCGTCCGCCAGCTCCCCGGCACCGCGATGTTCGCCAGCCGCTTCCGCGAGTGCGCGGCCCGGGCGCTGCTGCTCCCGAAGCGCCGGCCCGACCAGCGCACCCCGCTGTGGCAGCAGCGGCAGCGCTCCGCGGACCTGCTGTCGGTGGCGGGCAGGTACCCCAGCTTCCCGATCCTGCTCGAGGCCACCCGGGAGTGCCTGAACGACGTCTTCGACGTGCCCGCCCTCACCGAGGTGCTGCGGGACCTGCGCAGCCGCAAGGTGCGCCTGGTGTCGGTGGACAGCCAGACGGCGTCGCCGTTCGCCCAGTCGCTCATGTTCGGCTGGATCGCCGTCTACATGTACGCCGGCGACGCGCCGCTGGCCGAGCGGCGGGCCGCCGCGCTCGCGCTCGACCGGGACCTGCTGCGGGACCTGCTCGGGGCGGAGGAGCTGCGCGAGCTGATCGACGCCGACGTGCTGGCCGACCTTGAGCTCGAGCTGCAGCGCCTCGTGGAGGGCCGCCTCGCCCGCGACGTCGACGAGGCCCACGACCAGCTGCGCCTCCTCGGGCCGCTCACCGTGGACGAGCTCGCGCTGCGCTGCGTCGACGGCGCCCCGGTCAAGGACTGGGTAGACCAGCTCGTGCGGGAGCGACGGGCCTTCCTCGGCGGCGTGGCCGGCGAGGAGCGGGTGTGCGCCGCCGAAGACGCCGGTCGCCTGCGAGACGCCCTCGGCGTGGCGATCCCGCTCGGGCTGCCCGCCGCCTGCACCGAGTCGGTCAACGCGCCGCTCGTCGACCTCGTCGCCCGCTACGCCCGCACCAACGGACCGTTCCTCGCCCAGCACGTGGCCGCCCGCTACGGGGTCACCGAGCCGGCGGTGCGGGCCGCCCTCGAGGTGCTCCACCAGGAGGGGCGGGTGGTGCGGGGCGAGTTCCGGCCCGACGGCGTGGAGCGGGAGTGGTGCGACGACGACGTGCTCCGCCAGCTGCGTCGCCGGTCGCTCGCCGCGCTCCGCAAGGAGGTGGAGCCGGTCGACGCCCGCACGCTGGCCCGGTTCCTGCCCCGCTGGCACGGCATCGGGACGCGCCGGCGCGGCGTCGACGCGCTCGTCGAGGCGATCGCCCAGCTGCAGGGCGCACCGCTCGTCGCCTCCACGCTCGACCGCGACGTCCTCGGCGCCCGCCTCGCCGACCACCGCCCCGACGACCTCGACGCCCTCTGCACCGCGGGCGACGTGGTGTGGGTGGGCGCCGGGGCCATCGGCAGCGGCGACGGGCGGATCCGCCTCGCCTTCCGGGACCAGGCCGCCGCCCTGCTCGCCCCCACGGAGGGCTTCGAGCCCGACGACCTCCACCGGGTGCTGCTCGACCACCTCGAGCGCCGGGGCGCCTCGTTCTGGACCGACCTCACCGCCGCCGCCCAGCAGGCCGGCCAGCCCTACGACGACCCCACCGTCCTCGCCGCCCTCTGGGACCTCGTGTGGGCCGGGCTCGTCACCAACGACTCGCTGGCCCCGCTACGGGCCTACGTCGGCGGCGCCGGCCGCCGGGCCCCGTCCCGCTCGACCAGCCGGGGCGCTCGCGGCCGCCCCCGCCCCGGCCGGCTGGCCCGGCTCGGGCCGCCCGCCGGCGCCGGGCGCTGGTCGCTCACCTCGTGGCTGCTCGAGCCGGCGCCGTCGCCCACCGAGGCCGCGCACGCCCGCGCGCTGCAGCTGCTCGAGCGCTACGGCGTCCTCACCCGCGAGGCGGCGCTGGGGGAGGGGGCCGAGGGCGGCTTCGCCGGCGTCTACCCGGTGCTGAAGGCGCTGGAGGAGCGGGGCCAGGTGCGCCGCGGGTACTTCGTGGCCGGCCTCGGGGCCGCCCAGTTCGCCGTCACCGGTGCGGTCGACCGGCTGCGGGCGGAGCGCGACGGCGGCGACGACGACCCGCCGATCGTGCTGGCCGCCACCGACCCGGCCCAGCCCTTCGGCGCCGCGCTGCCGTGGCCCGAGACCGAGGGGCGCCCGGCCCGGGCCGCCGGCGCGCTCGTGGTGCTGGCCGGCGGCGAGGCGCTCGCCTACCTGGAGCGCGGCGGCCACCGCGTCGTGCGCTTCCCGGCCGGCCGGGAGGACCACCGCTGGGTGGGCGCCCTGGCCGAGCTCGTCGAGGCGGGCCGGTTGCGCAGCCTCGAGCTGCGCACGGTCGACGGCGTCCCCGCCCTCGAAGCCCCACCCGAGCTCCGCCACGCCGTCGAGGCCGCCGGCTTCCAGCTCTCCTACAAGGGCTACGTCCGCCGCCGTTGACAAGATCTGTTCGGGTTTGCGTGCGGTATGCGCACGGGAACGCGCACAGATCTTGTGCCGGCGCTCAGTCCGACAGCCAGAGGCGGACGAGGTCGCGCAGGCGGTCGATGCCGACGTTCCTCTCGGCGCTGACCCACACCACGTCGCCCGGCTCCAGCCCGCAGCCGGCGGCCAGGTCGCGCTTGCGCTTCTCGCGGACCTTGGCCTTCACCTTGTCGTGCTTGGTGGCGACCACCTGGTGGGGGAGGCCCTCGTCGCGCAGCCACTCGAGGATCGACTGGTCGAGCTTGGTGGGGCCCACCTCCCCGTCGACGAGCACCATCACCATCCGCAGCGCCTCGCGGCCCACGAGGTAGCGCTCGATCATCTGG
>DATGRC010000062.1:0-4557 GCA_035303865.1 Acidimicrobiales bacterium
GGTGCAGGGACCGCCACCAGTCGACCGAGTAGTGCACGATCATCACGTTGGGCATGAGCAGCAGGCCCACGATCGCAGCCCGCATCCCTCGCTGGGCGGCGATGCCGCTCTCGTTGTCCACCCGACGCAGCGCCAGGTACCCGACGAGGAGGATGAACAGCAGCGTGGTGGAGGTGATGCGGGGGTCCCAGTCCCAGTAGGTGCCCCAGGTTGGGCGACCCCAGATCGACCCGGTGACGAGGCAGGCGCCGGTGAACAGGAGCCCGACCTCGGCGGCGGCCCCGCCGAGCACCCACCAGCCCTCGCTGCGGCGGCGCAGCCACATGGCAGAGGCGAGGGTGGTGATGCCGCAGGCGACGAAGGCGACGATGGCCGTGGGGACGTGCACGTACATGATCCGGACGGAGTCCTTCTGGACGACGTCGGGCGGGCTCCACCACAGCGCGTAGCCGAGCAGGAGGGCCAGCCCGGCGAGGGACAGGCCGCCGAGCGCTCGGGTGGCCGGCGAGGCGGTGGTCGGGGGGGCGGGCATCTAGGACTCCTCCAGGAGGGTGCCGAAGGCGAGGGTGCCGAAGGCGAGGTAGAGCAGGGCGAAGACGACGAGCAGGCCGAGCCACGGCCAGCCGTCGGTGGCCGCGCCCCCCAGCGCGGCCTCGAAGGCCTCGGTGGCGCCGATGAGGACCGGCGACAGCACGGGCAGGAGCAGGATCGGCAGGAGCGTCTCGCGGACGCGCAGGCCAGCGGCGAGCACGCCGTACAGGGTGCCAGCGGCGGCGAGCCCCGCGGTCGCGGCCGCGATCGTCGCGACGAGGAGCGGCACGCCGGTGACCTCGGTGCCGTACATGACGACGACCCCGACGGCGAGGACGGCCTCGATGGCGAGGAGCTGCACTGCGATGGCGGCGGCCTTCCCGAGGAAGATGCCGGCCGGGTCGAGGCCCGACAGGCGCAGCGCGTCCCGCCCGCCGTCGGCCGACTCGATCGTGAAGGCCCGCTGGATGGCGAGCAGGGCACAGAACAGGACCGTGACCCAGAAGAGCCCGGCGCTGGCTCGGCCGAGGAACCCCCGGTCGGGGTCGAGGGCGATGCCGAAGAGGATGAGGACGAGCACGGCGAAGGGGAAGACCTGCTGCATCGTCACCTGGGAGCGCAGCTCGATCCGCAGGTCCTTGCCCGCCACGAGACCGGCGTCACGGAACAAGCGCCACCTCCTCCGGGCCCACCCGGCCGCGACCCGGGGGCGGTTCGGCGCCGGTGGTCCCGCCGGCCAGGGTGACGACCCGGTGGGCCAGCGCCTCGGCCCGCTCCAGGTCGTGGGAGGCGAGGAGCACGGTGGCACCGGCGTCGACGGCGCGCTGCACGAGGTCGTCGAGCAGCTCGCGCCCGTCGTGGTCCAACCCGGCGTGGGGCTCGTCGAGCAGCCACAGCTCGGGCCGGCGGGCGACGAGGCAGGCCAGGGAGGTGCGGCGCCGCTGCCCGGCGGACAGGGCGGCCACCGGGACGTCGCGCAGGCGGCCGTCGAGCCCGCAGCCGGCGAGGGCGGCGGCGACGTCGGCGGCGTCGGCGCCGGCGGCACGGCCCCAGAAGCGCACGTTGTCCGCCACGGTCAGCTCGTCGTAGAGCCCGGTGGCGTGGCCGAGGAGCCCCACCCGGGTGCGCAGGGCGCGGGCTTGACGGCGGTCGGACAGGTCGTGGCCGAGCACCCGCCCCTCCCCTCGGGCCAGCGGGAGCAGGCCCGCGCAGAGGCGCAGGAGCGTCGTCTTCCCGGCGCCGTTGGGGCCGCGAAGGAGGACGATCTCACCGGCGGCGACGTCGAGGTCGATCCCGGCCAGGGCGGGGAACCGTCCCAGGAGGGTCACCGCGCCGCGGAGCTGGACGGCGGGTTCCATGGGGTCGTCCAAGGCTACTGACGGTGCTCCGGATGCGACCAATGCACGCGGGGCCGGCCGCTAGCCTCCCGGCGTGCGGTTGGCGAGGGTCCTCGGGGCGATCGGGCGCACCTGCATCACCGCGGGGGTGCTGATCCTGCTCTTCGTCGCCTACCAGCTGTGGGGCACCGGGATCCGGGAGTCCCAGGCCCAGGCCCGGCTGGAGGACGACTTCGAGGAGATCCTGGCCGACGCTCGGGATCGGACGCCCACCACGACGTCCACGACCGCTCCCGGCGAGGGGGCCGCCACCACCGAGCCGGAGACCGTCGAGCCGAGCGAGCCGGTCCCCGAGGGCGAGCCGACGGCGCGCATCGTCATCCCGGCCATCGGGGTCGACAAGATCGTGGTGGAGGGCGTGTCCCTGGCCGACCTGAAGAAGGGCCCTGGGCACTTCCCCGAGACGCCGCTGCCCGGCCAGGCCGGCAACGCGGCGATCGCCGGGCACCGCACCACGTACGGGGCGCCGTTCCACCGCCTCGACGAGCTGGAGGCGGGCGACGAGATCACCGTGGAGACGGTGCAGGGCGAGTTCCGTTACCTGGTGTCCGAGCAGCTGATCGTGTCCCCCACCGAGGTCCACGTCCTCGAGGACAAGGGCGACGACCGGCTCACGCTGATCGCCTGCCACCCGAAGTACAGCGCCCGGCAGCGGATCGTCGTCGTGGCCCACCTGGCCCCGGAGCTCGAGGCCCTTCCCCGACCGCCCCGGGCGATCGACGACCCGGTGCCGGCGCCCACGGCCTTCGAGGACCTCGACGGGGAGGGCGCCTCCACGGTGCCGACGATCCTGCTCGGCCTGCTCTGTGCGGCGATCTGGTTCGCGGCGTGGCTGCTCGGCCGGGCGTGGCGACGGTGGCCGGCCTACGCCCTCGGCCTGCCCTTCTTCCTGGTGGCGCTCTTCTACTTCTTCGAGGAGTTCAGCCGCTTCCTCCCCAGCAGCTTCTAGGCAGGGCAGGTTCCCCGCCCGCCGCCCGACGGGGCGGCATCACTGGCACCTGGGAGGATCGATGCGGTCACGGCTCTTCGCGCTCTGGGGCGCGACGGCGCTTCTCGCCGGCAGCGGCATCGCCGCGCCCGTGGGGGCTCAGGCGAGCGGCGAGCAGGTCTTCGAGTTCACCGGCGAGGTCGCAACCTTCGTGGTCCCGGACGACGTGTGCCGGATCACGATCGACGCCTACGGGGCCTCTGGCGGCGCCGGCGCCCTCGGGGCCGACCCGGTCACGCCGGGCGGGCTGGGGGCCCGCGCCACGGGCACCATCGACGTCACCCCGGGCGAGCCCCTCGCCATCGTCGTCGGCGGCGCGGGGGGCGACGCCGCGGCGCCGCTCCCTGGACGGGGTGGCTTCGGGGGCGGTGGCGACGGCGGGCGTGGCGACGACGGGATCATCACCCCGAGCCCGGGCTCCACCTCTGGGGGTGGGGGCGGCGGTGCCTCGAGCGTCTCCCGCGATGGCGAGGCCCTCCTGGTCGCCGCGGGCGGCGGGGGTGGCGGCGGCTGGGTCGACGGCGGCGCGGGCGGCCACGGTGGCGAGGTGGGCGAGGACGGCCAGGACGGCTCGGTGCGCTCCTCCGGTGGCCGGGCTGGCGGGCACGGCGGCGCGGGCGGCACCTCGGATGCCGACGATCCCGAACACGGTGAGGACGGCCAGGACGGCGCACCGGGAGCGGGCGGCGCCGGCGGCTACGGGGTGCTCGACGGCGGAGGCGGGGGCGGCGGGGGCGCCATGGGCGGTGGCGGAGGTGCCGGCATGACATCCAACGGGGGCGGCGGGGGCGGCGGCGGGTCCAGCGCCGGTCCCGCAGGCACCGTCTTCGAGACCGGCGTCCGCGAGGGCGACGGTCTGATCACCCTCACGTGGGTCGTCGGCGACGGCTGCCCGCCGGTGCCGCCCGACTCCACAGCTCCCCCGGCCGACGCCGCCGAGCCGACCCCCAGCGACCCGGCTCGGCCGCCCGCTGAGGGGGTGACCGCGCCAGCTCGGGGCGCGGCGCCGGTCCGAGCGCTGCCGACGTACGCGGGCTGATCCGCCGGCCTGGTGCCTAGCGGCCCTTGAAGTGGGGGAGGCGGCGCTCCCGGAACGCGGCGATGCCCTCCTGCAGGTCCTCGCTCCCCCACGCCCGCTCCCAGGCCGCCTGCACGTCGGCGTCGTCACCCGGACCGACCGGCATCTCCAGCCGGTTGAGGGCCAGCTTGTGGCCGGCGATCGTGAGCGGGGCGAGCGCAGCGACCTCGTCGGCCCAGCTGAGCGCAGCCTCGAGGTCGCCGAGGCGCTGCACGAAGCCGAGGCGGTGGGCGTCCTCGCCGCCGTAGGTCTCGGCGGCGAGCAGCATCGCCCGGGCTGGGCCGGGGCCGGCCAGCGCGGCCAGGCGCTCGATCGTCCAGTGGTCGACCATGAGCCCGAGCCGGGCGGCGGGGATCCCGAACCGGGCCGCCGGGGTGGCGACCCGCAGGTCGCAGGCGGCGGCCAGCTGGGTGCCGAGGCCGAGGGCGGCGCCGTCCACCGCGGCCAGGTGCGGGCGGGGGTCGTCGCGGATGGCCGACAGCACGTCTCGGAGCCGGTCGGTGAAGGCGCGGTCCTCGACCCCTGAGAGGTCGGCGCCGGCGCAGAAGTGCCCGCCGGCGCCG
>DATGRC010000063.1:0-5244 GCA_035303865.1 Acidimicrobiales bacterium
TGGCCAGGATGATCGGCGCCGCCCCCCGCAGGCCCACCCACGAGATCACCGCCTGCTGGCGCCACGGCACCCGGAAGGGGATGAGGCAGAGCACCACGCTGATCGGCCGGGCCGCGAAGGCCAGCACGGCGGCGACGAGGAGCGCCGAGCCGGCCACCCCGGGCAGGCGGGACGGGAAGACCAGCAGGCCGAGGACGAGGAACATCGTGATCTGGGCCAGCCAGGCCACCGCGTCGTGGAACCGGATGATGCTCTTGCGGTGGATCACCTCGTGGTTGCCGAGGTAGAGCCCGCACACGTAGGCGGCGATGAAGCCGCTGCCGCCCACGAGCGTGGTGGCCGCGTAGGTGCCGAGGGCGGCGGCCAGCGTGAGGACCGGGTAGAGACCCTCGGTGCCGACGGTCAGCCAGTTGATGATCCGGCAGGCCAGCCAGCCCGACACCACGCCGAGCAGGCAGCCGAGACCGAGCTGCAGCACGGCGGCGGCCCCCACGGCGAGCACGCCGCCCCCGTCGCCCTGGACGACCTCGATCATCGTGACCGTGAGGAGGGCGGCCATCGGGTCGTTGGCCCCGGACTCGAGCTCGAGCGTGGGCTGGATGCCGCCCTTCAGGCCGGCCTGCCGGGCTCGGAGGATGGCGAACACGGCGGCCGCGTCGGTCGACGAGATGATCGAGCCGAGCAGGAGCCCCTCCGCGAGGGGGAGGTCCAAGATGGCGGCGGCCGCCACCCCGACCACGATGGCGGTGAGCACCACCCCGACCGTGGCCAGCACGGCGCCGCGCGCCGCGATCGGCCGGACGTCGTCCCACGCCGTCGACAGGCCGCCGTCGAAGAGGATCAGGGCCAGGGCGGTCACGCCGATGGCCTGGGCCAGGTCGGCGTCGGTGAAGTCGATGCCGCCGATCCCGTCGGAGCCGGCGGCCATGCCGAGGCCGAGGAAGAGCAGCAGGGCCGGCACGCCGAGCCGGCTGGCCAGGCGGGACGAGAAGACCCCGAGCAGGACGAGCAGCGAGCCCGCCAGCAGCTGCTGCTCGATCTTCACGGTGCGGGGGGAGGGAGAGCGGTCACTGGTCGGGCCACCGGCCAAGGGTACCGAGCCGAGCGAGGGGGCCCGGCCGGCCGGCGGGCGCCCCGCCGCCCGGGACGACCGGCCGGTGCATCGGGACCTTCGCCCCTGCCCGGTTCGGACCGGTCCTGCGAGATTGGGGGCACCGAGAGGGAAGGAGCACCCGATGTCCGAGCGAGCCGCCGTGGCCGACCTGCCGGTGTCGACGTTCACCGCCGACGTCGTGACCGAGATCCCCCCGTCCGCCACGCTGCTCGAGGTGGCCGACGCGCTCGCCGCCGGCGAGGTGGGCGCCGCGGTGGTCCGCGACGAGGGGAAGGTGGTCGGCGTCGTGTCCGAGCGCGACCTCGTCGGAGCGCTCGCCCGCCGGGAGCCGATGGACGAGGTCACCGCAGCCGAGGTGGCCTCCACCGAGCTCGTGTGGGCCGAGGCCTCCGCGCCGGTGGCCGAGGTGGCCAACGAGATGCTCGTCCACTACGTGCGCCACGTCCTCGTGGAGGAGGACGGTCGCCTCGTGGGGGTGGTGTCCGCCCGCGACCTGCTCGGCGCGTTCTCCACCGCCGAGCTGGGCCTCGAGGACCTCGACTAGCGCGCTCCCCCGGTCGCGCCGGCACCGCTCGGGGGCGGGCGAGGCCTGGCGCGCCGCCGGCGGCCGGCGATCCGAGGAGGATCGACCGGCCGCCGGTTCGCGCTCGGGCCCGGTCAGCCCGTGTAGCTCGGCGTCTGCCGCACCGGCTGGGCGGCCGGCGGGCTGGTCGGCTCGGGCGGGGTCGTCGTGGTCGTGGTGGTCGGCTCCTCCGCCGCGCCGGCCAGCTCGAAGGCGCCGCTGTCGCAGCCGGTCGTGCCGTCGCCGTCGCCGTCCTGCGGTCGGGCCTCGCCCCGCTGGTCGGTGGCCAGCGAGCACGTCGCGCCCGCGGCGTCCACGGCCGGGCTGTCCGCGGTGAGCGCCATCGTGAAGGTGGGCCCGCCGTTGTCGGCCAGCTCCCCGACGTTGGCCGCCGTGTCCGGCTGGTCGGTGGGCTGATCGGTCGAGCAGGACGCGTCGTCCACCACGTTGCCGCCGCCGGAGGTGATCGTGCCCCCGTCGGCCGTGCCGCAGTTCGGCACCGGGTCGCCGATCGCCACCGGCACCAGCATCACCGGGCCCTCGGTGCTGTCCTCGACGATCGAGCTGGTCAGGGTGATGGAGCCGTCGGGCTCCGCGAACAGGGCGCCGCCCGCGGCGTCGCCGCCCTGGAAGCCGCTCGCCGTGTTGCCGGCGAAGGTGGCGTGGAGGATCGTGACGTTCGCGCCACCGGGAGACTCCGGGTCGCCGGCCGACACGGCACCCCCGAAGGCAGCGGCGTTGCCGGTGAACGTGCTGTTGCGGATCGTCACGTTCTCGCCGCGGCTGGCCATGATCGCGCCGCCGTTCAGCGCGGCGGTGTTGGCCACGAAGGTGGAGTCCTCCACCACGAGCGTGTTGGGGAAGAGATCGCCGAGGGACGCGATCGCCCCGCCGCTCCAGCCCGCCGAGTTGTCCTCGAAGTGCATCCGGCGCACGGTGACGGTGCCGGCGTTGCTGTAGATCGAACCGCCGAGGGGGTCTTGGACGTTGGCGACGCCGCCGGTGAAGGTCATGTCCTCGAGGGTGACGATCAGCTCGCCGTCCCGGTTGAGGGTGAGGTGCCGCGAGTCCGTGGCCCGCACGATCGTCTGGCCGGCGCCAGCCCCGCGGACCACCACGTTGGCGTTGTAGAGGTACAGGTCTTCGTCGAGCACGTACTCACCGGCGGGCACCTCGATGACGGTGGTGACGCCGTCCTCGTGGATCGCCTGAGCCGTGTAGAGGGCGGCGCGCAGCGTGCACGCCCCCGAGGCGGTGGCGCACTCGTCGTCGCCGAGGTCCGCGTCGTCGCCGTCGTCGGTGGTGTCGACGACGATCGTGTCGCCGGCCTCCAGGGCGCCGCCGGTGGTGGTGGTGGCGACCAGCAGCGCGCTCAGGAGCGCGCTGGCTGAGAGGGTCGCCATGAGGACACGTCGGGTCATCGCTCTGTCCTTGTCGTCCGCGAGGCCGCTCCCCCGCGAAGCGGCCGAGGGAGCGTACCGAACGGGGAGCAACGCCGCGTGGTGGACACCGCTCGCACTAGAACCTGTTCTAGTCCTAGGGTTCCGGGGAGACGACGAGGGGGGATCGCATGACCGTCACCGACGACGCGGCCGCAGCCGGGGGCCTGGCCGACGCCGACGAGCGCTACATCGTCATCTCGGCGGACTGCCACGCCGGCGGCAGCCACGCCGCCTACCGCGACTACCTCGACCCCGACCTGCGCGACGACTTCGACGCCTGGCGGGGCCGGTACAAGAACCCGTACCGAGACCTCGGCGACGACCGCCGGCTGCGCAACTGGGACACCGAGATGCGCAACCGCCAGCAAGAGGCTGACGGCGTGGTCGGCGAGGTGCTCTTCCCGAACACCGTGCCGCCCTTCTTCCCGAGCTTCGTCCTCTTCGCCAAGCCGCCCACCCCCGAGGAGTACCGGCACCGCCGGGCCGGGGTCCACGCCCACAACCGGTGGCTGGTCGACTTCTGCGCCGAGGCCCCGGAGCGACGCGCCGGCGTGGGGCAGATCTTCCTCAACGACGTCGACGACGCGATCGACGACGTCCGCTGGATCAAGGAGCACGGGCTGCGGGGCGGGATCCTGCTCCCGAACATCCCACCCGACGTGAAGTGGGTGAAGCCGCTCTACGACCCGGTCTACGAGCCGCTGTGGTCGCTGTGCGAGGACCTCGAGATCCCGGTCAACGTGCACAGCGGCACCGGCAACCCCGACTACGGCCCCTACCCCACCTCGATGCTGCTCTACATCAACGAGGTGGTCTTCTACTCGCAGCGCCCGTTCGTGCAGCTCATGCTGGCCGGCGTGCTCGAGCGCCACCCTCGGCTCAAGCTGGTGCTCACCGAGGCCGGCTGCTCGTGGGTGCCGCCGCTGCTCGAGGGGCTCGACCGGATCCTCGACATGATCCGCACCCAGGGCGCCACCGGCGAGATCCGCTACACCGACGACCAGGTGCTGAAGCGGCGGGCGGTGGAGTACTTCCACCAGAACGTGTGGATGGGGGTGAGCATGCCGAGCGACGCCGACGTGGCCGTCCGCCACGAGATCGGGATCGATCGCTTCATGTGGGGCAGCGACTACCCCCACGACGAGGGCACCCACCCCTACACCCGCGAGCACCTCCGGGCCCGGTTCAGCAGCGTCGACCCGGCCGAGGTGCGCAAGCTGCTGTCGGAGAACGCCGCCGCCCTCTACGACTTCGACCTCGACGCCCTGCGGCCGCTGGCCGACCGCATCGGCCCCACCGTCGGCGAGGTGGCCACCCCGATCGACGAGGTGCCCGAGAAGGAGCTCGCCCGGCTGTCCTCCGACATGGACCCGAAGGCGCTGCGCTGACCCGGCCACCCGCACCGAGACCCCTGGCACCACGAGCGAAGGACGGCAGTTGAGCGACTACGGCAGCGGCGACACCCGCACGGCGGACGGCCCCGGCGGCGGGGACCTCGTCCTCGTCGACGACCCCGCGCCCCACGTGCGGCGCATCACCCTCAACCGGCCCGAGAAGCGCAACGCGCTCAACCACCCGCTGCGGGGCCAGCTGGTCGCCGCGCTCCAGGCGGGCGACCTCGACCCCGAGGTGCGGGTGATGATCGTGCGGGGCGCCGGCCCGTGCTTCTCGGCCGGCTACGACCTGGGCGGCGGCAACGAGGGCCACGACTACCCGAGCTTCGCCGCGCCGGGCGACGGGCAGTGGCCCCGCCACGTCACCGAGACCTGGATGGGCATCTGGGACCTGTCGAAGCCGGTGATCGCCCAGGTGCACGGGTACTGCCTGGCCGGCGGGAGCGAGCTGGCCACCGGGTGCGACCTCGTCTACGTGGCGACCGACGCCAAGATCGGCTACCCGGCCGTGCGGTTCGGCACGCCCGACATGCAGTTCCACGCCTGGTTCATGGGCATGCGGTCGGCCATGGAGATGATGCTGACCGGCGACTCGATCTCGGGCACCGAGGCCGCCCGCCTGGGCTGGGCCAACCACGCCTACCCGGCGGACGAGCTCGACGAGCACGTGGTGGCGGTGGCCGAGCGCATCGCCAAGGTGCCGCCCGACATCGCCCAGCTCAACAAGCGCAC
>DATGRC010000064.1:0-8678 GCA_035303865.1 Acidimicrobiales bacterium
GCGGCGACGACGCCCGGGGGCTCTTCGCCGGGCCCGGCGCACCCACGATCGACGCGGTCAGCCGCGGCCGGATCGTGTCGGTCCGCCACCTGCGCCCCGACCTGCGCATCGACCTCGTTCCCACCGCCGACCAGGAGGCCCCCTGATGTTCACCGGGATCGTCGAGGAGCTCGGCACCGTCGTGTCCCGCGAGGGCCCGCGGCTGCGCATCGCCGCCCGGACGGTGCTCGAGGACGTCGCGATGGGCGCGTCGATCGCCGTCAACGGGGTCTGCCTCACCGTCGTGGGCTGGGACGGGGACGAGGGCTGGTGGGAGGCCGACGTCGTCGAGGAGACCTACGCCCGCACCGCCCTCGGGTCGCTCGCGCCCGGGCACCCCGTCAACCTGGAGCGACCGGTGCGGCTCAGCGACCGCCTCGGCGGGCACCTCGTGCAGGGCCACGTCGACGGCGTGGGGGAGATCGTCGAGCCGGCGCCGAACCTCCGGGTCCGCACCCACCCCGACCTGCTCCGCTACATCGTCGAGAAGGGCTCGATCACCGTCGACGGCATCAGCCTCACCGTCGTGTCACCCCTCGACGACGGCTTCACCGTGGCCGTCATCCCGCACACCCAGGAGGTGACCACCCTCGGCCACAAGGGGGTGGGCGACCTCGTCAACCTCGAGGTGGACGTCACCGCCAAGTACGTCGAGCGCCTCCTGTCCTGGAAGAAGGAAGCCTGACCATGCCGTTCGCACCCATCGAAGAGGCCATCGAGGCGTTCGCTCGAGGCGAGATCCTCGTCGTGGTCGACGACGAGGACCGTGAGAACGAGGGCGACCTCATCATGGCGGCCGAGTTCGTCACCCCCGAGAAGGTGGCGTTCTTCCTGCACCACACGAGCGGCTACCTGTGCGCGCCGATCACCGAGGAGCGAGCCAAGGAGCTCGACCTCCCGCTCATGGTGCAGTCCAACACCGAGAGCCAGCGCACCGCCTTCCTGGTCACCGTCGACTACCGCCACGGGACGACCACGGGCATCTCGAGCCACGACCGCTGCGCCACCGTCCGGGCCCTGTGCAACCCGGACACCCGCCCGGGCGACCTGGCCCGCCCCGGGCACATCAACCCGCTCATGGGCCGAGAGGGCGGCGTGCTCAAGCGAGCCGGCCACACCGAGGCCACCCTCGACCTGTGCCGCCTCGCCGGCCTCTACCCGGCCGGGCTCCTCTGCGAGATCGTCGACGAGGACAAGCGCGACATGGCCCGGGTGCCCGAGCTCGAGCGCTTCGCCGAGGAGCACGGCCTCCTCATGATCTCGATCGCCGACCTCATCCGGTACCGGCGCCAGACCGAGAAGCTCGTGCGGCGCATCGCCGAGGCCCGCATCCCCACCACCTGGGGCGACTTCACCGCCTACGTGTACGAGTCGGTCCTCGACGGCGAGCAGCACATGGCCCTCGTGCGGGGCACGGTGTCGGGCGAGGACGACGTCCTCGTGCGGGTCCACAGCGAGTGCCTCACCGGCGACGTGTTCGGGTCGCTGCGCTGCGACTGCGGCGTCCAGCTCGACTCGGCGATGCAGCTCATCGCCGAGGAGGGGCGCGGCGTCGTGGTGTACCTGCGGGGCCACGAGGGGCGCGGCATCGGCCTCGGCCACAAGATCCGGGCCTACAGCCTCCAGGAGCAGGGGCGCGACACCGTCGAGGCGAACCTGGAGCTCGGCCTGCCGGCCGACAGCCGCGAGTACGGCATCGGCGCCCAGATCCTCGTGGACCTCGGCGTCACCACGATGCGCGTGATCACCAACAACCCGGCCAAGTACGGCGGCCTCGAGGGCTTCGGGCTCGACATCACCGGGCGGGTGCCCACCGTGGTGGCCCCCAACCCCGAGAACATCGCCTACCTGCGGACCAAGCGGGAGAAGATGGGGCACCTGTTCGAGGGGCTCGACGACGACGTCGTCGGTCCGGTCACGATCGAGACGCCGGTCGACGAGGCGGAGCCCGGGCGATGAGCGAGCGCCACGAGGGCGCCGGCGTCCCCGCCGGCCTCGACGGCTCCGGGCTGCGCGTCGCGATCGTGCGGGCCCGGTGGAACCCCAAGATCGTGGAGCGCCTCCGCGACGGCGCCCGGCGGACCCTCGCCCAGCTCGGGGTGGCTGACGCCGACGTCGTCGAGGAGACCGTCCCCGGCAGCTACGAGCTGCCGATGGGCGCCCGGATCCTCGCCACCTCGGGAGCGGTGGACGCCGTGATCTGCCTCGGCTGCGTCATCCGCGGCGAGACCAGCCACTACGACCTCGTGGCCGGCGAGGCCGCAGCGGGGATCCAGCAGGTCCAGCTCACCACCGGCGTCCCCGTGGCGTTCGGGATGCTGGCCACCGAGGACGAGGCCCAGGCCCTGGCCCGCTCGGAGCCCGACGGCCACAACGTGGGGGCCGACGCCGCCGTGGTGGCCGTCGAGATGGCCCGCCTCGCCGAGCGCCACCGCCGCTGACCGCTTCGCCCGACGCCCCCGCCACGCCCTACCCTCGCAACGTGCTTCGACTCGTCCTGCCCAAGGGGTCCCTCGAGAAGGCGACCCTCGAGCTGTTCGAGGCCGCCGACCTGCGCGTCGAGCGGTCCTCCACCGTCGACTACAAGGCCACGATCGCCGACCCGCGGATCGCGGAGGTGCGCATCCTGCGCCCCCAGGAGATCCCGATGTACGTCGCCGAGGGCATGTTCGACCTCGGCATCACCGGTCGGGACTGGATCGAGGAGACGGCCAGCGACGTCGTCTCCCTCGGCGAGCTGCGCTACTCGAAGGCCACGAGCCGGCCGATCCGCATGGTCGTGGCCGTCCCCCAGGACAGCCCGTACGAGAAGGTCGAGGACCTGCCGCAGGGCCTGCGGGTCTCCACCGAGTACCTCGGCCTGACGCGGCGATTCTTCGAGAAGCTCGGCATCGAGGCCGACATCCGGCTCTCCTACGGCGCCACCGAGGCCAAGGTGCCCGACATCGTGGACGCCATCGTGGAGATCACCGAGACCGGCCGGGCGCTGCGGGCCGCGGGGCTGAAGATCATCGGCGAGGTGCTCACCAGCTACACCGAGCTGATCGCCAATCCGCAGGCGGCCGCCGACCCCGAGAAGCGCCACGCCATGGAGCAGATCCTCACCCTCCTCGAGGGCGTGATGGAGGCCCGCGGCAACGTGCTCGTGAAGCTCAACGTGGCCGACGGCGACCTGGACCGGGTGATCGAGATCCTGCCGTCGATGAAGGCGCCGACCGTCTCCAAGCTGTTCGGCGACCGGGGCTACGCGGTCGAGACGGTGGTGGCCAAGTCCACGATCAACACGCTGATCCCCGCCCTCAAGGACGCGGGCGCCACCGACATCATCGAGCTCCCCCTGGCCAAGATCGTCCACTGACGATGCGCGGCGTCGTCACCGAGTTCGACGACCCCCGGGGCCTCGGCACGATCGAGGCCGACGGCACCGCCTACCCGTTCCACTGCACCGCGATCGTCGACGGCTCGCGCACGATCGAGGTCGGCACCGAGGTCACCTTCCAGGTGCGAGCGGGCCACCGAGGTCGCTGGGAGGCCACCCGGGTCGAGCCCCTCGGGTGACGTCGTCCCGCCGGCTCAGGCCCGGCGGAGCCAGTCGCGCCCGGCGAGCAGCATCGGGGTGATCGCGTCGGCCGGCGCCGGACGGGCGAAGTGGTACCCCTGCGCCATGTCGCAGTCGAGCTCGCGCAGCTCGATCAGGTGGTGGGCCGTCTCCACGCCCTCGGCGATCGTGGTGAGCCGCAGGGCCTGGCCCATCCGCACCACCGCCTCGACGATCGCCGAGTCCTCCGGGTCCTTGCCGAGGCCCGAGACGAACGACTGGTCGACCTTCAGGATGTCGATCGGGAACGCCCGCAGGTACGACAGGGACGAGTAGCCGGTCCCGAAGTCGTCCACCGCCAGCTGCACCCCGAGCGCCTTCAGCTCCTTGAGCGTGGCCACGGTGGTGTCGAGGTCGTTCATGAGCACGCTCTCGGTGATCTCGAGGCAGATGCCCGTCGGCGCCGCCCCGCTGCGCTCCAGCTCGGCCGCCACCAGGTCGGCGAACCCCTCCTCGAGGAACTGCCTCGGGGAGATGTTGATCGCCACCACGGGAGCGCGGTCGCCGAGGAGGTCGTGCCACGCCGCCCACTGGCCCATCGCCTCCCGCAGCACGAAGCCGCCCAGCTCGAGGATCAGGCTGGACCCCTCGGCGACGGCCACGAACTCGGCGGGGGCGACGAGGCCCCAGTCCGGGTGCTGCCAGCGCACCAGCGCCTCGACGGCGACGATCTCGGTGGTCCGCAGCGACACCTCGGGCTGGTAGTGCAGCACCAGCTCGCCCCGGTCGGCGGCGCCCCGCAGGGCGTCCTCGATCTCGGCGCGGCGTAGCGCCCGGGCCTGCATCTCCTCGTCGAAGAGGTGGACCGCCTCGCCGCCGCGCTGCTTGGCCATCTGACCGGCCGCCTCGGCCTGGCGGAGGAGCTGGTCCAGCGTGTCGACGCCGGCCACGCCGTCGGTGGCCCCGATCGACGCCGTCTGGAACAGCTCGAGGCCGGTGACGTCGAAGGGGGTGGTGAACGCCTCCGCCACCCGCTGGGCGAGGTCCTCGGCCCGCACCACCTCGGGCGGCCCCTCGGCCAGCACCACGAACTCGTCGCCGCCCCAGCGGGCCGCCGTCTCGCTCGGGCCGCAGCGCGACGCGAGGCGCTGCCCGACGGCTCGGAGCAGCTCGTCGCCGATGATCCGCCCGAAGCGGTCGTTCTTCTCCTTGAACCGGTCGAGGCTGACGAACGCCAGCGCCACCGCGGTGGGCTCGCCGCCGGTCCGGCGCAGGGCCAGGTCGAGGCGGTCGAGGAAGATCGAGCGGTGGGGGAGCCGGGTCAGCTCGTCCTCGAAGATCTTGCCCTTGAGGGTCTCGAACACCCGCTTCTCGGTGCTGATGTCCCGGGCCAGCCACGTGAGCACCGACGCACCCTCGTCGCCGTGCACCCGGAACGTGGAGCGGGTGGGGACCTCCGCGCCGCTGCCGGCCAGCGTGAGGTTGCCGGTCCACCAGCCGTCGGCCCGCAGCGCGGGCAGCACCTCCGCCGTGACGAGCCGCCGGTCGCTGGCCGCGACCAGCGACAGCGCGTCCACCGGGTGCGCCTCGTCCTCGGCCACGCCGAGCATCCGCCGCCCGGCCCGGTTGAGGTAGCGGACCCGGCCGTTCCACTCGAGGACCGCGGCGAGGTCGATCGAGTCCTCCAGGAGCGCGACGAGCAGCGCCGGCTCGACCGGCCCGTCCGCCCCGCTGGCTGGCGACGATCGCCCCGTGCCCTGCATCCTCTCGCTCCCCCCGCGGCGCCCGGCGCCGGGACCAGGAGCCTACTTCGCCTGGTCCCCCGAGCCGCTGCCCTCCGTGCGGGCCTTCACCTCGACGAAGGCCGCCCGCAGCTGGGTGAGCGCGTCCCGCAGGGTGGGCTCGGCGTCGCCAAGGCGGCCCTGGAGCTGCTCGACGAGCGCCCCGAGGGCGTCGATGGCCAGCGTGGCCTCCGCCAGCTTCGGCTGCTCCGCGGTGAGGTGGATGGCGGCCAGCTCGTAGATGCCCATCGCGTGGTTGGCGATCACCACCGACGCCGGCGCGGCGAGGAGCTGCTCGCGCACCTCGGCCATCTGCTGCTGCATCTGCTCGAGCTGGGCCCGGTCCTCGGGGGAGAGGTCCTCCAGCGACGGGGGCGCGTCGGACGGCTGCGGCTCGGGCTCGGGGCGGTGCTCGCCGCCGGGGGTCCAGATGCTCATGCCGGGTGGGTCCGGGTTGTGGTGGGTCGGGCCATGGCCGTAGCCTACGCAGCACAACCCAAGGCGAAGCGGGGCGCGCCCCCACCTGGCCACCGCACGAGGTGCGCCAGGTCGACCGCCGCAGCTGACCGGCCGGGCAGCGCCCGAGCCGGCCCCAGGGCGGACGTCGGCTTCTCCGATGTCCGCCCTCTGTGCGTTCCGGGCGGGCATCATGAACGGTCCACCACGCGCTCTCAGGAGGTAGCTGCGCTTACATGAAGAGGATTCGGCGATAGCCACGCCGCCGGCCAACGGCGAGCCCAGGATCAACGATCGGATCCGGGCCCGCGAAGTCCGACTGGTGGGACCCGACGGGCAGCAGATCGGCATCAAGCCGCTGCCCGAGGCCCTTGCCATCGCCCGGTCGCAAGACCTCGACCTCGTCGAGGTGGCGCCCCAGGCGAACCCGCCCGTGTGCCGTGTCATGGACTATGGCAAGTACAAGTACGAGGCGGCGCAGAAGGCCAAGGAGTCCCGCCGCAAGGCGAGCAACGTCAGCATCAAGGAGATGAAGTACCGCCCCAAGATCGGCGGCGGCGACTTCGACACCAAGACCCGCAAGGTCGAGAAGTTCCTGTCCGAGGGCCACAAGGTGAAGGTCACCCTGACCTTCCGGGGCCGCGAGGTGTACCACCCCGAGCTCGGCAAGAAGATCCTCGACCAGGTCGAAGAGGCGGTGCGCCACGTCGGCCGGGTGGAGACCCACCCCCGCATCGACGGCCGGAACATGACGATGGTGCTGGCACCAGACAAGCGCGCGCAGGCCGCGGCCGCCAAGGCCAAGGCCGCTGCCGAGGCCGACGCCGCGGCGGACGAGGCACGTGCCCAGGAGCCCCAGGACGGCCCCGCCCCCGAGGGCGGCTCGTCCGACTGAGCGAAGAGAAGCCCCCATGCCCAAGATGAAGACCCACAGCGGCGCCAAGAAGCGCTTCAAGGTCACCGGCGCCGGCAAGCTGCGGCGCCTGCAGACCAACAAGAACCACATCCTCGAGAAGAAGGCGCCCAAGCGGAAGCGCCGGCTCGACGGCCACGTCGACGTCGCCCCCGGTGACGCCGCTCGGATCAACCGGATGCTCGGCCGCTAGGCCCGGACCACGAAGGAGAAGACGCCATGGCACGGGTCAAGCGCGCCGTCCACGCCAAGAAGAAGCGCCGGGCAACGCTCGAGCGGGCTCAGGGCTACTACGGCAACAAGAGCCGGTCCTACCGGGCCGCCAACGAGCAGGTGATGCACTCCCTGCAGTACGCCTACCGGGACCGCCGGGCCCGCAAGGGGGACTTCCGCTCCCTGTGGATCCAGCGGATCAACGCGGCCTGCCGGGAGAACGGCACCAGCTACAGCCGGTTCATCGCCGGGCTCCGGCTGGCCGAGATCGAGGTCGACCGCAAGGTCCTCGCCGACCTCGCCGTGCGGGAGCCGGCGGCGTTCGCGGCCCTCGTGAAGGCCGCCAACGAGGCTTCGTCCAAGGAGCCCGCGTAGCACCGAGCCGTCGGGGTCCGATCGGGCCCCGGCACCCACGGGTCCAGCAGCTGCGGCGCCTCTCGGGGCGCCGCGCTGCGCGCTCGGAGGCGGGCGCCTTCGTCATCGACGGCCCCGTCCTCCTGGCCGAGGCGCTCGACGCCGGCGTGGCCGTCACCGACGTGTTCGCCACCGACGACGCCCCGCAGGCGCTGCTCGACCGAGCCGAGGCGGCCGGGGCCGCCGTCCACCTCGTCACCGCGGCGGTGCTGGCCCGGGCCAGCGATGCCGTCACGCCCAACGCCGTCGCCGCCATCGCCCGCCGGGTGGAGATCAGCCTCCAGGAGGCCGTGGCGCGCGCCGCCGCGGGGCCGCTGGCCCTCGTGCTCGCCGGGGTCACCGACCCCGGCAACGCGGGGACGCTCGTGCGCACCGCCGAGGCGTCGGGCGCGGCGGCGGTACTGTTCTGCGGGGCGTCGGTGGACCCGAGCAGCCCCAAGTGCGTGCGAGCCGCGGCGGGGGCCCTGTTCCGTCTGCCGGTGGCGGGGGGAGGAGAGACCATCGAGGTGCTCGAGCAGCTGCGAGGCGCAGGGGTGACCACGGCGGCCACCGTGGTGCGGGGCGGAGCGCCCTACGACCAGGCCGACCTGCGAGGCCCGCTGGCCATCGTGCTCGGCCCCGAGGCCCACGGGCTGGCCGGGGAGGTCGTCGACGCCGTCGACCTGCGCCTCACGATCCCGATGGCCGGACCCACCGAGTCGCTCAACGTGGCGATGGCCGGCGCCGTCCTGTGCTTCGAGGCGCTCCGGCAGCGCCGGGCCGCGACGTGAGCACCCCCGTCGACCTCGACGTCCTGCCCGACGCGGTCCTGGTGCTCGACCGGGACCTGTGCCTGCAGGCCCTCAACGAGGCCGCCCGTCGCCTGCTGGGCCCCGACGCCGACGCCCGGCTCGGCCAGCCGGTGGGGGAGGCGTTCCGGGTGCGCCACGGCTCCGGCGCCCCCGCCCTGCGGGGCGAGCTGCCACCCCACGACGGCCAGATCGACCTCCTCCTGGCCCGCACCGACGGCACCGACGTGCCCGTCACCGCCACGATCGGCGCGCACGACGCCGGCGTCGTGCTCTGCCTGCGACCGGCAGGGGAGCGCAGCGGCATCGCCATCATCTCCACCGTCTCCCACGAGCTGCGCAGCCCCCTCACCTCGGTGAAGGGCTACACGTCGCTCCTCCTGTCCCGCTGGGAGCGCCTCTCGGACGAGCAGAAGCTCACGATGCTCGAGCAGGTCCTCCACGACGCCGATCGGGTCACCCGCCTCGTCACCGAGCTCCTCGACATCTCCCGGCTCGAGACCGGCCGGCTCGTCCTGCGCCGCCAGATGGTGGAC
>DATGRC010000065.1:0-5384 GCA_035303865.1 Acidimicrobiales bacterium
GCCAGGCGGGGGTCGTTCGAGAACATCTCGGTGATCGGCTGGACCACGCCGATGCGCTTCTGGAGGCGCCGCACGTGCAGCTCCTCGTTCCACAGCGACAGGGTGACGGCCATGCCGGTGCTGCCGGCGCGTGCGGTGCGCCCGGAGCGGTGCAGGTACGTCTTGTGGTCGGGGGCCGGGTCGTAGTGGATCACGACGTCCACGGCGTCGATGTGCAGCCCGCGGGCGGCGACGTCGGTGGCGACGAGCACCTTGAGCCGTCCCTCGGCGAACTTGCGGAGCGCGTCCTCGCGCTGGCCCTGGCGCAGGTCGCCGTGGATGGCGGCGGCCTTCACGCCCTCGTCGCGCAGCGACCGGGCGAGGCGGTCAGCGGTGCGCTTGGTGTTAGTGAAGGCGAGGACGCGGCCGCTGCTGCGGGCGATGGCGGCGGCCACCCGCACCTTGTCCATCTCGTGGACGGCGATGAAGCGGTGGACCATCGCCTCGACGGTGACGGTGGGCGACGCCACCTCCCGGTAGACCGGGTCGTGCTGGTAGCGCTTGATGAGCCCGTCGACGACGCCGTCGAGCGTGGCCGAGAACAGCAGCGTCTGGTGCTGGTTGTCGACGTGGCGGAGCAGCCACTCCACCTGGGGCAGGAACCCCATGTCGGCCATCCGGTCGGCCTCGTCGACGACGACGATCTCGAGGCCGCCGAGCTCGACCTCCTTGCGCTCGACGAGGTCGATCAGCCGGCCCGGCGTGGCGATCACGGCCTCGACGCCGTCGGCCAGGCGCTGGATCTGCTTGTTCATGTCGGCGCCGCCGTAGACGGCCACGATGCGGCTGCCGAACCGCTCGGCCAGCGGGGCGAGCACGTCGTGGACCTGCAGCGCCAGCTCGCGGGTGGGGACGAGCACGAGGCCACGGGGCTTGCGGGGCTCGGCCTGGCCGAGGCGCTGGATGAGGGGGATGCCGAAGGCGAGGGTCTTGCCGGAGCCGGTCTTCGCCTTGCCGCACACGTCGCGGCCGGCGAGGGCGTCGGCGATCGTGAGGCGCTGGATGGCGAAGGGGGCCTCGATGCCCTGCTCCTTCAGGGCCGTCACGAACTCGGGGGCGACGCCGAGGGCTTCGAAGGTGGTGGGGGCGTCGGCCTCCGCGGGCGCGGTCTTGGTGTCAGGATCGTTCATGGTTCCCGACCAGGGTACTGGCGGGCCGCGCCGGGCCCTGCATCCTCCGCGCTCGGCGAGCGGCTGGGTCAGCCCGGCAGCGCGGCCTCGATGGCGCTGATGATCGCCGCGTCCTCGGGCTCCACCTGCGGGCGGAACCGGGTGATCTGGCGCCCGCCGGGGGCGACGAGGAACTTCTCGAAGTTCCAGGCCACGTCGCCGTCCTTGCCCTCGGCGTCGGGCACGGCGGTGAGCTCGGCGTAGAGCGGGTGGCGCCCCTCGCCGTTCACCTCCACCTTCTCGGCCATCGGGAAGGTGACGCCGTAGGTGGTGGAGCAGAACGTCTGGATCTCCTCGGCGGTGCCGGGCTCCTGGCCCATGAACTGGTTGCACGGGACGCCGAGCACCGAGAAGCCCCGGTCGGCGTAGCGCTCGTGGATCCGCTCGAGCCCCTCGTACTGCGGCGTGAGCCCGCACTTCGAGGCCACGTTGACGATGAGCAGGGCCTTGTCCTCGAACTGGTGGAGGTCGAGGGGGCTGCCGTCGAGCGCGCTGATCTCGTGGTCGTAGATCGCCATGGCGGCAACCTACCGGTGGCGGCGCCCGCCCGCGCCGCGGCTGCGGCGGCGACGGGTACGGTCGCCGGCGTGGCGACCGTCGACGAGCACCCACGCCCCGCTGGCGAGGCAGGAGAGCCGAGGTGACCACCGGGCTCGAGTCGCTCGAGCGCTGGCCGGGCCAGCACCGTGGCGCCGGCTGGGTGGACCGCTCCGGCCGCTGGGAGGCCGCCGGCGCCGTCGAGCGCCCGCTGCGGCTCGCGTCGGTGACGAAGGTGCTCACCGCGCTCGGGGTGCTCGTCGCCACCGAGGAGGAGGTGCTGGCCCTCGACGAGCCGGCCGGCCCGCCTGGGTCGACCGTGCGGCTGCTGCTGTGCCACGCGTCCGGCCTCCCGTTCGAGGGGACGACGCCGATCGCCGAGCCTGGCACCCGCCGCATCTACGGCAACGCCGCGTTCGAGCACCTCGGCGACCTGCTGGCCGAGCGCACCGGCATGAGCTGGGCCGAGTACGTGCGGGAGGCCGTGTGCCGGCCGCTGGGGATGGACGCCACCGAGCTGCGGGGCTCCCCCGCTGCTGGTGCGCACAGCACGGTCGCGGACCTGCTGCGCCTCGGCGCCGAGCTGCTGGACCCGCAGGTGATCCTCTCGCCGGAGACGGTGGCCGAGGCCACCACGGCGCAGCTGCCCGACCTCGACGGGGTGCTCCCTGGCTTCGGCCGCCAGCGCCCCAACCCGTGGGGGCTCGGGCTCGAGATCAAGGGCTCGAAGTCGCCGCACTGGACGCCGGCCTCGGCATCTCCGGCCACGTTCGGGCACTTCGGTCAGAGCGGGAGCTTCCTGTGGGTCGACCCCGATGCGGGGGTGGCCTGCGCCGGTCTCAGCGACCAGCCGTTCGGGGACTGGGCCCGGGAGGCGTGGCCCGTCCTCGGCGACGCGGTGCTCGCCGAGGCGAGAAGGGGCCGTTCGGCCCATAACGCCCCGGGGTAGGTTCGCCGAGACTGGCGGACGGCGGACCCGGAACAGGCGATGACCACCACCAAACAGGGCGATGCCCTAGCGGAGCTGCGGGCGCGCACGGCCCTGCGGGGGGCCGGGCTGGACCCGAGCGTGCCCCTGGAGCGGGCCAGCAGCGTCACGAACGAGGTGTGGCTCACACCCGACCACGTGGTGCGGGTGAACCGCTCGCCGAGCAACCGCCTGGCTCGTGAGGTGGCGGTGGCGGCGCACCTGCCGCCCGAGGTGGGCTACCCCCGTGTGGTGGCCCACGGCGGTCGCGCTGGGGAGGACTGGGTGGTGTCGGAGCGGGTGCCGGGGGAGCCGCTGGCCCACCGCTGGCCCTACCTGACCGACGACGAGCGCCGGCGGGCCGTCGAGCAGCTCGCGGTGCGGCTGCGGGCGCTGCACGACACTCCGGCGCCGGCGGGCCTGCTCCCCCTCCACGGGGCACCCCAGCTGCTGCGGGAGGACGCCGCCGACCCGGTGGCGCCGCTCGTCGACGCCCTGGCCGACCTGGCCCGCCTCGACCACGTCGACCCGATCCTCACGCAGGAGGCGGCCGAGCTCGTCCTGTCGACGGCGGCGGCGCTGCGCCCCTACCCGGCGTCGACGCTCGTGCACGGCGACCTCACGTTCGAGAACGTGCTCTGGCACGACGGCGAGGTGACGGCGATCCTCGACGTCGAGTGGGCCCGGCCGGGGCCGCGCGACCTCGACCTGGACGTCGTGCTGCGCTGCTGCGCCTACCCGAAGCTGCACGTCGGACCGGACCACGAGGCGGCCACCCGCACCGAGGACTACGCCTGCGTCCCGGGCTGGCTGCGGGAGTGCTACCCGCGCCTGTTCGCCCACCCCTGCCTCATCGACCGCCTGCGGATCTTCGCCATCGCCTACGAGGTCCGCTCCCTCCTCGCCGACCCGCCCACCGCTCCCCCCAGCCACCAGGACCCGAGGAGCGCCTACCACCGCCTTCAGCACCTGGTGCGAAGGACGAGCTACCTCGACCACTGACCTCGTCGTCAGCGGACGATCGCGAACCCCCGAACGGGCCCGCCCCGAGCAGAAGCGCCCCCGAGCGCCGGAGGCACCCGATCGCGAAGCCCCGAGCGGCCACGCCCCGAGCGCCAGCGGGGGGCGTGGGGGGCGGAGGCTCCGCCGGAGACCCCCACCAGGGCGGAGGGCGGCTCCGCCGCCCCGGAGCCGAGATCCGGCGCCGAAGGCGCCGGCGCAGCAAGCGGCCGCCTGTCGGGCGGCCGCTCACCACAGCACTCGCCGCAGGACGCCGCAGGCGTCCGAGGACGACTAGTAGGCGGCCGCCAGATCCCGGTTGGTGGCGGTGATGGCGGGGACGAGGCCGGTGGCCTGCGGGATGAGCTGCTCGCAGTAGAAGCGGGCGGACACGATCTTCTGCTCGTACCACTGGCGGTCCGCGTCGCTCGCGCCGTCCAGCGCGGCGTGGGCGGCGAGGGCCTGGCGGGCCATCATCCAGCCGCCGGTGACGACGGCGAAGAGCCGCAGGTACGGGGTGGCGCCGGCCAGGGCGTCGAGCGGGTCCTTGAGGCCGTTGTCGAGCAGCCACCCGGTGGCGGTGCGCAGGGCCATCACGCCCTTGCTCAGCCCGTTGCGGATCGTCTCGAGGTCTTCGCCGGCCGCGGCCAGCTCGCCGTCGACCGCTTCGATGCGGTCGAGGAAGTCGCCGACGGCGGCGCCGCCGCGCATCGGGAGCTTGCGCCCGACGAGGTCCATGGCCTGGATGCCGTTGGTGCCCTCGTAGATCGGAGCGATGCGGGCGTCGCGGAAGTGCTGGGCCACCCCGGTCTCCTCGATGTAGCCCATGCCGCCGTAGACCTGGATGGCGAGGCTGGTGATCTCCACGCCGAGGTCGGTGCCCCACGCCTTGGAGAGCGGGGTGAGGATGTCGGCCAGCTCCTGGCCGGCGGCGCGGTCCTCCTCGGTGGCGCCGCGGGTGGCGTGGTCGATGGCCGCGGCGTTGAGGTAGATGACGCCGCGCAGCGCCTCGATCTGGGAGCGCATCGTCAGCAGCATCCGGCGCACGTCGGGGTGCTCGATGATCGGGCTCTGCACGCCCGGGGCGGCGCCGGGCGCTCGGCCCTGGAGGCGCTCCTTCGCGTAGGCGAGAGCCATCTGGTACGCCCGCTCGGCGAGGGACAGGCCCTCCAGCCCGACGGAGAGCCGGGCGTTGTTCATCATCTTGAACATGTAGCGCATGCCGGCGTTCTCCTCGCCGATGAGGTAGCCGACCGCGCCGTCGCCCTGGTCGCCGTAGGCGAGCACGCAGGTGGGGCTGGCCTTGATCCCCATCTTGTGCTCGATCGACACGCAGGTGACGTCGTTGCGCTCCCCCAGCGAGCCGTCGTCGTTGACGAGGTACTTGGGGACGATGAAGCAGCTGATCCCCTTGGTGCCGGGCGGGGCGTCGGGGGTGCGGGCGAGCACGAGGTGGATGATGTTCTCGGCCATGTCGTGCTCGCCGAAGGAGATGAAGATCTTCGTGCCGGTGATCCGGTAGGTGCCGTCGTCCTGCGGCACGGCGCGCGTGCTGAGGGCTCCGACGTCCGAACCGGCCTGCGGCTCGGTGAGGTTCATCGTGCCCGCCCACTCGCCGGTGACCATCTTCGGGAGGTAGGTCTCCTTGTGCTCCTCCGACGCGTGGTGGAGGA
>DATGRC010000066.1:0-2156 GCA_035303865.1 Acidimicrobiales bacterium
GGTGTCCACGCCGCCGCCGGTGTAGCGAGCCTCGATGCCGAGCGCGGCGCTCGCCTCGGCGTGGGGGGTGTCGCCCATCGTCGCCACGCCGTCGACGTCGGCCGCCGTGAGCCCGGCATCGGCGATGGCCTGGCGGGCCGCCTCGACGGTCAGCTCGAGGGGCGGCACGCCCAGGCGGCGGCCGATGCGGGAGATCCCGACCCCGGAGAGGATCGCCCGGTGCTCGGGCAGCGCGGCGGTCACGGGGCCGTGCTCCCGGCCGGCTCCCGCAGGGCGAAGACGGGCACGAACACCTCGCCGTGCTGCTCGAAGCGGACCTGCACGGGGGCGCCGATCCGGATGTCGTCGGGGTCGCAGCCGACGAGGTTCGTGGGGAGCCGCAGGCCCGGCTGCTCGTCGAGCTCGACGATCGCGATGACGTACGGCGGCGGCACCTCGGGGTGGTACTGCTGGTGGTTCACCGTGAAGGTGAACACCGTCCCCTGGCCGCTCACCGGCTCGGGCGCGGCGGGCTCGCCGCACGACTCGCAGGTGCCGGTGGGCGGGTGCTGCCAGCGCCGGCACGAGCGGCACCGCTCGATCAGCAGGCGCCCGTCGGACCCTCCGGTCCAGTACAGGCGGTTCACGTCCGTCAGGGGTGGCAGGATCCGGGGGACCGACATCGGACAAAGAGTATACGGTATTGGTCGATGAGCGATCCCCAGGCCCTCGACCCGTCCGTCGCCTCCTGGATCGAGGCGGTCACCGACGGCACGATCGTCGACGTCCAGCAGATCCCGGCCGGCGGCCGGCTCGGCTGGTTCGTCGACGTGCGGCGCCCCGAGGGCACCGAGGCGCTCTTCCTCCAGTCCGGGCGGGGGCTCGGCGACGGGCCGAGCACCTTCCAGGGGTTCGAGATCGAGGCCGAGGTGTACCGCGCCCTGCGCCCCCACGGCCTGCCGGTCCCGCGGGTCTGGGGCGTCGACAAGGCGCTCGACGTGCTGCTCGTCGACCGCATCCCCGGGACGGTGTGGTTCCACCCGCCGGCCACCCCCGAGGAGCAGGAGTCGGTGGCCCGGGACTTCATCCGCCACCTCGCCACCTGGCACCGGATCGGCGCCGAGGCGCTCGACCTGCCCTCGTTCGGGCCGGTGCGGTCCTGGCGCGAGCACCAGCTCGACCAGCTGGCCAAGGCCGAGGCCCTCATGGCCGCGGCCGTCGGCGACGGCCGGGCCGACCCGCTCGTCGAGCAGGCGATGGCCTGGCTGCGGGCCAACGTGCCCGACGCCGAGGGCCCCGTCGTACTCGTCCAGGGCGACACGGGGCCGGGCAACTTCCTCTACGAGGACGGCCGGGTCACCGGGATCATCGACTGGGAGCTGGCCCACCTCGGCGACCCGATGGACGACATCGCCTGGCTGTCGTGGCGGGCCACCCAGCACGGCTTCACCCACTTCCCCGACCGGATCCGGGAGTACGAGGAGCTGAGCGGCATCGCCGTCGACGAGGCCCGGGTCCGGTACTACCGGCTCAACGCCTTCTCCCGGCTCGGCCCCTGGTTCGGGCTGCCGTCGATGGGCCGTGGCGCCGCGGCGCGGCTCGACACCGGCGAGGCCCCCGAGGTCAACCGGGCGGCCGACGGCAGCGCGCTGATCCTGTCGACGCTCCACCGCCGGATGCGCCTCGACGCCACGTGCGACGCGATGGGCCTCCCCAAGCCCGGCCGGGAGGTGGACGAGGCGCCCGAGCCGGCCCACAGCGGCATGTACGACCGGATCCTCGAGCAGCTGCGGTCGATGGTCCCCCGGATCGAGGACCGCACGGCGGTCAACACCACGAAGGCGATCGCCCGCCAGCTGAAGTACCTGCGGGAGCTCGACCGCAACGGCGAGCTCTTCGCGGCCCAGGAGCGGGAGGACATCGCCGAGCTGCTCGGCCGGCGACCCGAGTCCCTGGAGTCCCTCGACGAGGGCCGAGCCGCGCTCGTCGACGCCACACACGAGGGCAAGGTCGCCTTCGAGGACTACGTGGCCTACCACTGGCGCCGGCTGCGCCGCGACGACCACCTGATGCGCCACGCCTCGGGCGCGCTCTACGAGCGGGCCTGGCCGGACCTGCGCTGACCGGGTCCGGGCGCGTCGAGGGCGGGCCCGCGGGCCCGCCCTCGACGCGCCCGG
>DATGRC010000067.1:0-5025 GCA_035303865.1 Acidimicrobiales bacterium
CAAGGGGGCGATGATCACCCACGCCAACGTCATGGCCACGGTGCGCAGCCTCACGTCGCTCATCGAGCTGAGCCCCGACGAGCGCTTCCTGTCGTTCCTGCCCCTCAGCCACATCACCGAGCGCTCCGTCAGCCACTTCGGGCAGGTGGCGAGCGGCGGCGAGACCTGGTTCGCCCGCTCGCTCGCGACCGTCCCCGACGACCTCCGGGCCTGCCGGCCGACCGCGTTCTTCGCCGTGCCCCGGGTCTGGGAGAAGTTCCGGGAGTCGATCACCGACGGGATCGCCGAGGCCCCGGCGCCCGTCCGGGCGGCCCTCCAGGCGTACCTGCGCCTGGCCGAGCGCCGCGGCGACCAGCCGCCGAGCGCGCTCCCCCGCCCCGACCGGCTGGCCTACGAGGCGCTCGACCTCACCGTGGGGCGGCTGCTGCGCTGGCGGATGGGCCTCGACCGAGCCCGGCTCCTGGCCTCCGGGGCGGCGCCGGTGCACCCCGACCTCCTGCGCTGGTTCCACGGGATCGGCCTGCCCATCGCCGAGGGCTACGGGCAGACCGAGGTCACCCTGTGCACGACGCTGAACCCCCTCGACGCGGTCAAGGTCGGGACGGTGGGACGGCCGATCCCCGGGGTGGAGGTGCGCATCGCGGACGACGGGGAGATCCTCGTGCGAGGGCCCAACGTGTGCCAGGGGTACTGGAACCAGCCGGCGGCCACGGCCGAGCTCATCGACGCCGACGGGTGGCTGCACACGGGGGACCTCGGGGTCCTCGACGCCGACGGGTACCTGCGGATCGCCGGCCGCAAGAAGGACCTCATCATCACCGCGTACGGCAAGAACATCGCGCCGGCGGAGATCGAGACCGCCCTGCGGAACGAGCCGCTCATCTCCCAGGCCGTGGTGGTCGGCGAGAACCGCCCCTACCTCACGGCGCTGCTGACGCTCGACGTCGACGCCGTGACCCAGTGGGCCCACAGCGAGGGCCACGCGATCAGCGTGGAGGCGCTGCGCGACGACGAGCGGGTGCGCGCCGCGGTGGCCGAGGCGGTGGAGCGGGTGAACGCCCAGCACTCGCACGCCGAGGGGATCCGACGCTGGCGGATCCTCCCCCAGGACCTCACCGTGGCGGCGGGCGAGCTGACCCCCACGCTGAAGGTGCGGCGCGAGGTCGTCACCGCGGCCAACGCCGAGCTCATCGAGGAGATGTACGCCGAGCGGTGAGCCGCGGCCGGTCCCGTCCCTCAGGGTCGGCTGGGCCGGCGCGAGCCCCGGTGGTGACCGGCCAGCAGGTGCGCGGGCGTGGTCCACGAGTGCAGGGCGGCGACGTAGTTGGCCCGCTCGAAGGTGGCCGGGTCGCCGGCCGACGCCTGGGTGGCGCTGCCCCGCAGCTGCTCGACCGAAGTGTAGTCGTGCTCGGCCATCCAGGTGCGGAGGCCGTCGACGATCGAGTGGAGGTGCCCGGCGCCGTGCTGGAGGAGCGCTGAGGTGACCATGGCGACGTCGGCACCGACCATCAGCGCTTTGACCACGTCGTAGCCGGAGTGGACCCCGGAGGTGGCGGCCAGCGAGGTGCCGGAGCCCAGCTGGGGCCGGAGGATGGCCAGCCAGCGCAGCGGGAGGCGCAGCTCCCAGGGCCGGCTCAGCTCGATCCGGGGGACCACCTCGAGGCTCTCGAGGTCCACGTCGGGCTGGTAGAAGCGGTTGAAGAGGACGAGCCCGTCCGCGCCGGCGTCGACGACCTGCCGGGCGAAGGCGGCCATGGCCGTGTAGTAGGGGCTCAGCTTCACGGCGAGGGGGATCGACACCGTCGACCGCACCGCCCCCACGATCTCGAGGTCCTCCTGCTCGAGCTGCAGGGCCGTGCGACTCGGGTCGGCGGCCACCCGATAGAGGTTCAGCTCGAGGGCATCGGCGCCGGCGTCCTCGAGGAGGCGGGCGTAGCTGACCCACCCACCGGGGTGGGACGCGTTGAGGCTGGCGATCACGGGGATCGACAGGCGCCGCTTGAGCGTCTCGAGGGTGGCGAGGTACCGGTCGCCGACGGTGGGCAGGTCCTCGAGGCTCGGGAAGTAGCCGCTGGCCTCGACGTGCTGGTCGGCGCCCTGCTCGAGGGAGCGGTGCAGCTCGACCTCCTCGTGGACGATCTCCTCCTCGAACAGGGACGGCATCACGATCGCCGCGGCCCCGGCCTCCTCGAGGGCGCAGGCGGTCTCGGGCTGGCCGGTGAGGGGCGAGGCCGAGGCCACGACCGGCGAGGCCAGCTCGAGCCCGAGGTAGCGGGTGGTGAGGTCGATCACGGCGTGGCCTCCTCGTCGTCGTCGCTGGCGGCTCGCTTGTCGCCCTCCGCCACGTCGAGGTCCGGGACGCTGCGGGCCACGGCGGCCAGCTGCTCGTAGTAGCGCCAGCGCTCGTCGACGTCGGCCTGGAGCAGGTCGTTGAGCTGGCGGGCCCGGTCGGGGTGCGTGCGGCGCAGCACGGCGAAGCGCGCCTCGCGGTCGGCGAAGTCCGACACCGGGATGCTCGGCGCCCTCGAGTCGAGGTTGAACGGGACGCCGTCGTGGTCGCCGGGCTGGAACCGGTACAGCGGCCAGTACCCGCTGCGCACGGCGTCCTTCTGGTGGGACATCGAGGTGGACATGTCGATGCCGTGCGCGATGCAGGTGCTGTACGCGATGACGAGGGACGGGCCCGGCCAGGCGTCGGCCTCGAGGAGGGCCTTCGTGGCCTGGACCTCGTTGGCGCCGAGCGCGATCTGCGCGACGTAGACGTTCCCGTAGGCCCGGGCGATGGCGCCGAGGTCCTTCTTGCCGGTGGGCTTGCCGGCCGCCGCGAACTTCGCGACGGCGCCGCGCTGGGTGGCCTTCGAGGCCTGCCCGCCGGTGTTCGAGTACACCTCGGTGTCGAGCACGAGCACGTTCACGTTGCGGCCCGACGACAGGACGTGGTCGAGGCCGCCGAAGCCGATGTCGTAGGCCCAGCCGTCGCCGCCGACGAGCCAGACGCCCTGGTGGACGAGGTTGCGGGCCGTGTCGGCGAGCCGGCGGGCGTCGTCGGCCAGGTGGTCGGGCGCGTCGCGCAGGCGCTCCCGGAGGGCGGCGACGAGGCGCCGCTGCTCGGCGATCTGCGCCTCGTCCTCCTGCGGGTTGTCCAGCAGCGCCCGGACGAGGTCGTCCCCCACGTGGGGGGCGAGGCGCTCGAGCAGGGCCTCGGCCGTGGCCCGCTGGGCGTCGACGCCGAGGCGCATGCCCAGGCCGAACTCGGCGTTGTCCTCGAACAGCGAGTTGGCCCACGCCGGCCCCCGCCCCTCCGCGTTGGTCGCCCACGGGGTGGTGGGGAGGTTGGCCCCGTAGATCGACGAGCAGCCGGTGGCGTTGGCCACGAGGATCCGGTCGCCGAAGAGCTGGGTGAGCAGCTTCAGGTACGGGGTCTCACCGCAGCCGGCGCAGGCGCCGGAGAACTCGAACAGCGGCTCGAGCACCTGGGACCCCTTGATGCTGCTGTGGGGCAGGAGCGAGCGGTCGAGGGGCTCGATCGTCTGGAAGTGCTCCCAGCGGGGCCGCTCGGCGTCTCGGTGCTCGAGGGCCGGCTCCATGTTGATCGCCTTGCGGCCGAGCTCGGTCTTGCTCTTGGCCGGGCAGACGTCGACGCACACGCCGCAGCCGGTGCAGTCGTCGGGGGCCACCTGGATCGTGAGGTGGTGGCCGGACAGGTCCTTGGAGCGGAACGGCTTGGTCGGGAACCACTCAGGCGCCGCCGCCGCCACCTCCTCCGGGAAGACCTTCATGCGGATGGCGGCGTGGGGGCAGGCGATCGCGCACTTGGCGCAGTCGATGCAGATCTCCGGGTCCCAGATCGGCAGGTGGGTGGCGATGGCCCGCTTCTCGTACTTCGCGGTGCCAGAGGGGAAGGTGCCGTCCACCGGCAGGGCGCTCACCGGCAGCCGGTGCCCGTCGCCGGCCAGGAGCACGGCGGTGACCTGGTGCACGAAGTCCGGGGCGTCGGGGGGCAGCTCGTGGAGCGTGGTGTGCTCGCTCGTCACCCGGTCGGGCACGGCCACCCGGTGGAGCGCGGCGAGGCTGGCGTCGATGGCGGCGAAGTTGCGCTCCACCACCGAGCGTCCCCGGCGCCCGAAGGCCTCCTCGACCGAGGCCTTGATCGCGGCGATCGCCTCGTCGGCGGGCAGCACCCTGGACAGATGGAAGAAGCACGGCTGCATGACCGTGTTGATCCGGGTGCCCATGCCCACCTCCTCGGCCACGGCGTAGGCGTCGACCACCCAGACGTCGAGGTCCTTGGCGAGGATGCCCTCCTGCACCCGCCGGGGGAGGTGGTCCCACACCTCGTCGGGGCCGTACGGGCTGTTGAGCAGGAGGGTGGCGCCGGGACGGGCCAGCTCGACGACCTTCATCTTCTCGAGCAGCCCGAACTGGTGGCAGGCCACGAAGTCGGCTTGGTCGATGAGGTAGGTGGCGCGGATCGGCGCCGGCCCGAACCGCAGGTGCGAGACGGTCACCGAGCCGGACTTCTTCGAGTCGTAGACGAAGTAGCCCTGGGCGAAGCGGTCGGTGCGCTCGCCGATGATCTTCACCGACGACTTGTTGGCCCCGACGGTGCCGTCGGCGCCGAGGCCGATGAACACGGCCTGCACCTCCCCCGCCGGCCGGGGCACCCGGAAGCGCTCGTCGATGGGGAGGCTGAGGTGGGTGACGTCGTCGTCGATGCCGACGGTGAAGTGCCGCTTCGGCCGCTCGCGAGCCAGCTCGTCGAACACCGGCTTCAGCATCGACGGCGTGACCTCCTTCGAGGACAGGCCGTAGCGACCGCCGATGACCCGAGGCATCCGGGCGAAGGGCGGGGCGTCGACGTCCATCGCCTCGGCGAGCGCGGCGACCACCGACAGGTAGAGGGGCTCGCCGACGGCGCCCGGCTCCTTCGTCCGGTCGAGCACGGCGATCGAGCGCACGGTGGGCGGCAGGGCGGCGACGAGCGCCTGCGCGGGGAACGGCTGGAAGAGGCGGACCTGGAGCACG
>DATGRC010000068.1:0-7591 GCA_035303865.1 Acidimicrobiales bacterium
CGTTCTCGACGTAGCGGGCGATGTGCTCCCGACAGGCCTCGGGCGGCCCCCAGACGACGAGGTCGTCCACCACCTCGTCGGGGATGGCGGCGAGGGCGGCCTTGCGGTCGCCCTCCTTCCAGAGCCGCCACATCTCGCCGAGCTGCTCGCCCCGTCCCAGCCACTCGTGGAACGCGGCGTAGACCGGCACGTTCAGGTAGGCGGCGATGGCGAAGCGGGCCATGCCCCGCACGGTGTCGGCGTCGTCGCTCGGGCACACGAAGATGCGGGCCACGACCTCCTTGGGGGTGCCGTCGCCGGCGGCCTGCACGATCGGCGCCACCGTGCGGACGTCCTCGGCGCTCAGCCAGTTGATGATGGCGCCGTCGCCCTCCCGGCCGGCCAGCTTGAGCATCCCCTCCCGCAGCGCGGCGATGAGGATCGGCACGGGCTGCTCGGGCCGCACGCCCAGCTTGAACCCCCGCACCGCGAACGAGTCGGTCTCCATCGTGACCTTCTCGCCGGCGAGCGCGGCCCGCAGGAAGCGCACGACGTCGCGCACCCGCTGGTACGGCGACTCGAACGGGATGCCGTTCCAGCCCTCCACGATCACGTTCGAGGAGGTGCCGATCCCGAAGGCGAAGCGCCCCGGCGCCGCGTCGGCCAGCGTGGCCACCGACTGGGCCATGCAGGCCGGCCCGCGCGTGAAGGCGGGCACGATCGCCGTGCCCAGCCGCAGCGACGGCGCCCACACCGAGGCCAGCGCCAGCGGCGTGAACGCGTCGGCCCCGTTGGCCTCGGCCGACCAGACGTCCGTGTAGCCCAGCTGCTCGAGCTCCTCGATCCACTCGCGCTGGGCGTGGAGCGGGACGCCGTCGAAGGGGATGGTCATGCCGTAGCGCTGCGTCTGCGTCATGCGATCGATCATGGCCCAGCGCCGAGGGCGGCGCGGGACGAGCAGATCTGACGCAGCATCAGATAGGTTGCCGCCCCATGGAGAAGCTCGTCTACGGCCTCTGGCGACGCCCCGACCAGGACCCCGCCGAGATCGGGGCCGCGCTGCTCGAGGAGGTGGCACCCCGCCTGCTCGAGCTCGGCGTGGACGGGCTGCGGGTGCAGGTGGAGGAGCCGGCCGGCCGCGTGCTGCGCACCGGCGCCCTGCCCGACGGCTCCCTGCTGTGCGGCTCGGTCTCGCTCTGGCTCGACAGCTGCGACCACCGGGGCCCGCACGAGGCGGCCCTCGCCGCCGCCGGGGCCACCGCCCACGGCTGGATCGTCGCCGAGTCGGTCCCCAAGGCCTACGGCGAGCACCGCCGCTGGCCCGACGGCGAGCGCTCCCCCGGCATGTCGCTCATCACGTTCATGGACAAGCGGCCCGGCCTGCCCGACGAGGACTTCTACCGGATCTGGCACGGCGAGCACACGCCGCTCACCTTCGACATCCACCCGTTCTGGCTCTACGTGCGCAACCAGGTGCTGCGCCCGGTGACGGCGGAGGCGCCGCCGGTGCGGGGGATCGTCTACGAGGCGGTGCCGGAGGACGACGACCTGCTCGACCTCACCCGGCTGTTCGGCTGCGCCGAGGAGCCCGACCGCCTCGGGGAGCGCATCGCGTCGGTGGACGCCCACCTCGACACGTTCGCCGACCGCGCCACCCTGCAGTGCGTGACCACCCGGGAGTGGGTCTTCAAGACGCTGTCGACCTGACCGCCAGCGGCCCCACCGGCACCACCTCGGCCCGGGCCGCGCCGCCGTCGAGCTCGAGCCAGGCGACCGTGTGCACGGGCTGGCGCCGCCGCAGCGTGGGCGAGCCGGGGTTCACGAGCAGGAGCCCGTCGTGGTCCTCGACGAGCGGCTCGTGGCTGTGCCCGAAGACCACGACGGCGGCGTCGGGGAACCAGCGGCGCAGGCGCTTGGCCCGCCCGCCACGGGGCCCGCTGTCGTGGACCATGGCGACGGGGACGCCGTCGAGCTCCACCACGAGGCGCTCCGGGAGGGTGCCGACGAGGCCGTGGTCGTTGTTGCCGAGCACGGCGTGCACCGGGGCCCGCTCGGCGAGGGCCCGCAGGAGCGCCCCGTCGACGACGTCGCCGGCGTGGAGGACCACGTCGGCGGCGTCGGCCATCGCCCAGACCTCGGCGGGCAGCCGGTCGAGGCTGCCGCTCGTGAGGTGGGTGTCCGACAGGACGAGCGCTCTCACGGTGCGTCGGGCGGCAGCGTGAGCCGCGACCGACGGGGGTCGTCGGCGTCGAGGGCGAGGTGGCCGAGGTCGAGCCCGTCGCCGTCGGCCTCGGCCACGATCTCCACCTCCGGCCGTCGGCCGTAGAGGGCCTGCTCGAGACCGAGCATGGCGGCGCCGATCACCGTGCCCCCGGCGGTGGAGGCGACCCGGCTGAGCGGGTGGGCCCGGCCCGTCTCCGGGTCGGGCGGGAGCTGGTCGAGCCACTCGAGCCAGTCGGCCTCGGTCCAGTCGTCGCCCTCGGGCGGCTCCTCGAGCACCGTGCTCATGGGCACCAGGCTACGGGCCGGTCCCCAACCCCGCTCGGGATCACGCGTGGGTGGCGCCGTCGACCCGCAGGTCGATGCCGTTGACGTGGCGGGCGTCGTCGGAGCCCAGGTAGGCGATGGCCGCCGCCACCACCTCGGGCCCGGCCATGCCGGTGGGGGCCATGATCCGGCGCAGGAGCCGGGCGTCGCCCCCCTCGGGCAGCTGGAAGGCGCCGGTGATCGGCGTGTCGATCGAGCCCGGGCACACGGCGTTGACCCGCAGGCCCTGGGCGGCGTACTCGACGGCGAGCGTCTGGGTGAGGGCCAGCAGCCCGCCCTTCGAGGCGGCGTAGGCGGCCGCCCACGGGTGCCCGAAGCGGGCCGAGGTGGACGACACGTTGACGATCGCCCCGCCGCCGTCGGCGAGGAGGGCGGGCAGGGCGGCCCGGCAGCACCGCATGGCCCCGGTGAGGTTCACGTCGAGGACGCGGCCCCAGGCGTCCATGTCGGCCTCGTGGGAGTGCTCGAAGCGGAGGGTCCCGGCGCCGTTGACGAGCAGGTCGAGCCGGCCGCCGACGTCGAGCGCCGCCGCCACCGCCCGCGGGGCGAGCGTCGGGTCGCTGACGTCGCCCACCAGCGGCTCGACCGAGGCGGGCTCCGCCGCCCCGGCGGCGGTCTCGGCCAGCCCGTCGGCGTCGACGTCGACCGCCACGACCGTCGCCCCCTCGGCCACGAGCCGGTGCACCGTGGCCCGGCCGATCCCTGACGCGCCCCCGGTGAGGAGCACCACCCGTCCCCCGTAGCGATCCATCGCGGGAGCGTAGAGCGCGCCGCGCCGGCGGGTGGGGGTGGCTACTCCCCCGAGGGCTCCTCGGGCTCGTCGGTGCGCACCGGCGGCGGGTCCTCGCGCCAGAACCGCACGATCGTGGACTGGCTGGCCGTGGCCAGGAGGGTGCCGTCCTCGGCCCAGAGGTGCACGTCGCCGTGGCCGAACCCGTTGCGGATGGCGTGGACCCGCACGTCGAGCAGCACCCACTCGGTGGGGACGAGCCGCCCGATCCGCAGCGTGTTGTCGAGGCTGTTGCCCCCGGCTCGGGCGCCGAGGGCCTGGCCGATGCCGAAGGGCACGTAGTCGCCGAGGATGGCGAGCGTGGCCGCCGACATGTCGAGGAGCTCGGGGATCCGGGCCCACAGGGCGGACCGGCCGCCGGGCTTGCCCTGCGGGGCCGGCAGCTCGTCGTAGTCGTAGGCGTCGGCCAGGCGCATGTCGAGGCGGCTCTGGATCGACTCGAGGCCCTCGATGCGGGGGACGCGGCGCTCGCACTCGTGGGGCGGGGGGACCTCGGGCATCGCCACCCACTGGCCCTCGGCGTCGAGGGGGCGCTCGCCGAGGGCGGCGTTCACCGTGAGGATCTCCCGGTTGCCGACGTGGCCGACGGCCCGGGCCTGGGTGATCTGGCGGCCCTCGACGGCGATCGTGACGTCGACGTCCATGATCTCGGGCGGGTTGGCGTAGGACAGGTACTGCGCGGTGGCCCAGACGAGCGGTCGCCCCGAGCTGCCCTCGAGCGCGGCGATGGCGGCACCGAGCCCGCAGCCGCCGAAGAGGAACTGCACGGGGTAGCCGGTGGAGATCCCCGGGGTGACGGGGAGGGTCCAGCGCATCGGGTTGTGGGTGGGCTCCAGTCCGAGCCACTGCCGGGCGTCCACGGCGGGGCAACCTATCCGCACGCCCCCGGGGCTCGGCCAACCCGGAGGTGACCGACGACCGCCACCGCCGGGAAGCGCTGTCACACCCCCGCTGTTGGATGAGGTGCATGGCACGACAGCTCTCTCTCCTCGAGACCCGGCGCCCCTGGGTGCTGAGCCAGGCCACTCGTGCGGTGGGCCGCCGTGGCGTGGCCGAGGCCCGCGCCGCGCTGGCCGCCGCCCGGGAGGCCGCGGAGGCGCGCGCTCGGCGCGCCGCCGAGCGTGACCGCCGCACCGCGCCCAGCGCCGCCCAGCACGACCACGCGGCCTAGCCCCCGCTACCGTTCCGGCCGTGGGCATCCTCGCCTGGTGCATCGTGGGCCTCATCGCGGGCGCGCTGGCCCAGCGGGCCGTGGGGGCGCCCAAGCGGGGCTGCCTCGGCACGATGGCCATCGGCATCATCGGCGCCCTGTTCGCCGGGCTGATCTCCCGCCTGGCCACGGGTGACCCGCTCGACACCTTCGACGAGCTCGACCTCGGGTCGATCTTCGTCGCCTTCATCGGCGCGGCGGCCCTGCTCCTCGTCCTCGAGGCCGCCGGCGGATCCCGGGGCCGGCGACGCCGCCGACGCTGACCGCCCGCCGCCCGCCCGAACCGCCTGACCCGCTGGTCAAGTCCGGCGCCCCACCAGTAGGTTGCCTGCCATGACCGAAGTCGTGATCGTCGAAGCCGTCCGCACCCCGATCGGCCGCCGCAACGGCGGCCTGTCCACGATGCACCCCGCCGACCTGCTCGCCCACGCCCAGAAGGCGGTGATCGAGCGCGCCGGGATCGACCCGGAGATCGTCGGCCAGGTCGTCACCGGCTGCGTCAGCCAGGTGGGTGAGCAGGCGTTCAACATCGGGCGCACGGCCTGGCTCACCGCCGGCCTGCCGCTCACGGTGGCCAACACCACCGTCGACGCCCAGTGCGGCTCGTCCCAGCAGGCCACCAACCTCGCCACCGCCCTCGTGGCCGGCGGCGTCACCGACGTGGCCGTGGCCAGCGGCGTCGAGGTGATGAGCCGGGTCCCGATCGGCGCCAGCGGCAACAAGGCCCTCGGCTTCGGCATCCCGATCCCCAAGAGCTACTTCCCGCAGTACGAGATGACCTCGCAGTTCGAGGGCGCCGAGCGCATCGCGGAGAAGTGGGGCATCACCCGGGAGGACACCGACCGCTTCGGCCTCCGCTCCCAGCAGCTGGCCGCCCAGGCCTGGGAGGAGGACCGCTTCGGCACGCAGATCGTCCCCGTCGAGGCCCCCGACGTGGACGAGGAGGGCAACCCCACCGGCACCACCCACACGGTCAGCCGTGACGAGGGCCTGCGCGAGACCAGCCTCGAGAAGCTGGCCGAGCTGAAGCCGGTGGCCCGCCCCGACGGCGTGCACACCGCCGGCTCGTCCTCGCAGATCTCCGACGGCGCCGCTGCCGTGCTGCTCATGACCGCCGAGCGGGCCGAGCAGCTGGGCCTCACTCCGAAGGCCCGCATCGTCGACACCTGCCTCGTGGGCGTGGACCCGGTCCTCATGCTCACCGGCCCGATCGACGCCACCCAGCACCTCTTCGAGCGCACCGGCCTCAGCGTCGACGACATCGACGTGGCCGAGATCAACGAGGCCTTCGCCTCGGTGGTGCTGGCCTGGCAGAAGGAGCTCGGGTTCAGCGACGAGCAGACGAACCCCAACGGCGGGGCGATCGCCCTCGGCCACCCCCTCGGCGGCACCGGCGCCGTCCTCCTGACCAAGGCCGTCCACGAGCTGGAGCGCACCGGGGGCCGCTACGGCCTCGTCTCGATGTGCTGCGGCGGCGGCCTCGGCACCGGCACGATCATCGAAAGGCTGTAGGCCGGTCCGGGGAGCGCCGCTCCCCGACCGCAACCCTCACGTGACCGCCCACGGCTCGCCCACCGCGCCGCCGGCGCCCACGGCCTCGCACGGCCCCCATCGCCCGCTCCGGCGGGTGCTGGGGGCCGTCGTGCTCTCGGCGGTCGCGCTGGGCGCCGGGTCGTGCGCGGCGCCGGGTCGCGGCGCGGCCTCGGACGGCGCACCACCCGGGCACGGCGTGGTGGCCGGCCTCGTCGACGGCGACACCCTCACGGTGCGGATCGACGGGGCCACCGAGCGGGTGCGGCTCATCGGGATCGACACCCCCGAGTCCGTGGCCCGCGACCGACCGGTCGAGTGCTACGGCCCGGAGGCCAAGGCCCGCATGGCCGAGCTGCTGCCGGTGGGCACCGCGGTGCGCCTGGAGCGCGACGTGGAGGCCCGGGACCGCTACGGACGGCTCCTCGCCTACGTGTTCCGGGCCGAGGACGACCTGCACGTCAACCACGCGCTCGTGCTCGAGGGGTACGCCGAGGCCCGCCGCTACGAGCCGAACGTGGCCCGCCAGGGGGAGCTCGACGCCGCCGAGGCGGCGGCGAAGGCGGCGCAGCGGGGCCTGTGGCCGGCCTGCGGCGGCACGAACACGCCGCTCGAGGGCTGAGCCGGCCCGCCCGGCCGGGGGCCGCACCCCCGGCGAGCGCGGCCGAACCGGTAGCGTCGGCGCCGTGACGACCGACTCCTCCCCCACGCTCGCCGAGCGGCTCGGCTACGGCCCCGAGGACCGGCTGCTCATCATCAACTGCGACGACCTCGGCGCCTGCCACGCCGCCAACGTCGGCACCTACGAGGCCCTGCGGGACGGCATCGCCACGAGCGCCACCCTCATGGTCCCCTGCCCGTGGTCGCGCGAGGCCGCCGCCCGGTACCGGGGCGAGGACGTGGGCGTGCACCTCACGCTCAACGCCGAGTACGACCTCTACCGCTGGGGGCCGATCACCCGGGCACCGTCGCTCCTCGACGGCGACGGCGGCTTCCCCCGCACGGTGACCGACGTGTGGGAGCACGCCGACCTCGACGAGGTGCGCCGCGAGCTGCGGGCCCAGATCGAGCGGGCGATCCTGTGGGGCTTCGACGTCAGCCACCTCGACAGCCACATGGGCACGCTGCAGCTGCGGCCCGAGTTCTTCGACGTGTACCTCGACCTCGCCGTGGAGTTCGAGCTGCCGATCCGCCTGTCGGGCGCCGCCACCGAGCGGCTCATCGGGTTCCCGTTCCGCCGTCTGGCCGCCGAGGAGGGGGTGGTGTTCCCCGACCACTTCGTGTACGTGCAGGGCGGCGTGGGGGCGCGTGCCGCCTTCGAGCGGATGCTCGAGGACCTGCGACCCGGTGTCACCGAGATCTTCCTGCACCCGGCCACCGACCACGCGGAGCTGCGGGCCTTCGCCCCGGACTGGGAGCAGCGCGTCGATGACCATCGCCTGCTCACGGCGGACCCGACGATCCGCGAGGCGCTCGACCGCGCCGGGGTCACGCTCATCGGGTGGCGCGAGCTGCGCGACCTGCAGCGCAAGAGC
>DATGRC010000069.1:0-10275 GCA_035303865.1 Acidimicrobiales bacterium
TACTACGACATCTAGCTTCTAGCCCGATCGGTCCTGCTCGCCCCACAAGCACACCACCTCTCGCCGAGTCGATGATGCGCTTCGTCGAGTGGAACTGCTGCGAAGGTTTCGCCTCAGACCTCCCCGCGCTGCTCGAGCTCGGATGTGACCTCGCGGTCTTGTGCGAGGTCCCCGAGATGCCGCCGCCGGTCAACCTGATCGACCCGGAGATCGACTGGCACTGGGCGGGTCGGTACCCGCGCAAGGGTCTCGCCATCGCCTCGTTCGGTGGACCGCTGACTCGTGGCGCTGAACGGATCGGCGCCGGTTCGTTCACCGTGTCCGCCGAGACGAAGGCCGGGATCGGCATCCTCGGCATCTGGACGTGCCCGCCAAGGGGCAGCAGCTACGGCGCTCAGGCCCGAGCGACCATCGACACCTACGCCGACTGGCTGCGAGACACGCCCTCGATCGTCGCGGGCGACGTCAACGTCGCCCCGCGCGGGATCGAGGATACCCGCACTGGTGTCCTCCGGGCGCTGTTCGCCGACCTGGACGCGCTGGGGTACCGCAGCGTCTACCACCACTACTTCGGGGAGGAGTACGGCGCCGAGACACGCGCCACCTACTTCCATCGGCGCAGACCGGCCGAGCCGTTCCACATCGACTTCGTGTTCCTGCATCAGGATCTGCTGCCGCAGGTGCGAGCGGTGGAGGTCGGCACCTACGAGCGGTGGGTCGCTCGCCGCAACGAGTACGTCGCAGGCCACAGCGATCACGTCCCGATCGTCGTCGATCTCGATCTCTGTTCGGGTCTGCGGCGTGTACCCGAACCGTGCCCCGGGGCTCTGCACGTCGCCATCGGGTTCGCCGCCGGCACCGACGGGCCTGTGCGGTGGGTCTGCTCGCGCCGGGTCAGGTCGGGCGGGTGGGCCAGGTGATCTCGACGACGAGGCCGAGGTGGTCGCTCGCCATCGTGCCGGTGAGGGGCTCGTGGAAGGCCAGCTCGGCCCGCTTGACGCGCCCGGCGTGGCCGGCTCGGCGGAAGGTGTCGCCCACGAAGCAGTAGTCGATCCGCTTTCGGTGCACGTTGAGCGCCGCGGCCAGCGGGCAGACCCGCCAGTCCTGGGTGAGGCCCGGCCCCTCCCCCGCCACCACCCAGGCGTCCTGGAAGAACGTGGTCCGGCCGTCGAGCGCGGTGAGGCCCCGCAGGAAGCGGATCTCGTCGCTGTCGGGCTCGGCGTTGAAGTCGCCGCAGAGGATGGCCGGCATCGCCTCGCGCTGGCCGCCGAAGACCAGCTCGTCCTTGTCGCCGCGCGTCGACTCGATCAGCCGCACCACCTCGAGCACCTGCGCCTGGCGGTCGAGGGTGTTCTGCGGGGGCGCGACGAGGTGGGTGGAGAACACGTCGAGGCCCGCGGTCGACACCCAGAGCAGCTCCCACGGCACGCCGGCGATCATGAGGTCGTCGCTCACCGTGGGCAGCCGGTGGAGGGCCTGGTCCTCGATCGGCCAGCGGGACAGGATCGCCGAGCCGAAGCGCATCGACTCGTCGGGCCAGAGGCGCGGGTCGAACGGCGCGCCGTCGAAGGCGACGTGCCAGCGGCCGGCAGCCGCCTCGGCGATCCAGTGGGCCGTGCTCGGCTCGTCACCGGTCGCCCACACCTCCTGCAGGCAGACGACGTCGGGCGCCAGCCGGTCGAGCCAGGCCACCACCTCGTGTCGGCGCTCGTCCCAGCCCGGCTCGATGAGCGACCCGCAGTTGAGCTGTACCACCCGGAGCACGTCCCCCATCCCCCGATCCTGCCTCACCTCGTGCGGGGCCGCGCCACGGAGCCCGGACGCGGACGAGCCCCCGGCCAGCGGCCGGGGGCTCGTCGGGGGCCGTTCTGGACGGCGCGGTCAGACGCGTGCGCCGCGACCCCGGTAGCCGGTGAAGAAGCTGGCCACGAAGAGGACGAGGGCGATGATGAGGAGCCACTTGAGCCCCTCGACGAAGAGCCCGACGCCTCCGAAGAGCAGGGCGAGGATGAGGAGCAGTACGACGAGTCCCATGGGGACCTCCTGGGGGTTGGTGCGACGGATCGCAGCGATGTGTTGCCGCCCCACCTACCCCCGGGGGGGTCCCGCCCATCCCTCCCCGCCGCGAACCTGGCCGTGCCGCGCGCCAGCAGGGGGGGCACGTCCGGCGCGGGTTGGCGCCGGACGAGGCCGCACGCCGCTCGCGTCGTGGGTGGCTGATGTCACGGGTCGGAGGGCTTCCGGCGCAGGGACTTTACCGATACAGTGAGCAGCGACCTGGACCGGTAAAGAAGGTACGGCCACCATGATGACTCCCCCCGAGTTCTTCGCCAGCTCGACGCTCCGGCGCTTCGCCCACTCGGCGCTGCCGGACGCCCCCGTGCGGCCCGAGCGCCGCCGGCGGATCCGCGTCGCCGCTGCCGCTCGGCGCATCGCCGCTCGCCGGCGCGCCTGATCGCGCTCGCCGCGGCCTCGGGCCGACAGACTGAGCCCGTGGCCCGCGTGACGATGCAGACGATCGCCGACCGGCTCGGTGTCAGTCGGATGACCGTCTCCAACGCGTTCTCGCGGCCCGACCAGCTCTCCGCCGAGCTGCGGGAGAAGGTCCTCGCGACTGCCAAGGCGATGGGCTACGTCGGTCCCGACCCGGTCGCCCGGGCCCTCGCCCGCGGCAAGGCCGGCACCGTCGGGGTGCTCCTGACCGACTCGGTCAGCGACGCGTTCACCGACGAGGTGGCCACGGGCTTCCTCGCCGCGCTGACGACCGAGCTCGCCCCCACCGGCACCGCCCTCACCCTGCTCACCAGCGTCACCGAGGGCGACGTGATCCCGGCCCGGGACCTCGCCCTCGACGGCGCGGTCGTCTACTCCTGCCGGCCGGACTCCGAGGCCCGCCGCTGGCTCTCCCGGCGCCGCCTGCCGATGGTGCTCGTCGACCAGGACCCGGTCGAGGGCGTGGCCTGCGTCAACGTCGCCGACCGCGACGGAGCGCGCGCCGCCGCCGAGCACCTCCTCGAGCTCGGCCACCGGCGCATCGGCATCGTCACCTTCGGTGGCGAGCCGGACAGCGGCATCAGCTCCCACCCGGAGCACGAGCGCATGGCGGGCTGGACCGAGGCGCTCGACGCGGCGGGCGTCACCCCGGACGTCGAGGTCGTCCGCGACCACGGCGACGCCGAGGCCGAAGAGGCCGCGGGACGCCTGCTCGACCGGCCCGACCGGCCCACCGGGATCCTCTGCTTCTCGGACCTGCTCGCCCTCGGGGTGGTGCGGGCCGCCGGCGCCCGCGGCCTCGCGGTGCCCCGGGACCTGTCGGTGGTCGGTTTCGACGACAGCCCGGCGGCCAGTCGCCTCGACCCGCCGCTCACCACCGTCCGCCAGGACGTGGCGGCCAAGGGCCAGGCCGCCGCTGCCGCGCTCGTGGCCGAGCTCGACGCCCTCGAAGACGGCGTGGGCGCCGAGGGCGGGCGCACGCCGTGGGCGCCGCACCTGCGCCTGCCCACCGCGCTGGTCGTGCGGGAGAGCACGGCTCCGCCGCCGGCTGCCGGCGGCACCGACGCCTGAGGCGTCGGGCCGCACTCGCCTGGGGGCCGACGCCCGGGCCCGCCACCGGTGAGGGCGCCGCGCACGTCTGAGCGATACCCCTCCGGGGTATGGTTGGCTCATGGCGGCCTACTCGATGAACAAGGCGGATCTGCAGCGGCGGTTGCGGCGGATCGAAGGGCAGGTGCGGGGCATCGCGCAGATGGTCGACGACGACCGCTACTGCATCGACGTCCTCACCCAGATCGCCGCGGCCACCCGCGGGCTCCAGAAGGTCGCCGTCGGCATCCTCGACGACCACCTCCGCCACTGCGTGGCCGAGGCGGCCCGCGCCGGCGACGACGTGAGCGACGAGAAGATCACCGAGGCCATGGCCTCGATCGAGCGGCTGCTCAAGACCTGATCGACCACGAGGAGGACCAGCTGATGGCCACGACCACCACCTACCGCGTCAAGGGCATGTCGTGCGGGCACTGCGTGAGCGCGGTGACCGAGGCGCTGTCCGGGCTCGACGGCGTCACCGACGTGGCCGTCGACCTCGACGCCGGGGAGGCCACCGTCACGAGCGAGGGGCCGCTGCCCCAGGAGACCGTGGCCGAGGCGATCGACGAGGCGGGCTACGAGCTGGCCTGAGCCGGCGTCGACTCCACCAGCACGCACCGGGTGCCGCTGTAGATCGTCGGCAGGCACCGGTTGCAGTGGATGCACAGGCCGGTGCCGGCGGGCTCGGCGGCGAGGCGCTTCGGCAGGTCCGGCTCGCGCAGCAGAGCGCGAGCCATCGCGACGAGCTCGAAGCCCTCGGCCATCGCCTGGTCGATCGTGGCCCGGTGGTTGATGCCGCCGAGCAGCACGAGCGGCATCGACAGCTCGGCCCGGAACTGGCGGGCCATCGGCAGGAAGAACGCCTCCTCGTAGGGCAGCTCCGGGAAGATCCGGTGCCCGAGGACCCGCAGCCCGAGGCCGACGAGCTTCGGCTGGGCGGCGATGAACTCCGCCATCGGCACGTCGCCGCGGAAGAAGTACATGCCGTTCTGCAGCGAGCTCCCGCCGGTGAGCTCGATGGCGTCGAGGTGGCCATCTGCTTCGAGCCACTGCGCCACCTGCAGGCTCTCGTCCACCCAGAGGCCCCCGTCCACGCCGTCGGCCATGTTCAGCTTGGCCAGCACGGCGAGCCGGTCCCCCACCGCCTCGCGCACCGCCGCCACCACCCGACGGGGGAAGCGGGCCCGGTTCTCGAGGCTGCCGCCGAGGTCGTCGCGCCGGCGGTTGAGGCTCGGGCTGAGGAACGAGCTGAGCAGGTAGCCGTGCCCGAGGTGGACCTCCACGGCGTCGAAGCCGGCCGCCTCGGCGACGCGCGCCGCGTCCCGGAACTGCGCCACCACCTCGTCGAGCTGGGCCTTGGTGGCGCCCTTGACGAGGGACATCGCGGGGGCGCTGAAGCGCGTCGAGGGCGCGAGCGTCGGCACGCCGTTCGAGCGCACGTTGGCCACGAGGCCGGCGTGGCCGATCTGCGCGGAGGCCAGCGCGCCCTCCTCGTGGACGGCGTCGGTCAGGCGACGCAGGTCCGGGACGAGCTCGTCGCGCATCACCAGCGTGTGCCGCTGGACCCGCCCGCCGGGGGACACGGCGCAGTACGCCACCGTCGTGAGCGCAGCGCCGCCGGCCGCGACGCGGCGGTGGAAGGCGATGAGCTCGTCGGTCACCGCGCCGCGGGGCATCACGCCCTCGAAGGTGGCCGCCTTGATGATCCGGTTGCGCAGCGTGAGCGGGCCGAGCCGAGCCGGCGCGAAGGCCGACGGCGGTGCGGTGGTCGTGGTCATCGAGCTCCCCCTGGCATCGACGAGGTCCCAGCGGCGTGACCCTACGACGTGACCGGAGGGATCGCCTGCCGTGCCATCCTCGGGCGGTGCTCGAGTGCGTCGTCAACATCAGCGAGGGACGGGACGGCGCGGTGATCGCCGAGGTGGCGGCCGCGGCCGGCGCGCACCTGCTCGACGTGCACAGCGACCCGCACCACCACCGCAGCGTGCTCACCCTGGTCGGAGAGGAGGCGGCCCGGGCCGTGGCCGACGTGGCGGTGGCCCGCCTCGACCTGCGAGACCACGACGGCGTGCACCCCCGCCTCGGCGTGGTCGACGTGGTGCCCTTCGTCGCGCTCGACGGCGCCACGCCCGAGGACGCGCTCGCGGCCCGGGACCGGTTCGCCCGCTGGCTGGCGGCGCGCCACGCGGTCCCCTGCTTCTGCTACGGGCCGGAGCGCACGTTGCCCGAGGTGCGCCGACGGGCGTTCCGAGACCTCGCCCCCGACGTGGGGCCGGCCCAGCCCCATCCCCGTGCCGGGGCCACCGCGGTGGGGCAGCGCGACGTGCTCGTCGCCTACAACGTGTGGGTCGCCGGGGTGAACGCCACCTCGGTGCGCGCCCTGGCCGACGCCGTCCGCACGCGGGAGATCCGCACGCTCGGCCTGCGGGTGGGCGAGCGCTGGCAGGTGTCGATGAACCTCGTCGCCCCCGCGGTGGCCGGCCCGGCGGTGGCCTTCGACCGGGTGGTCGCGGCGGCCGAGGAGCTGGGCGCGACCGTCGAGGGCGCCGAGCTCGTGGGGCTCCTGCCCGAGGCGGTGCTGCGCGCCGTGCCCGCACGTCGCTGGGCCGAGCTCGACCTCGGCGCCGAGCGCACGATCGAGGCCCGCCTCGCGGCGGCGGGGCTCAGGTGAGGAGCTGCGCCGTGGGGGCGCTCAGGCGCCGGCGGCGGCGCGGCGGGCGAGCGCCCGCTGGCGGCGGAGGCGACGACGCTCCCGCTCGCTCATTCCCCCCCAGATGCCGAACTTCTCGCCGTTGACCAGCGCGTACTCGAGGCAGTCCTCCCGCACGACGCATCCCCGGCAGACCTCCTTGGCCTCGCGCGTGGACGCACCGCGCTCGGGGAAGAAGAGGTCCGGGTCGACGCCGAGGCAGTTCGCGTAGTCCTGCCACGCGCTCTCGTCGGGTTCGATGGTGATGGGGATCTGCACGTGCCCTCCTCCCAGACGGGACGGTGGGTTGTGGGTGGGTCGGTCCGGAGCGGCGATCTGCGGTCGGCGGATACCACATCCGTAATTACAATGGTGTGATCTTGTCGCTTCTTTCCCGATGGCGCAAGGGGCAGACCCCTGATTCCTTGCGCCGGGCCGGGCGCGCGGGAACACTCGCCGCGTGGCGCGCCCCCTCCCCACCCCGCGCTCGAGGGGCCGCAGCGCGAGCCGGCAGCGGTCGGCGAGGGTCCTGGCGATCGCCCTCGGGGTGGCGGTCCTGGCCTTCGCGTTCGTGGACGAGGACGGCACGCCGGTGTCCACGCCCTCTGCTCCGACGAGCGCGCCCACGGTCCTCGGCGCCGTCGTGGCGCCCACCACCGCCGCCGAGCCGGTCAGCACCGCGGAGCCCGCACCGGCCGCCGTGCCCGCCACCTTCGCCACCCCGACGGCGCCGAGCACCGTCGGGCCCGCCCGCGGGCAGGGCGAGACCACCACCACGGCCGGACCCCGCTCCCCCGTCGCCCCCACCACCACCGCCGGGGCCGTGCTCGCGCCCCCCACGGTGATCGAGAACACCACCACCACCCGCCCGCCCGGGCCGAGCACCTCCACGACCACCTCGACCGAAGCCACCACCACCACGACCGAACCCACGCCCACGACCGAGGTCGGGCCGGGCGAGGACGGCTGAGCGCCGGGCCGACGGCGAGGCCGGTCAGGCGGTGCGGCGGCTGCCGGTGCGCATCGCCCGCTTCTGCTCGATGAAGTCCACGAGGACGTAGTCGCCGAGCGTCTCGGGCGTGGTGAAGAAGGCCCGGCCCCGGTTCATCTGCGTGAGCTTCTCGATGAACGCCTTCAGGTACGGCGTGGCGTCGAGCATGAACGTGTTGATGCGGATGCCCTCGCGGGTGCAGCGGGCGACCTCGCGCAAGGTGGCGTCGATCGTCTCCTGAACCGGCGGGTAGCTGAAGAACGGTGCCGCCATGCCCGGCTCGAGGTGGGCGGTGGGCTCGCCGTCGGTGATCATGATGATCTGCTTCGTGCCGCTCTGACGGGCCAGCAGCTGGCGGCTGAGCATGAAGCCGTGCTGCATGTTGGTGCCGTAGACGAAGTCCCACGACACCTCCGGCAGCTGCTCGGGGGTGATCGCCCGGGCCACCTCGCTGAAGCCGACGATGCCGAGGTAGTCCCGCGGGAACTGCATCGAGATGAGCGAGTGCAGCGCCAGCGCCACCTTCTTGGCGGCGAGGAAGTTGTCCCGCATCGGCATCGACAGCGACAGGTCGAGCATGAGCACCGTCGAGCTGCGCACGACCTGCTCGGTCTGCTCGATCTCGAAGTCCTCCGGGGTGAGGCGCACCGGGGTGCCGCCACCGGTGCGGCGCAGCGCGTTGCGGACGGTGCGCTCGATGTGGAGGTTGAACGGGTCGCCGAACTCGTAGGGCTTCGTGTCGTAGGTGCGCTCGTGGCCGATGCCGCGGCGCTCGATCTCGTGGCGGCCGAGCTTGTCGCGGGCCAGCTTGGAGAACAGGTCCGACAGGGCGTTGCGGCCGATGCGCCGCAGCCCGCGCGGGGTGAGCTCGAGCCGGCCCTCGGTGTTGTTGATGAGGCCGGCCTCCTCGAGCTGCTGGGCGAGGCGGGCCAGCTGCTCGAGGCTGCGGGCGGCGTCGTCGCCGAGCAGCTCGCGGGCCCGCTCCACGTCGACCTCGGCGAGCGCGCCGGGGCTGGTGGCGTTGCGGAGCATCTGCTCGAGCTGGTCGAGGTCGCCGAGCTCGTTGAGCATCTGCGCGGCCTCGGCGAAGCCGAGCGGGTCCTGCCCCGAGAAGTCGTAGCTGCGGTCCCAGCCCATCTGGGGGAACAGCTGCTGGAGGTGCCCGCCCAGCTGGTCCATCTGCCAGCGCAGGTCCATGTCCTCGAGCAGCTGCTCGGCGAGGCTCTGCAGCTGCGCCCGCTGCTCGGGCGACATCGAGGCGAGCATCTGCTGCATGGCGGCCATCCGCCGGGCCATGAGCTCGAGCAGCTCGTCGAGGTCCCGCGGGTTCTCGGGGAAGAAGTCCCCGTACTCCTGCATGAACTCCTCGAAGGCGGGCTGGGTGTCCTCGCCCCGCTCCTTCATCTCGAGGAGCCGGTTGAGCTCGGCGAGCATGTCCTTCATGCGGGCCATCGCCTCGGGGGTGAGGTCCTGCATGGCCCCGGCCATCTGGTCGAAGTACGACTGGGCGATCTGCTCGCGCAGGTCCTCCATGAGCTGCTCGAAGCGCTCGCGGGCCTCGGTGCTCGTGAACTCGTACTGCTGGAGCTCGCGCACGAGGCCGGCCAGGTCGTTGGGCATCAGGTCGAGCTGGAGGTTGCGCTCCGCGACGACCTCGTCGGTGATCTCCTGGCGGCGCGGGTCGCCTGACTCGCGCGCCTCGCGGGCCAGCTCGTCGAGGCCCTGGCGCTCCAGGTCCATCACCTCGCGCAGGCCCTCGGCGATCTCCTGGTAGACGCCCCCGAGGTCGTGCTGCTGCAGGCGCTCCTGGCGCTGCTGGCGGAGCCGCTCCATGAGGTCCCGCAGCCCCATGACGTCGTCGCCCTCGCGGTCGCGGAAGCCCTGCTGCATGAGGCGGCGCAGCGCCGCGTGGAGGTCACCGTGGTAGAGCAGGTCGTCGGTGATCTCCTCGAGGATGGCGTCGGCGTCGAGGTCGAAGCCGACCTGCGTGCCGTCCCACCTGGAGTACCGGAACCGCGGCGCGCCGACCATCTGCCCACCGTACCGAGCAGGAGGCGGGTGCGCCCCGTTCCGACGCATCCGGGTCGCGATCGGGTTGGATGGACAGATGATGAAGGTCGAGATCTGGAGCGACGTGGCCTGCCCGTGGTGCTACGTGGGCACGCTGCGCTTCGAGCGGGCGGTCGCGGAGACCGGGGCCGACGTGGAGGTCGTCTACCGGCCCTTCGAGCTCGACCCCTCCGTGCCCCGCGACGGCGACGCCCCGCCGCTCGTCGAGTACCTGGCCGCGAAGTTCGGCAGCCGCGAGCGCGTCGCCGCCGCCCACGCCCGGCTCGGCGAGGCCGGCGAGGAGCTGGGCATCGACTTCCAGTGGTCGAAGATGCGGCGGGCCAACACGTTCGACTGCCACCGCCTCCTCACGTGGGCGCTGGAGACGGCCGGGGCCGAGACCCAGCGGGCGCTCAAGAAGGCGATGCTGCGCGCCTACTTCACCGAGGGCGCGGTGATGACGGACCACGACGTGCTCGCCGACCTCGCCGCCGAGGCCGGGCTCGACCGCGGTGAGGCCGCCACCGTGCTCGGCTCCGACCGCTGCGCCGCGGAGGTGCGAGCCGCCCGCCAGGAGGCGCACGGCAACGGCATCGCCGCCGTCCCCACCTTCGTGGTGGAGGGCCAGTTCATGCTCCAGGGCGCGCTCGAGACCGAGGCCTGGGTCCGCGCGCTCGGGCACCTGCAGCGCGAGCTGGCCACCGGCTGAGCGGCGTCCGCCGGCGCCGCGGCGCTCGGGTCAGGCCCGGGAGCGGTACGTGGCCCGGGGGCCGACGGCGTCCTTGTTGAGGCGCTTGGAGAGGTGGAGGCCCTCGAGCACCAGCTCGACGGCCGACGCCACCGAGGCGGCCGACTCGTCGCCCTCGGTGAGCGTGGCCACCGCCTCCCGCAGCCCGGGGTGCTGGTCGAGCAGCGCCGCGTAGTCCGCCGAGGGGACGTCCTCGCCGGCGTGCACGACGGT
>DATGRC010000070.1:0-5624 GCA_035303865.1 Acidimicrobiales bacterium
TGGCGTCGGTGGCCTGGAGGGCGTCGAGGACCCGCAGGATCTCGGTGAAGTTCCGGCCCACCGACTTCGGGGAGGTGAGGCTGAGGCGGATCTTGTTGCTCGGGTCGATGATGAACACCGAGCGGACCGTCGAGGTGTCGCCCTCACCCGGGTGGATCATGTCGTAGAGCTCGGAGACCTTGCGGTCCGGGTCGGCGATGATCGGGAAGTTGAGGTCGGTGCCGGCGATCTCCCCGATGTCGGGGGCCCAGCCGTGGTGGTCCTCCACCGAGTCCACGGACACGGCGATCGCCTTCACGTTGCGCTTCTCGAACTCGCCCTTCAGCGCCGCGGTGCGCCCCAGCTCGGTGGTGCACACCGGGGTGAAGTCCGCCGGGTGGCTGAAGAACACGGCCCAGGCGTCCTTCTTCCAGTCGTGGAAGGTGATCTCCCCGTCGGTCGTGACGGCGGTGAAGTTCGGTGCTTCGTCACCCAGTCGCAGGCCCATGTGCTCGTCCTTTCGTCGGTCTCCACTGCACGGGACGACGGGGAGCCTAGCGCTTCGCGGCCTAATCCCGACCAACCCGATCGGATTTGTTGGCCATGGCGATCGGCGCGGCGGCCGTGAGGGTTCGCGGCGGTGTTGTTCTAGAGTCGGCTGGAAGAACTCGGGAGGTCGGAGACGTGACGACGCACGGGGTCGCAGCGCACGGTGGCCAACCACGGGAGGGCAGCCCGTCGGCCGGTCCGGCCGGCGCGGCACCGGCCGCCCGCTCCCCGCTGCGGGCCGTGGCCGTGCCCACCGAGCACGGCGGCTGGGCCCTCACCGCCGAGCCGGCCCTCCTCGGCCTGCTCGTCGCCCCCACGCTGGCCGGGCTGGCCCTCGCCGTCGCCGCGGTGGCCGCGTTCGTGGCCCGCACGCCGCTGAAGGTGGTGCTCGTCGACCGCTGGCGGGGCCGTTGGCTGGACCGCAGCGGTCTCGCGCTGCGCGTGCTCGCCGTCGAGTCGGCCCTCATCGTCGCCCTCCTCGCTGCCGCGTGGCGCGCCGCCGACCACCCGTTCTGGCTGCCGCTGGCCATCGCGGCCCCGCTCGTCGTGCTCGAGCTGTGGTTCGACATGCGCAGCCGCAGCCGCCGCCTGCTTCCCGAGCTGGCCGGCACCGTGGGGATCGGCTCGGTGGCCGCCGCGATCGCCTTCGCGGGCGGGGAGGCGGCCCGCGTGGCCTGGGGCCTGTGGGCGGTCGTGGCCGCCCGGGGCGGCATGGCCGTCCCCTACGCCCGCACGCAGGTGCTGCGGCTCCACGGGCGCCCGGCCCCGGGGTGGCACAGCGACCTGGCCCAGGGGGTGGGCCTCGCCGCGGCGGCGGTCGGCTGGTGGCTGGGTGCCGTCCCCACGGCCGCGCTGGCGGCGATCGCGGTGGTGGCCGCGACGAACCTGGCCATGGTGCGCGGCCAACCCAAGCCGGCCAAGGTGATCGGGCTGCAGCAGACCGCCTTCGGGCTGGCGGTGATCGCGATCACCGCGATCGCCGTCTGAGCGGGCGGGGCCGCTAGCGGGACCGGGTGAGGTGGAGCTGCAGCTCCAGCACGCCGTGGTCGTCGGCCGACAGGACGATCGGCGCCCGGGGCACCGCCACGCCGAAGTCGGAGAACGTGAGGTCGGTGGACGCCACGACCACGATCGTGGCCCCCACCAGCTGCGCCTCCACGGCCAGCTCGACCGGTTGCGTCACGCCGTGCACGGTGAGCTCGCCCACGGCCGTGGCGGTCTGCGGCACCCCCTCGGCGGCGCCGGGCCCCAGCTCGATCGGCTGGGTCAGCTCGAAGGCGGCGGTGGGGTGCGCGCTCGTCTCGAGGGCGTCCTGGACCCGCCGGTCCCGGCGCCCGTCGTTGGTGCGGATCGTGGTCAGGTCGGCGGTGAAGGAGGCGGCCGTCACCGTCGAGCCCTCGATCTCGATCGTGCCCACGACGTCGCCGGTGCGCCCCACCGCGGTGGTGGATCCGATGCCGGCCAGCTCCTCCTGCACGCGGAAGCCGACGAAGGTGCCCGTGGTGGCGTCGGGGTCGCTGCTGGCGGTGGCCGGGTCGACGGCCCAGGTCCCCTCGATCCCCTCCGCCGCCGCGGCGTCGCCGCCGTCGGGGGTGTCGGCCACGCCCTCGCGGGCCGCGTCGAGGCTCACCTCGGCCGGCGCGTCGTCCCGCAGGAACCACCAGATCCCGGCGCCGGCGGCCAGGGCCGCGACGACGAGGACGACGACGAGGGCCTTCACCGGAGCGCGCACGGGCGGCGACGCTAGCGACCGGGACCGCGCCGCTGGGCGCGCCAGGCAGCTCCGGCGTGGTCACTAGGGTCAGCGAGACCGATCGCACCACCACGAAGGGCACCGCAGATGACCGACTCCCCCCTCGCCTCCCCTGACCTCTGGCGGCTCCCGCTCCAGGAGCGGATGGCCACCTTCGCGGCGATCCGCGAGGAGGGCCCGTTCGTGCCCGTCGAGTACGACAACCCGGTCACGGAGGCCCGGGAGCGGTTCTTCGCGGTCACCCGCTACGACGAGGTCGTCGAGATCAGCCGCCGGCCCAAGGACTTCTGCTCGGGCCAGGGCGCCGTGTCGATCCCCGACATGCCGGCCGAGGCGCTGGAGTTCTTCGGCTCGTTCATCAACATGGACGACCCCCGCCACGCCCGCCAGCGCGGGATCGTCGCCCGGTCGTTCACGCCCCGGGCGCTGCAGAAGGTCCTCGACTCGGTGGAGACGATCTGCACCGAGGTCATCGACTCGTTCTGCGAGCAGGGCGAGGTGGACCTCGTCGAGGTGTTCTCGCAGCCGTTCCCGCTGCTCGTCATCTGCGACATGATGGGCATCCCCCGCAGCGAGTTCGACACCGTGCTGCGGGCCACGAACGTCATCCTCGGCGGCGGCGACCCCGAGTTCGTCGGCGAGGGCGACGTCCTGAGCGCCCTCTTCGGCGCCGGGATGGAGCTCATCGGGCTGATGAACGAGCTGGCCGACGAGCGTCGCAAGAACCCCACCGACGACCTCACGTCGGCGCTCGTCTACAACGACCTCGGCGAGGACATGCTCGCCCCCGAGGAGATCGGACCCTTCTTCATCCTCCTGGCCGTGGCCGGCAACGACACCACCCGCACGGCGATCAGCCACGGCATGAGCTTCCTGACCGAGCACCCGGACCAGCGCCGGATCTGGCAGGACGACCTCGACGGCGTGACCCCCACCGCGGTGGAGGAGATCGTGCGCTACGCGTCGCCGGTCACCTTCATGCGCCGCACGGTCACCGGGCCGGTGGAGGTGTCGGGCCAGTCCTTCGACGAGGGCGACAAGGTGGTCCTGTTCTACGGGGCGGCCAACCGCGACCCCCGCGAGTTCGAAGACCCCGAGCGCTTCGACGTGCGGCGCAACCCGAACCCCCACGTCGGCTTCGGCGGCCCCGGCCCCCACTTCTGCCTCGGGGCCCACCTGGCCCGGCGCGAGCTGTCGGTGGCCTTCCGCCAGCTGCTGACCCGCCTCCCCGACATCGAGGTGGTCGGCGACGTGGTGCCGCTCGACGCCGCCGGCATCCCGCTCGTCGGTGGCTTGAAGCGGGTGCCCGTCCGGTTCACCCCCACGAAGCCGGTCGGCGCCGGCTGAGGTCGCCTGGCTACGCGCTCGGCGTGCGCCGGTCGAAGCGCACCGCCTGGTGCTGCTCGACCCAGCGCCGCCACCCGCGGTAGCCGGTGACGGAGAAGGTGAGCAGCACGAGCGGGACGGCGATGAGCATCGCCGGGCCGAAGACGTCGGCCGCGCCGTGGTCACCGGCCTCGAGCACGAGGAAGCCGACGTAGGCCGCGTAGAAGCCGAAGAGGACCATCCCCTCCCAGCGCTTGATCTCGAAGTTGTTCCAGATGATCGGGACGAGCGCCACGGTGGCGGCGAGCATCACGGGGAAGTCGAGGCGGATCGCGGCGTCGTCCACCGGGATGCCCTCGGGGGCCACGAGGCCCGTGAGCCCGAGGACCGTCGTGAGGTTGAAGAGGTTCGACCCGATCACGTTGCCGACGGCGATGTCGCGCTCGCCTCGCCGGACCGCCATCACCGAGGTGGCCAGCTCCGGCAGCGACGTCCCCACCGAGACGATCGTCAGGCCGATCACCAGCTCGCTCACGCCGAAGTGCTCGGCGATGTCCGTCGCGGACCCGACGAGGAGCTGCGAGCCCACCACCAGGGTGGCCAGCCCGACCACGATGTAGAGCAGCAGCACCGGCACCGGCCGGTCGACGATCGCCTCGTCGAGCTCCTGCAGCTCCTCGAGCTCCTCCACCAGGTCGTCGGCGTCGATGCCGCCGACGTCGATGCTGCCCGCGTCGGGGTCGTCGCCCCGGCGCGCCGCCCGGACCAGCCACACCGTGTAGAGGACGACGATGAGGAAGAGCGCGGCGCCATCGAGGCGGCCGATCTCCCGGTCGAAGGCGAGGAGGTAGGCGGCCACCGACACCCCCACCACGATCGGGATGTCGAGGCGGATGATCCGCATCTGGACGCTGAGGCCGCCGACGACGGCCGAGAGCCCCAGGATGAGCAGCACGTTCGCGGTGTTGCTGCCGACGACGTTCCCGAGCGCCACGTCCGTGGTGTCGCCGAGCGCCGCGCTCACCGACACCGCCAGCTCGGGGGCGCTCGTCCCGAACGCCACGACGGTGAGCCCGACGATCACCGGGGCGATGCCGAAGCGCGTCGCGGTGGAGGCAGCCCCCTTCACGAGGAGATCGGCCCCCCACACGAGCGCGGCCAGCCCCGCCGCGAGCGCACCGAAGGTCCAGATGGTCACCGGGGGACCCTGCCAAGCCGCGCCGGGCCAGGTCCAGCTCGCAGCGGGACGTGCCGAAGCCGGGCCGGGGGCCGGGTGCTCAGGGCTCGGTCTCGCGCAGCTGGCGGTTGCGGGCCGGCTCGGCGCGGTTCTTGGCGTCGGTGATCTGGCGGACCGCGTCGTCGCGCAGGTCGTCGAGGGCCGCTCGGAGGTCCCGGAGCGTCGAGACCGCCACCATCGGGGCGAAGCCGTCGATCCGGATGTCGAGCACGGCTCGCTGGCTCGCCGTGTCTCGCTCCTTCACGCTGAGCACGAGCTCCACCTGGCCCTCGCGGAACGAGCGCAGGCGCTGCTCGAGCCGACCCCAGTCGGCGATGATCTCGGCTCGCTCCTCGGGGGCGAAGCCGTCGCCGAGACGCAGGGAGCCCTCGAGGGTGGCGGGACGCTGGTCGGACATCGGGTCCTCCTGGATCGGGACGGGCCGGCGGGGCCGGCGGTGTGGCTCCCACGGTAGGGGCTGGGCGCGCCGATGGTGACCGCCGGGCCGGAGCCTTCGATCCAGTAGCCTCGGGGCCTCAGGCGTGCCGGGAACGGTCGGCACAACCTCCGTCGGACACCCGAGGACAGACCCCCTCCCATCGTGCTGATCGCCCTGCTCCTGCTCCACGCCGTCCTCGGTGGCGTCGTGCTGGCGGCGGCCCGACCCCTCCGACGGGTCGCGATGCTCCTCGGCGGCCTGGCGCCGCTGGCCGTCGTCGCCTGGGCGATCACGTCGGCCGGCGGGATCCTCGACGGGCGACCGGTCACCTCGTCCCACGAGTGGATGCCGAGCCTCGGGGT
>DATGRC010000071.1:0-7439 GCA_035303865.1 Acidimicrobiales bacterium
ACGAGCGGCTCGAGCGCTCCAACCCCACCGTCGAGATGTCCTTCGACCAGGACCTCGGCCCCCGCTTCGTCTTCCACTCCGACGACAACTCCACGATCCAGGGCTGCGTGGCGTCCGGGCTCGGCGTGTCGCTGGCCCCGCTCCTCACGATCGACCTCGACGACCCCACGATCACCGTCGTGGCGGTGGAGCCCCCGATCCCGCCCCGGGTGATCTCGGTGGCCTGGCACGCGAGCCGCCGCCCGTCGCCGATCCTCGACGCGCTCCTCGAGGCCGCCGACGACGTGTGCGCGGCGATCGCCGCGGCGTGGGCCGAGGAGGTGCCGGCGCTGGTCGGGCGCCGAATCGGCGGGGCACAGGGCACGGACTAGGTTCGCCCCGCATGCTCGACCACGTGTTCACCGACGCCATCGGCGCGCTCCGCGACATCCTCGAGAAGGCCTTCCTCGAGCGTCAGGCCTTCGAGGAGCGGTTCCAGGTCGACGTGCTCCTCGGCGACACGACGTGGGAGACGTCCTACGGGCTGCCCGGCGAGGGGCTCCCGCCTCGGGTCCAGGCCGACCTCACGCTCGACTGGCCCACCTGGGCCCAGACGGCCTACCGGTCCTGGTACATCGGCGAACCGATCGACGAGCCGCCCCGGATCGAGATCGAGGTGGTCGTGCGGGTGCAGCGCCTCGCGTCGATGCCCGACGTGAAGGCTGTGCTCGCCGCCCTCCCCGAGCACAGCCCGCCGATCGGCGACGAGCGGCTCGAGCGCTCCAACCCCACCGTCGAGATGTCCTTCGACCAGGACCTCGACGCCCACGACTGGGCGCTCGAGGTGAGCTACGAGGGCAGCTACGAGCTCGACGAGGCCACCCTCGCCGATGGCTCGGTGCTCGACGACCACTTCTCGGCCATGGGCGGCTGGATCGCGTCCACGCTCGTGCGCCTCGGTGACCTGAAGCTCGACTTCCTGCCCGCCGACGAGGACGGATGACATGACCGACGCCCCCGACGACATCGTCCTGGTGGAGGTGGCCGACGCCGTCGCCACCGTCACCCTGAACCGGCCGGAGGCCCGCAACGCCCTCAACAAGGCGCTGCGCAAGGCGCTCTACACCACGCTGCGGGACCTCGACGCCCGCGACGACGTGGCCGCGATCGTGCTCACCGGTGCGGACCCGGCCTTCTGCGCCGGCATCGACCTGAAGGAGCTGGCCGCCGGCGGCGACCTCGGCGACCCGGCCGAGGCCCGCGAGGGCGGGGGCCGGCCGGGCCCGTTCCCCGAGGTGGACGTGCCCGTGATCGGCGCCGTCAACGGGGTGGCCGTCACCGGCGGCTTCGAGGTCGCCCTGGCCTGCGACTACCTCGTCGCGTCCGAGCGGGCCCGCTTCGCCGACACGCACGCCCGGGTCGGGATCATGCCGGGCTGGGGCCTCACGGTCCGCCTGGCCGAGGCCGTCGGGGTGCGCCGGGCCAAGGAGCTGTCCACCACCGGCAACTTCCTCGACGCCGAGACCGCGCTGCAGTGGGGCCTCGTGAACCACGTCGTGCCCCACGACGAGCTGATCCCCTTCGCCCAGCAGCTGGCCCGCGACACGGCCAGCGTGGACCGGGCCGCGGTGCGCCGGATGCTGCGGACCTACGACGAGCAGCAGCTCGTCGACGGCGCCGAGGCCTGGCGCATCGAGGCGGCCGCCACGCGCGACTGGCAGGGCCGCGGCATCGACCACGACGAGATCGAGCGCCGCCGCCAGCAGGTGGTGGCCCGGGGCCGCACCCAGCTCTGATCGCCGGGGCGGCGAGCGCCCGCCGTCAGCGCTGGCCGAGGGCGGCTTCGATCTCGGCCCGGGCGTCGGGCGGGAGCGTGGTGACCGCCACCCGGCCGGTGCCCTCGAAGCGGGCCAGCTCGGTGAGCACGTCGGGGCTGAACCCGGCCTCCACGAGCAGCAGCAGCGCGGACGTGCCCGGCGAGATCCACGCCGCCATGTCCTTCACCCACTGGTCCTCGAGGCCGTGGTCGACGAGCTTGGCGTAGAGGGCGCCGGCCGCCGCGCCCCCGAGGGCGGCGCCGAAGAACATCGGCCCACCGATGATCAGCCCGGCCAGCATCCCCCACCAGGAGCCGGCCAGCGCCCCTTGCGCGGGGGTGACGTCGACGGTCTCGACGATGCGGGCCCGGCCGTCGTCGTCCTTGGCCACGATGACCGCGTCGTGCATCGTGATCTTGCCCTCGTTGGCCAGGTTGGTCAGCGCGAGCAGCAGCTCGGAGGCCCGGCTCGGCTTGTCGAGGACCACGGCGAGGATCTCCTGCTGGCCGCCGGTCGCGGCGTCGGCGGCGGCGCCGTCGACGGGAGGCAGGTCGGTCATGCCCTCGAACCTACCCACCCCCGCCGCGGGGCGCGATCTCCCGCCGCGGCGCCCGTCGCGCAGCGGTAGCGTGAGCCGATGCGGCAGCCACTCACCATCGAGCAGATCCGCAGCGCCCCGAAGGTCCTCCTCCACGACCACCTCGACGGCGGCCTGCGACCGGCGACCGTCATCGAGCTGGCCCGCGAGACCGGGTACCGGAGCCTCCCGAGCTACGACGAGGCCGAGCTGGCCGAGTGGTTCACCACCGGCGCGGCCCGCCAGGACCTCGTGCTCTACCTGGAGACCTTCACCCACACGGTCGGGGTGATGCAGACCAAGGACGCGCTGATCCGCGTCGCCAAGGAGTGCGCCGAGGACCTCGCCGCCGACGGCGTCGTCTACGCCGAGGTGCGGTTCGCGCCCGAGCAGCACCTCGAGGCCGGGCTGACCCTCGACGAGGTGGTGGAGTCCGTCCTCGAGGGCTTCCGCCTGGGGACGGCCGCCAACGACCTCGAGGTCGGCCTGATCGTCACGGCGATGCGCCACGCCGCCCACTCCCGGGAGATCGCCGAGCTGGCCGTGCGCCATCGCGACGCCGGGGTGGTCGGCTTCGACATCGCCGGCAGCGAGGCCGGCAACCCGCCCACCCGCCACCTCGACGCCTTCCGCTACGTCGCCGGGGAGAACTTCCACATCACGATCCACGCCGGCGAGGCCTTCGGTCTGCCGTCGATCTGGGAGGCGGTGCAGCTCTGCGGCGCCGAGCGGCTCGGCCACGGCGTGCGCATCGTCGACGACATCACGATCGACGAGGACGGCCGGGCGCACCTCGGCCGTCTCGCCGCGTTCGTGCGGGACCGCCGCGTGCCGCTCGAGATGTGCCCGACCTCGAACGTGAACACCGGGGTGTGCGACTCGATCGCCGAGCACCCGATCGGGCTGCTGAGCCGCCTGCGCTTCCGGGTGACGGTCAACACCGACAACCGGCTGATGAGCGGCGTCACCCTGTCGTCCGAGCTCGCCGCGCTGTGCGACGCGTTCGGCTACGGCTGGGACGAGCTCCAGTGGTTCACCGTGAACGCGATGAAGAGCGCGTTCTGGCCCTTCGACCAGCGCCTGCGCCTCATCAACGAGGTGATCAAGCCGGGCTACGCCCGGCTCAAGGCCGCCGACCTCTGAACGAGGGCGAGCGCGACGGCGCCCGCCCTCGCGGGGCGGGCGCCGTCGTCATCTGAGGGTCAGCGGTCGGTCACTCCCAGTCGCAGTTGGCCTCGACCCAGTCGTCGACCCGCTCGCCCGCCGCGTTCAGCTCGGGCGAGTCGATCGCCTCGACCTGCTCGCCGAGCGACGGGTCGGCCTCGGCGGCGGCGAAGAGCGCCATGAAGTCGTAGTCGTACTGGGCGAGGAGCTGGAACAGCGGCCCGATCGCCTCCGACATCAGCACCAGGTCGGACTTGATCTCCCCCGGGGCGAGGTCGATCGCCCGCTGGTAGAAGGCACCGAGGGCCTTGACGGCCTCCTCGCGCTGGGCCGGGGTGGCCTCCTGGTCGGTGAACAGGGCGTCGAAGGCGTCGTCGCCGACCTCGTCGAGGTCGCAGAAGTCATCGATCCCGGCCAGGATCGCCGGGTCGAACGGGGTCGGGCCGTCGTCGTCGTCGACGTCGTCGACGTCGTCGTCCGGGCCGTCGTCGAGGACGTCGTCCCCGTCGTCGGAGGGCGCGGCCTCCGTGGTCTCGCTGGTGGTGGTGTCGTCGGGCTCGTCTGCGGCGTCGTCGTCATCGCCGCACGCGCCGAGCAGGAGGGCGCCGGTGACGAGGGCAGCGAGCAGACGGGGGGTTCGGGTTCGCATCGTCCGAGTCTGTCCGATCTCGGCCCCTTCGTACAGGGCAGGGCGTCAGCCGAGGCCGTCGAGGATCGCCCGGCTGGCGCTGCAGCCGAGCCGCGTGGCGCCGGCGTCGACCATCGCCATCGCGGTGGCGGCGTCCCGGATCCCGCCGCTCGCCTTCACGCCGAGCCGCCCGCCGACCGCCGCCGCCATGGTCCGGACGGCCTCCACCGAGGCGCCGCCGGCCGGGTGGAACCCGGTGGAGGTCTTCACGAAGTCCGCCCCGGCGGCCTCCGCGGCCTGGCAGGCGGCGACGAGCTCGTCGCCGGTGAGGACGGCCGACTCGAGAATCACCTTGAGCAGCGCCCGGCCCTCGGTGGCTGCCCGCACGAGCGCGATCTCCGCCTCCACGTCCCCCCACGCCCCGGCCTTGGCCCGGCCGAGGTCCATGACCATGTCCACCTCGGTGGCGCCGGCGGCCACGGCCACCTCGGCCTCCTGGGCCTTCACCGCCGCCTGGTGGGCGCCGCTCGGGAACCCCACCACGGTGCAGACCGCGATCCCCGGGCCGAGGCCGTCGGTGATCGGCAGCATCGACGGCGAGACGCACACGGCGGCCACGCCGAGCTCGGTCGCCTCCTCGCAGAGGGCCGCGACGTCGGCCGCGGTGGCCTCCGGGCGCAGGAGGGTGTGGTCGATCATCGAGGCGAGCGTGGCGCGGTCCATCGGCTGCCATCATGCCTCCATGCAGGTGACCGTCGTCGACCATCCCCTCGCCGCCCAGCTCCTCACCCGCCTCCGGGACGAGCGGACCGACCGGGAGGGGTTCCGCCGGGCGATGGACGACATCTCCGGCATCCTCGTCTACGAGGCGATGCGCGACGCGGCCGTGGAGACCCACACCGTCCGCACGCCGCTGACCGAGGCGGCCGGGGTGCGCCTCGCCGCGCCACCGCTCGTGGTGCCCGTGCTGCGAGCCGGCCTCGGGATGCTGGGCGGGGTGCTGCGGTACCTGCCCGAGACCGACACCGGCTTCATCGGTCTGGCCCGCAACGAGGAGACCTACGAGCCGGTCCCCTACATGAACAGCGTCCCCGAGCAGCTGGAGGGCCGCCCGGTCCTCGTGCTCGACCCGATGCTGGCCACCGGGGGGTCGCTCGCCCACAGCTGCGCCACGCTGGCCGAGCGCGGCGCCGGGCCGCTCACCGCGGTGTGCGTGCTCGCCGCCCCCGAGGGCATCGAGCGCGTCCGCGGGTCCGGGCTCGTGCGCCACCTCGTCACCGCCACGATCGACGACGGGCTCAACGAGCGGGCCTTCATCGTCCCGGGCCTCGGCGACGCCGGCGACCGGCTCTTCGGCACCGCCTGAGCCCGGGCGCGACCCGGCCCGGGCCCCGCCGCAGCGAGGACCCGGGCCGGACCTGGGGGGCCTGGTGCGCGAGCGTCAGCGCTCGGCGTGGGCCGCAGCGAGGCGGCGACGCTCGGCCACCGCCGCCGCGAGGGCCCCGAGGGCCACGAGCCCGAGGCCGAACGGCACGAGCGTGCCGCTGTCGTCACCGGTCCGGGGCAGGGCGCCCGGACCGGCCTGGGCGGCGGTGACCGTGAACGGGTCGGAGAAGATGCTCCGCCCCGAGGTCACGCCCCGCAGCTCGATGCGGTGCTGGCCGGCCTCGGCCGTGGCCGGGATCGTCACCTGGGCGTCCACGGCGCCGCCGGCGTCGGCGGTGATGACGGCCAGCTGCACCGGCGTGGAGTGCAGGAACACGAGCACCTGCTCGCCGGGCAGGAAGCCCGAGCCGCAGACGCGGATCTCGCTGCCAGCCGGGACGGGGCCGGTGGGCGTGCAGGTCACCTTGTCGGCGTTCGGGTCGGGCGCCCCGATGCCACCCAGGTCCGCCCCCTCCACGGTGAGGACGAGGGTGACCGGGTCGAGGGCGTCGCCGGCCGCGTAGTAGCCGGAGAACCCGATCTCGCCGTCTTCGGTCAAGGTGGCGGGGATGTCCGCGTAGGTCACGGTGTCGCCGACGCGGGTGGGCGTGACCCCGGAGAGGTCGAGGGTGGCGACGACCACGTCCTCCTCGTCGTACTGGGCGTCGGTGCCGTGCTCGTTGGCCTCGATGTCGGCGACGAGCCGGCCCGTAGCGCCGTCGATCACCACCTCCGGGTTCGAGAAGGTCACGTCGAGCTCGCCGTCGTGGCCGTAGAGGTGGGCCCCGCCGGCGAAGGCGGCGTCGAGCTCGGCGGCCGAGGCGAAGGTGCCCTGGCCGCTCAGCGGGAAGGTGAACGGCCCGTTGTCCGGGGCCTGGGTGGCGGGCGCCAGCGGCGACACCGTCCCGTGGGCGATCGGCCCGACGAGGTACTGGCGGAACGACCCCTTGATGCCCCACACGAGCTCGCCGTCGACGATCGCCCCCGGCTCGAGCGGAGCCTCGGTCGTCGGGGTGGTCGGCTCGGTGGTGGGCGTGGTCGGCTCGGTCGTCGGCGTCGTGGGCTCCGTCGGCTCCTCGCCGAAGCTGAGCGGCACGAAGCGGTCGTAGGAGCGGTCGTCGAGGCCCAGGTGGTCGCGGCTCACGAAGACGCCGCAGGCGTCGACCGTGCAGTCGACGGAACCGAAGGCGGCGACGACGTCGAGGGTCACCTCGAACGAGCCGTCCTCGCCCATCGGGTCGGTGGCGCCGAGGCCGGAGGACACCCACCGGGTGCTGGCCTCGAGGCAGTCCTCGCGCGCCGGGCGGCCCTCGGGGGTGCCGATCTCGCCCTCGGGCTGCTGGCAGAGCCGCACGTAGACGCCGACCCCGGTGAAGTCGGTCCCGGTGACGGTGACGCTGTCACCCTCGGGGTCCAGCCCCGAGGTGGGCGTGACGGCGATCTGCGGCTCCGCCGCGGCGGCCGGGAGCTGCGCGGTCAGCGTGAACGGCGCCGGCGGCTTGCTCGCGTCGGTGCCCGAGCCGGTCTGGCGGAAGTGGCCGATGAGCGACGGCGTGGCCGGGGCGAGCGCGTCGATGAGCGCCTGCGGGAACTGGACGCGGGGCGGCTCGCTGGTGTCGCCCGGCACCGGCTCGGCGATGGGGGTCTCGGCCCAGGTGAGCGTGGTCCCGGAGGCGCTGGGGCCCGCCGTGGTGAAGCTGGAGGCGAGCACCCGGCCCGCGTCGGTGAAGCTGGCACGGTCGCTGCAGCTGCTCGTGCACCAGGCCACGCCGACCGTGATCGATCCGCTGCCCTCCGCGTCGACGGTGATCTCCGGGTCGCTGAGCTCGATCTCGTAGCCGCCCATCAT
>DATGRC010000072.1:0-2292 GCA_035303865.1 Acidimicrobiales bacterium
CGCACGCCGAAGCCGGTGCCGCCCTTCACCACCTCGCCGTCGACCTCGCTGCTGTCGGCGGGCCCGGCGATGTCGAGGTGGACCCAGGGCAGGCCCTCGCCGACGAACTCGCGCAGGAACAGCCCCGCGGTGAGGGTGCCGCCCCAGCGGTTGCTGGTCACGTTCTTGAGGTCGGCGACGTCGCTGTCGAGGCGGGGGCGGAGGTGCTCGGGCAGCGGCAGCGGCCACACCGGCTCGCCGGCGGCGTCGGCCGCGGCGCGGACCTGGTCGATCCACCCCTGGTGGTTGCCCATGAGCCCAGCGATGCGGTCGCCGAGGGCCACCATGCAGGCGCCGGTGAGCGTCGCCAGGTCCACGATGGCGTCGGGCTGCGCCTCGCTGGCCAGGCTCAGGGCGTCGGCGAGGATCAGGCGCCCCTCGGCGTCGGTGTTGAGGACCTCGACGGTCTTGCCGTTGCGCAGGGTCAGGACGTCGCCGACCCGGGTGGCGTCGCCGCCGGTCATGTTGTCGGTGAGCGGGATGAACCCGAGCACCCGCACCTTGGCGCCGACCGCGGCGATCGCCCGGAAGGCGCCGAGGACGGCGCCGGCGCCGCCCATGTCGCCCTTCATCCCGGCCATGGCGTCGGCCGGCTTGAGCGACAGGCCGCCGGAGTCGAACGTGATGCCCTTGCCCACGAGGGCGACGGTGCCGCGGGGCTTCTCGGGCTCGTAGCGGAGCTGGAGGAAGCGGGGCTTCTGCTCCGAGCCCCGGTTCACGCCGAGCAGGCCGCCCAGGCGCTCGGCCTTGATCTCCTTCTCCGTCCAGACGGTGACCTCGAAGCCGGCCCGCTCCCCCACCTTGACCGCCTGCTGCGCGAGCTTCGTGGGGGTCAGCGAGCCGCCCGGCTCGTTGACGAGGTCCCGCACCCAGCACACCGCCTCGGCGATGGCGAGGCCCCGGTCGATGGCGGCCTGGGTGCGCCCGGCGCCGCCGGCCACCACGACCACCCGCTCGAGCGCCGACGGCTTCGGGTCCGACTTGAAGGCGCCGTAGGTGTAGCCGCCGAGCACGAGGCCCTCGACGATCGCCTGGGCCGCCTGCGGCGCGCTCACGTCCGGCGTGGCGTGGCCGGCGAGGTCGACGGCCAGGGAGGCGTGGCGCTTGGCGGCTCGGGCCAGGGAGCCGGCGGCGTGGCGGAGCACGGCCGCGTCCACCTCCTCGGCCGGGCCGAGGCCGACCACGTAGGTGGGTCGCCCGTCCGCCCCGGGCAGCGCCCGCACGTCGCCCCTGGCGGCCTCGAAGCCCTGAGCGGCGAGGAAGGCCTCGTCGACCCCGCCGCCGACGGGGGCGCCCTTGACGGCGCCGACGGCGACGGCCTCGACGTCGTCGGGCAGGACCTTGGAGACGGAAGCGGTGATGGGCAACGTTCCTCCCTGGTGGGGTTGCGTCAGCCTCCGCGGGCGGTCAGCGGCTCGCCCTCCACCCAGCGGGCGAGGGTCCACACGACCGACGAGAGGCGGTTGAGGTAGGGGACGACCTGCGAGCCGGGGACGGCGACCGCGGCGGCGGCTCGCTCGGCTCGGCGGACGACGGTGCGGGCGAGGTCGAGCAGCGCCGAGGTGCGGTCCTGGCCGGGCACGACGAACTCGCGCGGCGGCTCGAAGCGCCCGCCGACCTCGTCGGCCAGGCGACCGAGGCGGTCGACCATCCCCTCGGTGACGAGCGACGCCTCCGGCACCAGCCGGTCGCGGTGCTCCTCGGCGGTGGCGACCTCGGCCATGAGCACCCACAGGTCGCGCTGCAGGCCGACGAGGATCTCGTCGAGCTCGCTGCCGCGGGGCACCTCGGCCCGGGCCACGCCGAGCGCGGCCTGGGCCTCGTCGACGGCGCCGATCGCGTCGAAGCGGGGGGCGTGCTTGGGCTCGCGGCCGCCGTGGAGCAGGCCGGAGGTGCCGTCGTCCCCCTTGCCGGTCCAGAGGCGAGCCATCGCTGGCACGGTAGCGCCGCCGCCGCTCACCACGTGTCGATGTGGGGGCGCTTCTTGCCCGTCCGGGGCGCCGTCGGCGCGGCGGCGAAGGCGCTGGCGATCCAGCGGCGGGAGTCGGCCGGGTCGATCACGTCGTCGATCTCGAAGTGGCTGGCGGAGCTGATCGCCTTGCCGTGCTCGTACATGCGGTCGACCATCTCCCGGAACGTGCGCTCCCGCTCCTCTGGGTCCTCGATCGCCTCGAGCTCCTTGCGGTAGCCGAGCCGCACGGCCCCCTCCAGGCCCATGCCGCCCACCTCGCCGGTGGGCCAGGCCACGCAGAA
>DATGRC010000073.1:0-16042 GCA_035303865.1 Acidimicrobiales bacterium
CGTCGAGGGGGGCCACCGCGATCACCCCGCCTTCGAAGATCCGCACCGTGGTCGACCCCACCTCGAACGACGGCATGAGGAAGATCCACCGGTCGAGGAAGACGGCGAACGCGGCGGTGGCGAGGGCCAGGTACAGCCCGGACAGCCGCAGCGCGGGAAGCGCCACGATGGCCCCGACCACGGCGCAGACGGCGGCGGCGAGGAGCAGCGCGAGCGGGTTGCCGCCGTCGCCGTGGTGGGCCATGACCAGCGCCCCGATGGCGGCGAAGCTCATCTGGCACAGCGAGACCTGGCCGGCGAAGCCGGTGAGCGGGACGAGGCTGAGCGCGATGAGGGCCACGCCGAGGATCCGGGTGGCTCGCAGGGCGTCGGCGTCGCCGAGGAGCCCCGCGAGGACCAGGCCGACGACGACGATCCCACCGGCGGTGACCGCCGCCGTCCGCCACGACGGGAGCGGCACCTCCTCGCGGGACGCCCCGCCGGCGCGGGTGGGCAGCTGCGGGTTCGGGAGGACGAGCAGCACCACGAACAGCACGACGACCGGGATCACGAAGCGGAACGTCGTGAGGTAGGCGTTGCCGGTGGGCAGGTAGCCGATGGCGTAGGAGTCGGCCAGGCCGAGGAACACCGCCCCGGCCACCGTCCAGGGCAGGCTCCGGAGCCGGCCGATCATCGCCGCCGCGTAGGCGCTGACGATCAGCAGCGTCAGGTTGACGTGGGAGAGCTGGCCGCCGAGGGGCCCGATCAGCACCCCTGCCAGCGCCGCCAGCGAGCACCCGATCGCCCACGCCGCGGCGGCGGCCCGGTCCGGCCGAGCGCCGTTCAGCATCGCCAGGGGCCGGCTGTCGACGGTGGCCCGCATGTCGAGCCCCAGGCGGGTGCGGTAGAGCAGGGTGCGCAGCCCGACGGCCACGGCGATCGCCACCGCGAACGCGCTCACGTGGTGCCAGGTGAGCGTGACGTCGAGGATCGTCACCCGTCGTCCGGCGAACAGGTGGGGCACGCGGTGCACCGTCTTGGGGCTCCACAGCCACTGACCGAGGCCGAGCAGCGCGATGAGGAGGCTCACCGTGACGACGATGCGCACGGTCTCGGGCGCGTCGTGGAGGCCGCGCATGATGACCCGCTCGATGACGAGGCCGAGCGCGGGGGCGGCGACGAGCAGGACCCCCGCGAGCGCGAGCGGGATCGGCCACCCCCAGGCGACGTGGAGCTGCCAGTAGGCGAACGCCCCGAGCATGCCCACCGCACCGTGGGCGAAGTTGAAGATGCCCGTGGTGGTGTAGGTCAGCACGAGCCCGCTCGCCGCGAGGGCGAAGATCGCCGCGGTGGCGAGGCCGAGGACGGTGTTGCTGAGCAGCTCCTGCATCGGGGCGTCCGGGGTGGGTCAGGCCTCCGGCCGGGGCACGCCGTAGTCGCCCTGCAGGTCGATGACGTTGCTCGGCTCGCAGTTGAACAGCCCGTCGCCGGCGGTGGGCGCGGTGGCCTCCTCGAGGTAGGTGAACTCCTTGCCGTCCACCCCGAGCAGGAGCATGCACGGGCTGGCCTGCGCGTTGCCCGGCGTCTGGGGGGCGTGGAGGCCGCCGGCGGTCCAGCCCGTCTGCGCGGCCGCCTGCTCGAGCAGGCACTCGGGGGTCAGGTCCGACCCGCACTCGGTGGCCGCGGTGGCGAAGAGCAGCCAGGCCGACAGGCCCTGCATGCCGAGGAGGGCCACCTTGCCGCCCGGGTTGTAGGCCTCCATGAGGTCCAGGTAGTCCTGCGTGGCCTTGTTCTCGGCCGCCAGCTCGAGCGGGTGGAACACCGACTGGATGTACAGGTTCCCCGCCGTCTCGCCGCCGGTCTCGACGAACAGGTGGTCGTAGAAGTTGGCGGACAGGAGGATGACGTCGGGGTACCAGCCGGCCAGGTCCATCTCCTGGGTGAGCTGCACGAGGTTCTGGGGCTGGCCGACGAAGTCCAGGATCCTCACGTCGGCGGCCTGCATCTCCCGCACGAAGTTGGCCCAGCCGGTCTCGCCCTGGGTCTGGTAGTCGATCTCGTAGACGAGCTCGAACCCGAGCTGCTCGGCGGTCTCGATCGTCTGCTGCTTCACCAGCAGCACCGACGGCAGCGCCGAGGCCATGACCGCGAAGCGGTCGATGCTGTCGGGGAACATCGCCTTGGCCGCGTTGTAGCGGCCCATGGCGATGTTGTAGATCGGGTTCGGCACCGGCTGGACCTGGAGCTCTGCCACCCGGGCCTGGGCCGACACGACGTAGCCCGGGAGGTTCGGCAGCCCGCAGCCGACCCGGACCCCGTTCGCGTCCTCGTCGAAGACGGCACCGCCGCCCACGAGCGCGAAGTCCCGGCCGCACGCCTCGGTCACGACCGGCTCGAACTCGAGGAGCTTGACGTCCACGTCCGACAGGACGAGCTCTCGGCCGAGGATGCCGCCGTGCTCGTTGCACCACTTCACGAACGCGACGGCGGTGTCGTACATCTCCTCGTTGAGGCCCGGCACCGCGGTCGATCCCTTGTCGCTCATCGTCCCGACCCGGATCTGGGTGTCGGTGACCCCGGGCGCGGTGGCGCCCGAGGCGTCGCCGTCGCGGCAGACCCCCTCGAGGTCGCCGAAGCCGCCGGCGTCGAGGGACGTTGGATCGGGGCCGTCGTCGTCCTCGGCCGGTGCGGCCGTCGTGGGTGCGCCGTCGTCCTCGCCGGCGCTCGAGTCCTCGTCGCGGCCGCAGGCGGCCGCGACGAGCATGAGCAGGACGAGGATCGCGATCGGGGTGCGGCGGGTCTTCGTCACGTTCGGTGTTCCCCCCTGGTGAGCGTGAGCTTGCGGATCGGTGGACGAGCGGTCGGTGGTGCGGCGGTTCAGGGTCGGCCGGCGCCGACGAGGGCGGCGCCGAGGCGGCGGAGCGACGGAGTGGCGCCCCCGAGCTGCAGCTCGAGGACCTTGGCCCAGCGGAAGTAGCGGTGGACCGGGTACTCGAGGTCCATGCCGATCCCCCCGTGGAGGTGCTGGGCCGCGTGCACGACCCGTTGGGCACCTTCGGCGGCCCAGTGCTTGGCGGTGAGGAGCTCGCGGGTGGCGTCGAGGCCGGCGTCGAGGCGCCAGGCGGCCTGGCGCGCGGTGAGGCGCACGCCCTCGGTGTCGATGTAGGTGTCGGCCACGCGGTGGGCTACGGCCTGGAAGGTGCCCAGCCGCACGCCGAACTGCTCCCGCTCGCCCACGTACGACGCGGTCAGGGCGAGCGCCCCCTCGCACACCCCGGTCTGGAGGGCGCAGGTGAGCGCTATCAGGCGGGCCTCGAGGAAGGCCACCACGGCGGCGCCGCCGTCCACGTCGCCGAGCACGTCGTCCCGGCCGACGGCCACGGCGTCGAGGTGCGCTGTCCACTGGGGCTCCCCGGTCATCGCCACCTGCCGTTCGAAGCGCAGCCCGGGTGCGCCCGGCTCGATGACGAAGACGGTGGTCGTGGACTCGCCGGTGCGGGCCGGCACGACGAGGGCGCGGGCGTCGGGCCCGAAGGACACCAGGACCTTCTGACCGTGCAGCGTCCAGCCGTCTTCGGCGGGGGTGGCGACGGTCCCGGGCACCGGTGGGATCGCCACCTCCGCTGGCTCGTGGACGGCCGCCACCGGCGGCCCTCCCCCGTCCGCGAGGGGCGGCAGGAGCCGTGCCTGCTGCCGGTCGGTGCCGTACCGGGCGACGGCGAGGGCGGCGCCGAGCACGGGCGCGTACGGCAGCGGGGCCGCCGCCCGGCCCAGCGCCTCGGCGACGAGGCAGGCGTCCACGAGCCCGAGCCCGGCGCCGCCGTGGGCCTCGGGCAGGGCGAGGGCGAGCAGCCCGGCCCGGGCGAGCTCGTCCCACATGTCGGCGGCGAACCACTCCCCCGCCCGCTCCCGGCGGCGCAGGTCCTCGGGCGGGAGGCGCTCGCCGAGCATCCGGTCGGCGAGGTCCACGATCGCCTGCTGGTCGTCGCTCAGGTCGAAGTCCACGTCAGCTCCTCGGGACCCGGGGCAGCCCGGCCCCGAACATGGCGATCAGGTCGCGCTGCACCTCGTTGACCCCACCGCCGAAGGTGAGGATGAGCGTGCCCTGGCAGGCCCGGGCCAGCCGCCCGGCCAGCACCGCCCCTGGAGACGCTCGGTCCAGGTACGCCTCCGGGCCCAGCACCTCCATCAGCAGGCGGTAGGCCTCGGTGTAGAACTCGGTGGCGAAGACCTTGGTGGCGCTGGCGTCGGCCGGGGCGGCCCCGCCGGAGGCCGCCACCTTCCAGTTCAGGAGCTTCACCAGCTCGAGCCGGGCGTGGACCCGGGCCAGGTTGAGCTGCACCCACTCCTCGTCGGCGACGCGGCGGCCGTCGGCCCGCTTGGTGGCCTGGGTCCAGGCGATCACGTCCTCGAGGACCTGCTCGACCATCCCCGGCGGGCCGAGCGACACGCGCTCGTAGTTGAGCTGGTTGACGATGAGGTCCCAGCCCCGGTCGACCTCGCCGACCACGGCGTCGTCCCCCACCCGGACGTCGTCGTAGAACGTCTGGTAGGTGCTGGCGTTCACCATCGTCTCGATCTTCGAGCACGAGAACCCGGGGTCGGAGGTGGGGACGAGGAAGATCGTGATGCCCCGGTGCTTGGGGGCGTCGGGGTTGGTGCGGGCGGCCAGCCAGATGTAGTCGGCGTAGCTGGCCAGCGACGTGAACACCTTCTGGCCGTTGATGACCCACTCGTCGCCGTCGCGCTCGGCTCGGGTGGTGAGCGACGCCAGGTCGGTGCCCGCCCCGGGCTCGGTGTAGCCGATCGACACGTGCAGCTCGCCGGCCAGGATCTTCGGCAGCAGCGCCCGCTTCTGCGCCTCGGTGCCGTACTCCATGATCGTGCGGCCGACGGTGTTGATCGTGAGGAACGGGATCGGGGCGCCGACCCGCCACGCCTCGTCGAAGAAGATCAGCTGCTCGACGTCGGTGCGGCCCTGCCCCCCGTACTCCTCCGGCCAGCCGATCCCGAGCCAGCCGTCGCGGCCCATCTTGCGGACCGCCTCCAGGCAGGCGGGGCCGCCGGTGTCGCCCCGGGCGGTCTCCTCCTGCACCTCCGGGGTCATCAGCTCAGCGAAGTAGGCGCGCAGCTCGGTCCTGAGCACCTCCTGCTCGGCGGTGTACGCGATCTGCATCGCCTCCGGCTTCCCCCCGTCCCGCGACTGCGAAGGATTTCTAACACACCGTCAGATCTCGCGCCGCGACCGGCAGGAGGCCCCTCCCCCGACGGCGAACTGCCCCGACGAGACACCGAAGGGGGGATCCGCCGGTCATGCGCCTGCCCAAGCTCAGCGTGCTCCTGGCGACGCTGGCCCTCGTCGCCGCGTGCGGGGCCCGGCTCAGCGACGAGCAGCGGGCCCTCGCCACCTCGTCGGGATCCGGCGGCCTGGCGCCGGGCGCCGCCGGCCCCGTCACCGACGTGACCGTCGACGACGCGATCGGCGACGCGCTCGGCGACCCGATCGCCGGCGAGGCCCCCACCGGGGAGGTGCCCGGCGGCGAGGGGGGTGGCGGCGGGGACGGTGGCGCCGTCGAGGCGCCCGCCGGCGACGAGGCACCGAGCGGGGGTGGGGGCGGCGGCGAGCAGGCCTGCCGGCCAGGGTCGGCCACCGGCCCTGGGGTCACGCCCACCGAGATCACCGTCGGCAACGTGAGCCAGCTGTCGGGGCTCGTGCCGGGCTTCGGCCAGACCGGCATCAACGGCGCCAAGGCCTACTTCAACATGGTCAACCACCAAGGCGGCGTGTGCGGCCGCACGATCAAGATGGTCGTGGCCGACGATCGGTTCCAGGCCGCCACCAACCGGGCCGAGACCGAGAAGATGGCCGACCGGGTGCTCGCCCTCGTCGGCTCCACGTCGGTGGTCGACGACGGCGGCGCCCCGGTCATCGACGCCCGGGGCCTGCCCGACGTGTCCCTGGCCACCACCAAGGCCCGCACGGCGGCGGCCAACAACTTCTCCCCGAACCCGATCCCCCCGGACCCGGGAGCCGGCAACGGGCTGCGGGGCATCCTCGAGTACTTCAAGCGCACCGAGGGGATCAAGAAGCCGGCGATCTTCTACCAGAACGTCGCCACCGGGGTGAACCAGGCGAACTCCTACAAGGTGGACTTCGCGGCGGCCGGGATCCCCGTGGCCGACGCCAACGTGTACGCCGTCAACCCGATCTCCACGAACTTCACCACCGAGGCCAACCACATGAAGAGCTCGGGGGTCGACTTCGTGATCACCGTGGCCGAGGTGAACGCCATGGCCAACCTGGCCCGGGCCTTCAAGGCGGTGGACTGGTTCCCCAAGGTCCCCTTCTACGGCGCCCAGGTGTACGGCAAGAAGTTCCTGCAGATGGCCGGCGACGCCGCGGAGGGCACCAAGACCGGGCTGATCTTCGCCATCCCCGAGGAGGCCGACCGCAACCCCGCGATGGCCCAGTTCAGCGAGTGGTACGCCCGCACCGCCCCCGGGGCCGACGTCGACTTCTTCGCCCTCGCCGGGTGGGTGGCGGCCGACATGTTCGTCCACGCCCTGCGGGCCGCGGGACCCGACCCCACCCAGGCCAAGATCGTCGAGGAGCTGAAGAAGCTCAACTCCTACGACGCGCACGGCGCGGTGGCCAGCATCGACCCGGCGGGCAAGTCGGCGCCCACCTGCTTCCACATCGTGCACGTGGAGGGCGGACGGTGGGTGAAGAAGCACCCCGCCGAGGGGTTCGCCTGTTGACCGAGGTCCTGCATCGCCTGCGGGGCGACCGTCGCCTCCTCGCCGGGGTCGCGGTCACCGCCGTCGCGGTGCTGTGGCTCCTGGTCCGGGCCTACGGCGCCGCCGGCGACGGCGGCACCTTCCTGCAGTTCACGATCTTCGGCATCACCGCCGGCTGTGTCTTCGCGGTGACGGCCAGCGGCCTCGTGCTCACCTACACGACCACCGGGGTGTTCAACTTCGCGCACGGCGCGGTCGGGATGCTGTGCGCCTTCGTGCACCACCAGCTCACGGTCGAGTGGGGCGCGCCCGTGGTGGTGTCGCTCGTCGTGGTGCTGGGGGTGCTGGCCCCCCTGGTGGGGCTGACCCTGGAGCGGATGATGCGCAGCTTCCGGGGCGCGTCGCCGGGCACCACGCTCACCGTCACGATCGCCCTCACGGTGCTCCTCATCGGGGTGGCGCAGTACGGTTTCCAGAGCGACGGCGGCCAGCGCACCCTGCCCCCGCTGCTCGGCGACCGCTACGTGGTGCTCGCCGGGGCGCGGGTGCGCTGGGACGACCTCGCCTTCCTCGTGGTGGCGGTGGCGGTGGCGGTCGGGCTGCGGGCGCTCCTGCGCCGCACCCGCACCGGCGTGGCGATGCGGGCGGTGGTGGACGACCCCGACCTCGCGGCGCTGAACGGCGCCCCGCCGGTGACGATCGCCCGCACCAGCTGGGTGCTCGGCACGGGCCTGGCCGCCCTGGCCGGCGTGCTCTACGCCCCGTCGGTCGGGGCGCTCGACGCCGTCAACCTCACCTTCTTCGTCCTCGCGGCCTACGGGGCGGCGGTCTTCGGGCGCCTGCGGAGCCTCCCGATGACCTTCGCCGGCGCGATCGTGCTCGGGCTGATCCAGGCCTACGCCACGATCGGGTTCCCCCGCAGCGAGGTGTGGAGCAACCTGCAGGTCGGCGTCCCCGGCGTGTTCCTGTTCCTGGCCCTGCTCGCCCTGCCCGACGCCAAGCTGGCCGCCGGCCGCGTCGTGGGGCGCGACACCCCCGGGGTGCCGGGCCTGCGGTCGACGCTCGTGCGGGCCGTGGCGTTCGTGCCCGCGGTGTGGCTCCTGGCCGGCGTGGCCGGCGACCACCTCCTCGACCTCAACCGAGCGCTCATCTACGGCACCCTGCTGCTGTCGCTCGTGCTCCTCACCGGGTACTCGGGGCAGATCTCCCTGGCGCAGTACGTGTTCTTCGGGCTCGGGGCGTTCGCGATGGGCCAGGTGGCCGGCGGGAGCAGCATCCTCGGGATGCTCGCCGCCGCCGCGGTGGCGGTGCCCTTCGGGGTGGCGGTGGCGCTGCCGGCCATGCGGCTCCAGGGGCTGTACCTGGCGCTCGTCACCTTCGCGGTGGCCCAGGTGTCCCGGGACGTCATCTTCCAGGACTCGCGGATCTACGGGAAGGGCGGGGTCACGGTCGGCCGGCTGCGGGTCCTGGGCCTCGACTTCACCGACGACCGCGCCTTCGCGGTGCTGTGCGCCACGGTGTTCGCGGCGGTGGCGGTGGGGGTCCTGGCCCTGCGCCGCAGCGGGTTCGGGCGCCGCCTCGCCGCCATGCGGGACTCCCCCACGGCCTGCGCCACGCTCGGCCTCGACATCCGCCGGACCAAGCTCGGCGTCTTCGCGCTGTCCTCGGCGATCGCCGGGCTCGCGGGTGCGCTCTACGGCGGGCTCGGGTTCACGGCCGGGCAGCTCGACTTCGAGCCGCTCTACAACGTGCTCCTCTTCCTCTTCGCGTTCGTGGGCGGCGTCACCACGGTGACCGGCGCGCTGCTCGGAGGGCTGCTGTTCGCCCTGCTGCCGCTGGTGCAGTCCGAGGCCAAGGAGCTGGCCGGCCTGGTGTTCGCCACGGTGGCGGTGACGGCGCTGGCCCTCGGCAAGCAGCCCAACGGGATGGCGGGGCTCCTGTTCGCTCGCCTGACGACGGCCCGGGCGGCCCCGCCGGCGCCGGAGCGCCGCGCCGCCGCCGCCCCCGCATCGGCGGCTCCCCCGGCCCGGGAGGTGGCCGATGCGCTGGCGTAGGGCCCGGGCCCTCGTGCTGCTCGCGCTGGCGGGGTCGCTGCTCGGCTTCGGCGCCGCGCCCGGGGCCTCTGCTCAGGACGACGCCCCGCTGGCCACCGGCGAGAAGCTCTTCGGGGCGTACCAGCTCGAGGCCCGCGGCGTCGGCGTGCAGGCCCGCTACGAGCTGCAGGACATCCTCCCCGGCGGCGCTCCCCTGCTCGACCTCGGGATCCCGGAGACGGCCACCCGCTTCGCCACCGGGCCCAACGGCTACGGGCTCGCCGGCCTCGCCTACCCCGGTCCGCTGCTCGCCGACCTCGGCGTCCTCCTCGCCCAGACCGGCGCGGGGTCCGAGGACTCCGTGCCCCCGTGGCCGATCAAGGCCGAGGCCTTCTACCCCACCGGGCCCACCGAGGTCGACGAGTCCCAGGGACCGGCCGTGCAGCGGGTGGTGACCGGCGACCTCGGCGTCCAGTCCGTCGGGTCGTTCCCCGCGGTGGAGGCGGCCCCCGTCCTCGAGGTGGGCAGCGTGCGGGCCGCCACCCGCTCCTCGATCGAGGGGGAGCTGGCCGTGAGCCGCACCCGGGTGGAGCTCGGCGCCGTGCGGCTCCTCAACGGGCTGATTACGATCGACTCGGTCGTCACGGACCTCGTCGCCGCCCACGACGGGCAGGCGGGGTCCACCGCCGGGGGCACCACGGTGAGCGGCGTGCGCTTCCTGGGGCTGGAGGCGCGCCTCGACGATGGCGGCCTCGTCCTCGCCGGCGCGCCCTCCGACGGGCCCAGCGACGACCCGCTGGGCGGGCTCCTCGGCGATCTCGGCCCCAGCCTCGGCGAGGCGCTCGGCCCGGTCACCGACCTGCTCCAGGAGGTCCTCGCCCAGGCCGTGCCGCTGGTGGACGACCTGCTCGGCCAGGCCGGGATCACCCTCGAGGTGGCCGCGCCCCACGAGACCCAGAGCGAGTCCGGCGCGGCCACGCGCATCTCCTCCGGCCTCACCCTGCGGTTCAGCTACGAGGGCACCCAGCAGGAGGCCCTGCGGGACCTCCTGGACGCCATCCCCCCGGATCTGAAGCCGTCCCTCGGGCCCGTTCCGAACCCGCTCGGCTTCCTCGTCGAGAACCACATCATCGAGCTGAGCCTCGCCCCCGGCACCGTCACCGCGCTCGCCACGCCGCCCTTCCCCGCCTTCGAGGCGCCACCCCTGCCCCCGCCGGCCCCCGAGGTGGCCGCCCCGCCGCCGAGCGGTCCCACCCCGGACCTGGGCGCACCCGGGTTCAGCACCCCGATCGCCCCGGTGCCCAGCCCGTCGTCGAGCGGCGGGCCGGACGCCCCGTCGCCCCTGCCCGCTGAGCCCCTCGCCAACGCCGCCAGCGGCGCCGTGCCCGCCATCCTCGTCGTGCTGAGCGCCCTCGCCGCGCCGTTCTTCGGGCTCGGCTCCAGCCGGCTGGCCGACGACGTGCTGGCCGGCGGGGCGGCGCCGTGCCCGTTCGGCCTCGACCAGCCCCCGCCCTCCGGAGGGTCCCCGTGAGCACCACCGCCCGTCGCCGGACCGAGCCCCTCGCCGCGCCGCCCGCCGAGGGGCGCCGCGCCGCCGCCCCCCACGACACCGGCGGCGGCCCGGCCGATCGCCCCCACGAGCGCCTCGCCGCCGAGGTGCGGACGCTGCGGATCGGGCGAGCCTCGGTCCGTCTCGAGGAGCGCATCCTCATGGTGCTCGGCGGGATCGTGGCCCCGCTCGGCCTCGTCGTGGTGCTGCTCGGCTGGTGGGGCGCGGCCCGCACCCCCCACGTCTTCGAGCAGGTCCCCTACCTCATCTCCGGGGGCCTCTTCGGCCTGTCCCTCGTGGTCCTCGGCGCGTTCTGCTACTTCGCGCACTGGCTCACCCAGCTCGTGAAGGAGCAGCGGGCCCACACCCAGGCGGTCCTCGGGGCGCTCGAGCGCCTCGCCGCCCAGGTGGGTGACGCTCCCGCCCCCCTTGCGGCGGCGGCCCGCACCAACGGCGCCGGGAGGCGGGCGGCGGCGGCGCCCCTCGTGGCCACCGAGCGCGGCACGATGGCCCACCGTCCCACCTGCGCCGTGGTCGTCGGACGGCGCGGGCTGCGCACCGTCGATCCCGGCGACGGGCTGAGCCCCTGCCGGCTCTGCGACCCGTACGGCCCGGCGGGGGCCTGACCGTTCGCGTTGGGGCCGCCAACCGGCCTCGGAGTACGGTTGTTCGCCCACGACCCGCAGCGGTGCGGGTCCGCCACCCCGCCTCTGGAGCGCAACCCCCATGCCCCGCAGGATCGACATCGAGCTGACCAGTGCGCGCGACGACGGCACCTGGACCTGGCGAGCCGCCGGTGCCCGGGAGCCGAAGGGCACCGTCGGGAGCGCCCTGCTCCCGCCCGAGGCCAAGGTCGGTGACGTCCTCAAGGTCGATGCCGAGTTCTACGTGGACGGGATCGAGATCACCGCGGTGGTCCCCCCCAAGCGCACCGAGCGCAAGGAGCCGCAGCGGATCGAGCTGCTCGGCGGTGGCCGCTCGGACGAGCCGCTGATCACCTCCACGCTCACCTCTCGCCGCGACGACCGGCGCCGGGGGCGGCGCCGGGACGGCGAGGGGGATCGCCGGGGCCGGGACCGCCGGGAGGAGGGCCGCGGCCGTCAGAGCCGGCGCGACGGGGAGCGCCCGGCCCGCCGCAACCGGCCCGAGCCGCCGCCGATGCCCGCCATCGAGCGCCCGAAGGCCAAGCGCCTCCGGGCCGGGCGAGCACACCGCAACGAGCTGCTGCAGTCCCTGCCCGAGGCCGAGCGGCCGATCGCCGAGCAGCTGATGATGGGCGGGATGCCCGCCGTGCGGCAGGCCATCGAGAAGCAGAACACCGAGCGCCGCGCCGCCGGCGAGACCGAGATCCAGCCCGGCCCGCTCGTCGAGCTGGCCGAGAAGCTGGCGCCCCGGGTCCGCGCCGCGGAGTGGCGGGACCGGGCCGAGGCGGCCCGCAAGGACCTCGAGCAGCTCGACCTGCGGGACCTGCGCTCGGTCGTCTCCGCCGCCGGCGACGCCGGCAAGGACCCCGAGGCCCGCGCCCTGGCCGATGAGCTGAAGGCCGGGCTGACCGCCCGGGTGGACGCCGAGCACAGCCTGTGGCTCGAGGAGCTCACCGCCACGGTCGACGTGGGTCGGGTGGTGCGGGCGCTGCGCCTCAGCTCCCGCCCGCCGAAGGCGGGCTCGCCGCTGCCGGCCGAGCTGGCCGCCCGGCTCAGCCAGTCGGCCAGCGAGGCCCTCACCGCGGAGGCGTCGCCGGAGCGCTGGGTGGCCGTGCTCGACGCACTCGCCTTCTCCCCGGTGCGGGACCGGGTCATCCCGGCGTCGCTGCCGGTGGAGCTGCACCCCGACGTGCGGGCCACGATCGCCCGGCTCGCCACCCGGATCCCGAAGATCGCCCACATCTTCGAGATCGAGCCGGACCCCAACGCGCCGCGACCGAAGGTCGAGCGTCGCCGCCCCAAGAAGAAGGCCAAGCCGGCCGCCGAGGGAGCGTCCCGCGGCAAGGGCGCGGCCACAGACGAGGCGCGCGAGCCCGCTGGCGCCGCGCCCGAGGCCGAAGCCGAGCCCACCGCGCCGGCCGCCGAGGCCGAGCCCGCAGGCGCCACCGATGCGGCGGAGGGTGCCGACGCCGCGGCCGCGGCCGAGGCCACCCCCTCGGCTGAGGCCCCTGCCGGCGAGGCGGCGGCCGAGGACGACCGCGACGCGCCCCCCACGGAGACCCCGCAGGCCTGACCGCCGGCCCACCGTCCGGGCGCCCGCGCGGGCCTCGGTAGTGTGCGAGGCATGTCTGTCACCTTCGAACAGCGTGGCCCTTTCGCGGTGGTCACCATCAACCGACCCGACGCCCGCAACGCGATCAACGCGGAGGTGGCCCAGGGCATCGAGGACGCGATCGACCGGATCGAGTCCGACGACGCCACCTGGGTCGGCATCCTGACCGGCGTGCCCCCGGTGTTCTGCGCGGGCGCCGACCTGAAGGAGATCAACGCCGGCCGGGGCGCCAGCCTGTCGACCGAGCGGGGCGGCTTCGCCGGGTTCGTGCAGCGGGACCGCACCAAGCCGGTGATCGCCGCCGTGGACGGTCCGGCCCTGGCCGGCGGCACGGAGATCGTGCTCGCCTCCGACCTCGTCGTGGCGTCCACCACGGCCACCTTCGGCATCCCCGAGGTGAAGCGCTCGCTCGTGGCCGCCGCCGGTGGGCTGTTCCGCCTCGGCCGCAAGATCCCGATGAACATCGCCATGGAGCTCACGCTCACGGGTGACCCGATCGACGCCGAGCGGGCCCACCACTTCGGGCTCGTGAACCGGCTCGTCGAGCCCGGCCAGGCGCTCGAGGAGGCGGTGAAGCTGGCCGAGCAGATCTGCGCCAACGCCCCGGTCGCGGTGCGCGAGTCCCGCAAGATCGTGCTCGAGGCCACCAACGCTCCCGACGACGTGGGCTGGCGGATGTCGGCCGAGGGCATGGCCAAGGCGATGAGCTCGGAGGACTTCTCCGAGGGCCTCACCGCGTTCATCGAGAAGCGCCCGCCGCAGTGGAAGGGCCGCTGAGCCCCACCGCCCCGCCCTGACCCTCGCCCCGGGGGCCGGCACCTGGCCGTCCCCCGGGGTCAGGTGAAGGTGGTGAGGATGTCGTGGTCGGCGAGGAGCTCCACCATGCCGTCGGCCAGGTCGAGCTCGGCCACGTCGCTGAGGTCCACCCAGGCGGCCTCGGCGGCGTCGTCGCCGGCCACCGGCTCGTCGCTGCCCACCAGCGTGACCTCGTGGTCGAGGATCACGAAGTGCTCGTCGTCGGTGATCACCTCGACGACGCCGAGGAGCCGGCCGCACACGCCCTCGAGGCCCGTCTCCTCGCGGAGCTCCCGGGTGACGGCCTCGGCGACGGTCTCGCCGCGCTCCACCCGACCGCCCGGCACGGCCCACTGCCCAGCGGCCGGGCCTCGCCCCCGCCGGACGAGGAGCAGGCGGTCGTGATCGACCACCACGGCCCCCACGGCGAGCACCGGCCCGTGCGTCAGGGCAGGCTCCGGTGGACGATGATGGCTCGGGCCACGAGGCCGAAGGACTCGAAGAAGTTCTTCGTGTGCCGGTCGCCGGGCAGGGCGAGGCTGTCCACGCCGAAGCACCCCTGCTCCCGGCACCAGTCGACGAGGTCCTCCATCACGAGCTCGCCGATGCCGACCTCCCGACAGCCGGGCTCGGTGTAGAGGTCGTCGAGCACGCCCAGTCGGCCGCCGTCCTCGAGCACCTCGACGCGGGCCACGCCGTAGCCCATCACGGTGCCGTCCAGGGTGCCGACGACGACGCGCTGGGCGGGGTCCTCGAGCGCGGCCTCGAAGCCCGGGCCGTACGGGGCCCGACGGGCCCGGGTGCGGGCCCAGACCAGGCCGCCCCGGTTGGCGGACAGCTCGAGCACGGCCGCCTCGGCCAGCTGCGCCAGCCGGGGGACGTCAGCGGGGGTGGCCGGCCGGCACCCCTCCTGCCCGACCCCGGCCATCAGGAGGCCGACTGGAGCTGGGCGATCTTCGACAGGATCGTCTTGCGCCCGCGGTTGGCCAGCTCGTAGCGGCGCACGGCCTCCAGCTCATCGGGCTCGAGCCCGGCCAGCCGGTTGACCACCTGGGAGGCGGACAGGCCGTCGTAGTCGGGGATGGCGAGCGCGGCGACCGCCACCGGCTCGGCGTCAGCCGCGGGGGCCGTCGCCTTGGCCGCAGGCTTCGCCTTCGTCTTCGGCTTCGAGGCGGCGGTGCTCGAGCGCTCGACGGGCGCCGGGCCCTCGCCGGCGGCGACCTTGCGGGCCGCCTCGCGGGCGGGGCTCGGCCCGGTGCGGGGCTCCGGGGCCCGAGCGGCCGGCGGGGGCGGCGGCTCGGCCAGCGGCGACGCGCTGCCGCCGACGCGCTCGAGGACCGCCGCGGCGTGGTCGCCCAGGCGGCTCGCGACCTTGGCCACCTCGTCGCCCGCCTGCTTCAGGGCGAACTGGCCGATCATGCGGGCCATCGTGACCTGGTTGCGGCCCTTCTCGACGAGCTGCGGCAGCACCGACGACCCCTCGAACAGCAGCCCGATCGGGGCGTAGACGAAGGCGTCGAGGGCGGCGTCGACGGGCGACTTGGCCTGAGGGTCGGTCGGCTCGCTCATGGGGTCATTCTGGTCCAATCGGGGCGCGGACCGACATCTGGTCTCGACGGCGGCTCAGGTGGTGTGGGCGATCAGGACGTCGCAGGGCGCGTGGTGGGACACCGACGAGGCCACGCTGCCGAGGATGAAGTGGGCGTGGCTGTCGAGGCCCCGGGAGCCGACGACGATCAGGTCGGCGGCGAAGTCCCGGGCCGCCTCCAGCAGCGCCTCGGCGGGCTCACCGGGCAGGGCCTGCACGACCGTGCGCTCGACGCCGGCCTCCCGGGCCACCTCGCGGGCGGAGCTGACCAGCTCCTCCGCCTGGACCCGGTCGGAGAGGACGTGGCGGATGTCCTCAGGGAGGTCGTCGGGCGTGACGTCGCCCGCCGTGCGGTCGCCCTCGTGGTAGGCGGTGACCACCACGAGGCGAGCTCCGTCGGCCGCGGCCAGGGCTGCGGCCTGGGCCACGGCCCGCTGGGCGGTCGGCGACCCGTCGGTGCCGACGACGATGCTGGCGTAGGTCACGGCCCTGGTTCCTTCCCCCCGCGGCTCAGACGCAGTCGGCGCAGAGCTGGTTGTCGGGGTCGGCGAGCTGGCTCGGGTGCTTCACGAGGAAGCAGGACTGGCAGACGAACTCCCCGGGCCGCTTGGGCTGGATCCGGCCGGCGGCGTCGCCCCGCTCCTCCGGCTCGGGGGTCTCCTCCTCCTCGTCCTCGTCCTCCTCCTCGGCGGCGGCGATCCGGTCCTTCAGGATCTCGTCGAGGTCCGCCTCGACGTCGTCGGGGTCGAGCTCCTCGTCGTCGTCGTCCTCGTCGTCGTCGTCTCGCTTGGCCTTGACGGGCGCGACGTCGTCGTCCTCTTCCTCCTCGTCGTCGACCACGACGTCGTCATCGTCGTCGTCGGCGGCGAGGAGGTCGTCGCCTGCGAGGTCGTCGTCGAGCTCGTCGGGCTCCGCGTCGAGCTCGTCGTCCTCGAGGTCGTCTTCGATGACGTCGTCGTCAGCCATGTGGGGTCCTCGCTGGGGGGGGGTTTCGGGGGGAGGTGCGGCGGATCATACGTCCGCCGCCGGTCACCGGGGCAAGCAGCGTCGGGGGCCGCTCGTGGGCGCGTCAGGGTAGCGAGGTGCTCGTCGATGGCGTGGCAC
>DATGRC010000074.1:0-3238 GCA_035303865.1 Acidimicrobiales bacterium
CGGCCCCCTCCAGGCCCATGCCGCCCACCTCGCCGGTGGGCCAGGCCACGCAGAAGAGGGGGGCCTTGAACGTGCCGCCGGCCATCGCCTGGGCACCGAGCCCGTAGCCCTTGCGCAGGATGATCGTTCCAGTGGGGACCGTGAGGTTGGCGCCGGTGACGAACAGGCGGCTCACGTGGCGCACCAGCGCGGTGGCCTCGGCGTCGGGCCCGACCATGATCCCGGGCGTGTCGCAGAGGAACAGCACCGGCAGGGCGTGGCCGTCGCAGAGCTGGAGGAAGCGGGCGGCCTTGTCGGCGCCGTCGGCGTCGATCGCACCGCCGAGGTGCATCGGGTTGTTGGCCACGACGCCGAGGGGGCGCCCCTCCACGCGGGCCAGCGCGGTGACCATCCCCTCCCCGAACGCAGGGCGCAGCTCGAGGACCGAGCCGACGTCGGCGATCGCCTCGATGGCCCGCCGGACGTCGTAGACCTCGAGGCGCCGCTCGGGGACGGCGGTGCGGGCGGCGTCGGGATCGGGCGCCTCCCAGTCGTCGGTGGGGCCGAGGAAGTAGCCGAGGTACCGCTTGGCCACCTCGACGGCGGCGGCCTCGTCGGGGACGAGCACGTCGACGACGCCGTTGGGGACCTGGACGTCCATCGGGCCGATCGCCTCGGGCGGGAAGGTGCCGAGGCCGCCGCCCTCCACCATCGCCGGGCCGCCCATGCCGATGTTGGTGCCCTCGGTGGCGATGACCACGTCGCAGCACCCGAGGAGGGCGGCGTTGCCGGCGAAGCAGCGGCCGCTGGCGATCCCGACGAGCGGGACGAGCCCGGAGAGCCGGGCGAAGAGGTGGAAGGCGAGGGTGTCGAGGCCGGAGACGCCGATCCCGTCGGTGTCGCCCGGGCGCCCGCCGCCGCCCTCGGCGAAGAGGACCACCGGGAGCCGCTGGCGCTCGGCCAGCTCGAAGAGCCGGTCCTTCTTGCGGTGGTTCTGCACGCCCTGGGTGCCGGCCAGGACCGTGTAGTCGTAGGACATCGCGACGACCGGCTGGCCGGCCACGGTGCCGGTGCCGCCCACGAGGCCGTCGGCCGGCGTCCGCTCGATCAGCTCCTCCACCGGGCGGCGGCGACGCTGGGCGGCGATGGCGAGCGGGCCGTACTCGACGAAGCTGCCCGGATCGAGGAGGTCGGCCAGGTTCTCCCGGGCGGTGCGCTGCCCGGTGCGGCGGCGCCGGGCGACGGCGTCGGGGCGGGCCTCGTCCAAGCCGATCTCGTGGCGGCGCCGCACCTCGGCGAGGTCGGCGCGCTCGGGGCTCGGATCCTGGCCGCCGTCGTCGGCCTCGATCTCGGCCGGCTCGCCCGGGGTCATCCGGGCCAGCAGGTCCCCGGCCTGCACGACCTGGCCGACCTCGACGAGGACCTCGGCCACGGTCCCGGGCGCCGTGGCATCGACGGCGTGCTCCATCTTCATGGACTCGATGACGACGACGGGGGCGCCCGCACCGACGGACGTCCCGGTGGGGGTCGCCCGCACGACGGTTCCCTGGAGGGGTGACCGGATCTCGAGCATGGGCCCGTGTCTAGCCCCCGACCGCCCCGCAGGGGTCGGACCCGGAGGCGGCGAACGTGATGGGGCCCGGGTACCGGGCCACCGGTACCCTTTGTCCCCCATGGCTGGCGTCCCCTACCTCGAGCGCGTGGCCGAGCGCGTCGTCGTCTACGACGGCGCGTTCGGGACCTACGTGCAGACCCTCGGCCTCGGCCCCGACGACTTCGGGGGTGAGGCGTACGAGGGCTGCAACGAGCTCCTCTGCGTGACCCGGCCCGATGTCATCGCGGGGATGCACGAGGCCTTCTTCGAGGTCGGGGTGGACGTGGTGGAGACGGCATCGTTCGGCTCCTTCGCCGTGCCGCTCGCCGAGTACGGGATCGCCGACCGGGCCCACGAGCTGAACGTCGCCGCCGCCCGCATCGCCCGCGAGGTGGCCGACGGCTACGACGGGCTCGTGGCCGGCTCGATCGGACCGGGCACGAAGTTCGCGTCGCTCGGCCAGATCCGCTTCGCCGAGCTGCGCGACGCGTACGAGGTCCAGGCCCGGGGTCTGCTCGAGGGCGGCGTGGACCTGTTCCTCATCGAGACCCAGTTCGACCTGCTCGGCGCCAAGGCGGCCATCGTCGGCTGCCGTCGGGCGATGGCGGCCGAGGGGCGCGAGGTCCCGATCCAGGTGCAGGTGACGATGGAGGTCACCGGCACGATGCTGCCGGGCACCGAGATCGGCGCCGCGCTGGCCGCGCTCGACGCCATGCGCCCGGCCGTCATCGGCATCAACTGCGCCACGGGCCCGGCCGAGATGAGCGAGCACCTGCGCTACCTGAGCCAGCACTCGCGGATGCCGATCGCCGTGCTGCCCAACGCCGGGATGCCATCGGTGGTGGACGGCCAGATGCACTACGACCTCACCCCCGAGGAGCTGGCCGACTTCCAGCGCCGCTTCGTCACCGAGTTCGGGGTGCAGGTGGTGGGCGGCTGCTGCGGCACCACCGTCGAGCACATCCGCGCCGTGATCGACGCGGTGCGGGACCTCACGCCCGCGCCCCGCAACCCCGAGCACGTCCCCGGGGCCACGTCGATCTACTCGTTCACCCCGTTCGAGCAGGACCTCACGTACCTGTCGATCGGCGAGCGGACCAACGCCAACGGGTCGAAGAAGTTCCGCGAGGCGATGCTGGCCGGGGACTGGGACACCTGCGTGGCGATGGCCCGAGAGCAGGAGCGCGAGGGCGCTCACGTCATCGACGTGTGCGTGGACTACGTGGGCCGCGACGGCACCGCCGACATGGAGGAGATCGCGTCGCGCTTCGCCACGCAGGCCACCGTGCCGCTCATGATCGACTCCACGGAGCCGGCCGTCGTCGAGACGGCGCTCCAGTGGATCGGCGGCCGCCCGATCCTCAACTCGGTGAACCTCGAGGACGGCGACGCCCCCGGCACCCGCCTCGACCGGTTCCTCTCCCTGGCCCGGGAGTACGGCGCCGCCGTCGTGTGCACCTGCATCGACGAGGAGGGCCAGGCCCGCACCCCGGAGTGGAAGCTGCGGGCGGCCAAGGCCATCCACGACATCGCCGTGGAGCGCTACGGGCTCGAGCCGAGCGACCTGTTCTTCGACCCGCTCGCGCTGACGCTGGCCACCGGGATCGAGGAGAGCCGCAAGGACGGCATCGCCACGATCGAGGGCATCCGGCTCATCAAGGAGCA